>NZ_JBHWUI010000004.1:0-144473 GCF_042737525.1 Kitasatospora sp. NPDC059973 | reverse complement strand
GTCTCGCCCCGGCGCGGGCGGCGAGCACCGTCGGCTGGCTGGCCATCGCCCCGGCCGCCGCCGTCGCCCTGCCGCTCGGCCGGCTCGGCGGCCGCGGCCACGCCCTGCCCCCGCTGGGCGCGCTGCTCGCCGCCGGCGCGCTCTTCCTCGGCCAGCTGATCGGCGAGGCCCGCCGGCTGCCCGGGCCGACCGGTCCGTACGACGCGCTGCTCCGGGACGCCCTCGCCCACTGGCGCGCCGACCGCCACTCGCTGGACGCCGTCTTCTACGGCATCGCGCTGATCGGCGGCTTCCTGCTCACCCGCCGCGCGGCCGCCCGGGACTGAACGCGGGAGGCCCCCGCCGGAACGCGTCCGGCGGGGGCCTCCCGCACAGCGGGGCGGCTCAGCGGTGGTTGAGCGCCGGGTTGACCGTCACCTCGACCCGCTGGAACTCCTTGAGCTCCGTGTAGCCGGTGGTGGCCATCGCGCGGCGCAGCGCGCCGAACAGGTTCATGGTGCCGTCGGGGGTGTGCGACGGACCGGTGAGGATCTCCTCGGTGGTGCCGACCGTGCCGAGGTTGACCCGCTTGCCGCGCGGCAGCTCCTCGTGGACGGCCTCCATGCCCCAGTGGAAGCCCTTGCCCGGGGCGTCCGTGGCGCGGGCCAGCGCCGCGCCGATCATCACCGCGTCGGCGCCGCAGGCGACGGCCTTGGGGATGTCACCGCTGTAGCCGACCCCACCGTCCGCGATCACGTGCACGTAGCGGCCGCCGGACTCGTCCATGTAGTCACGGCGGGCGGCCGCGACGTCGGCGACGGCGGTGGCCATCGGCACCTGGATGCCGAGGACGCCACGGGTGGTGTGGGCGGCGCCGCCGCCGAAGCCGACCAGCACGCCGGCCGCACCGGTCCGCATCAGGTGCAGCGCGGCCGTGTAGGTGGCGCAGCCGCCGACGATGACCGGGACGTCCAGCTCGTAGATGAACTGCTTGAGGTTCAGCGGCTCGGCGCCGCTGGAGACGTGCTCCGCGGAGACGGTGGTGCCGCGGATGACGAAGACGTCGACACCGGCGTCCACGACGGCCTTCGAGAACTCGGCGGTGCGCTGCGGGGAGAGCGCGGCGGCGGTGACCACGCCGGAGTCGCGGACCTCCTGGATCCGCTGCTTGATCAGGTCGGCCTGGATCGGCGCGGCGTAGATCTCCTGCAGGCGGCGGGTGGCGGCGGCCTCGTCGGTGAACGTGGCGATCTCGTCCAGCAGCGGCTGCGGGTCCTCGTAGCGGGTCCAGAGGCCTTCCAGGTTGAGCACGCCCAGACCGCCGAGGCGGCCGATCGCGATGGCCTGCTGCGGGGAGACCACGCTGTCCATCGGGGCGGCCAGGAACGGCAGGTCGAAGCGGTAGGCATCGATCTGCCAGGCGATCGAGACCTCCTTCGGGTCCCGGGTGCGGCGGCTGGGGACGACGGCGATGTCGTCGAATGCGTACGCCCGGCGGCCGCGCTTGCCTCGCCCGATCTCGATCTCAGTCACTTCGTTCGAGCCCTTCTGGTTTGTTGCTCATACCCGCCGGGTCACCCCGGCCGCCCCCAGTATCCCGCACGCTGTGCTAGTCGCGCGCTCGCCTCCGGGGCGCTCTGGCCCGGCGCCGACGGTCGTCGCTCCAACGTCCCCTGCATCTTCGCCCGCTCGCCTCCGGGGCGCTCGGCGCGGGCCGGGTCCGCGAGGGCTCGGGCAGGCAGCACCGGTCCGGGCCCCTTCGGCTCGGCGCGGGCCTGATCTGGCTCCGCGGATGGGGTCGTCCTCGCTTCCTCCCCTACGGCACCGGTCCGCACCCCGGACAAGCGCGAGGGACCCACCGCCGGGTGGCGGTGGGTCCCTCGGTGTCGGGCGGTGTCAGCGGCTGGTGTAGTTCGGCGCCTCGACGGTCATCTGGATGTCGTGCGGGTGGCTCTCCTTGAGGCCCGCCGAGGTGATCCGGACGAACCGGCCCTTGCTCTCCATCTCGGCGATGGTGGCCGCGCCGACGTAGCCCATGGTCTGGCGCAGGCCGCCGACCAGCTGGTGCAGCACCGCGGACAGCGGCCCGCGGTAGGGCACCTGGCCCTCGATGCCCTCGGGGACGAGCTTGTCGTCCGAGGCCACCTCGGCCTGGAAGTAGCGGTCCTTGGAGTACGAGCGGCCCTGGCCGCGGGACTGCATGGCGCCCAGCGAGCCCATGCCGCGGTAGGACTTGAACTGCTTGCCGTTGATGAACAGCAGCTCGCCCGGGGACTCCTCGCAGCCGGCCAGCAGCGAGCCCAGCATCACGGTGTCGGCACCGGCGGCGAGCGCCTTGCCGATGTCGCCGGAGTACTGCAGGCCGCCGTCACCGATCACCGGCACGCCGGCCGCCTGGCACGCGACCGCGGCCTCGTAGATGGCGGTGACCTGCGGGACGCCGATGCCGGCGACCACGCGGGTGGTGCAGATGGAGCCGGGGCCGACGCCGACCTTGACGCCGTCCACACCGGCGTCGATCAGCGCCTGGGCGCCGTCACGGGTGGCGACGTTGCCGCCGACCACGTCGATGCCGACGGCGGCCTTGATCTTGGCGATCCAGGCCAGCGCGTTGTGGCTGTGGCCGTGCGAGGTGTCCACGACCAGGAAGTCCGCGCCGGCCTCGACCAGGGCCTGGGCCCGGTCGAACGCCTCGGCGCTGGCGCCGACGGCGGCACCGACGAGCAGCCGGCCCTCGGCGTCCTTGGCGGCGTTCGGGTACTTCTCGGCCTTGACGAAGTCCTTGACGGTGATCAGGCCCTTGATCCGGCCCTCGTCGTCGACCAGCGGGAGCTTCTCGATCTTGTGGCGGCGCAGCAGGCCGATCGCGTCCTCGCCGGAGATGCCGACCTTGCCGGTGATCAGCGGCATCGGGGTCATGATCTCGCGGACCTGGCGGGTGCGGTCCGACTCGAAGGCCATGTCACGGTTGGTGACGATGCCGAGGAGGCGGCCCGACTCGTCCGCGATCGGCACGCCGCTGATCCGGAACTTGGCACAGAGCGCGTCCGCCTCGGCCAGGGTGGTCTCCGGGCCGACCGTGATCGGGTCGGTGACCATGCCGGACTCGGACCGCTTCACCAGGTCGACCTGGTTGGCCTGGTCCTCGACCGAGAGGTTGCGGTGCAGGACGCCGACGCCGCCCTGCCGGGCCATCGCGATCGCCATCCGCGCCTCGGTGACCTTGTCCATCGCCGCGGACAGCAGCGGGATGTTGACGCGCACGTTCCGGGAGACCCGCGAGGAGGTGTCGACCTGGTTCGGCAGCACCTCGGAGGCCCCGGGCAGCAGCAGCACGTCGTCGTACGTGAGCCCGAGCATCGCGAACTTCTCGGGTACGCCTGCGGCGTTGTAGGACATTTGGGGGTACCTTCCGTGGCCGGCCTAATCCGCTCGCGCCCTGAGGGTGGGGGCGCACTCCATCGCTCACTCGCTCAGGCCGCCGAAAGCTCGGTGCCATTGGAGGAACCTCCAGGGAAACCCCGCTCGCACCCACGGAACTTTGGCGACCCGCCCAGGCGCCGATACCCCATGGTACTGGCACCGCGAATGTGTCCTCGTGTGCCCTTGACAACACCGACCGCCCATGGGCCATTCCGGCCCCCCACCAGGGCGGACGATCAGGAGGACTCCTCCGCGAGCGCCCGCAGCCGGCTGAGCGCCCGGTGCTGGGCGACCCGGACCGCGCCGGGCGACATCCCGAGCATCTCGCCGGTCTCCTCCGCCGACAGCCCGGCGGCCACCCGCAGCAGCACCAGCTCACGCTGACGGGCCGGCAGGTTGGAGAGCAGCTCCTTGGCCCAGGCGGCGTCGCTGCTGAGCAGCGCCCGCTCCTCGGGGCCGAGCGCCTCGTCCGGCACCTCCGGCAGGTCGTCCTGCGGGACGACCGTCGAGCCGGGGCCGCGCATCGCGGCCCGCTGCAGATCGGCGATCTTGTGCGCGGCGATGCCGTAGACGAAGGCCTCGAACGGGCGGCCCTGGTCCCGGTAGCGCGGCAGTGCGCAGAGCACCGCGACGCAGACCTCCTGGGCGACGTCGTCCACGTGGTGCCGGGCCCCGCCCGGCAGCCGGACCAGCCGGCCGCGGCAGTAGCGCAGGGCCAGCGGGTGGACGTAGGCGAGCAGCGCGTCGATCGCCGGGCCCTCGCCCCGGACGGCGGCCGCGACCAGCTCGCCGACCAACGGGGAGCTGCCGGTGCCGAGCACCGGGGGGCGGCCGGGGCCGATGTCGTCGGGGCCGTGTTCGGGGCCCTGGTCGGAGCCGTGGTCCGGCTCGCCGCCCCCGAGATCCGCGTACGACGGACCGCGGCCCGGACCGGAGGGCTCGGCCTCCACCGGGTCAGCCTCGCCGGGAGTACCGGCAACGTCGTCACGCATCGGTCCATGGTGCCTGGTCGAACGGGAAAACGCGGCACCGCGTCCGGAGTTGTGCACCGGAACGTTATGCGGTGCGACGCCGGGCACCGCGCCGTCGCGCACCACCGGCCCCTCCTGCACCGTGCCACCTCCCGCCCCGCTGCCGTCGGTGGTCCCGTCCGTCGCGCCGTCCGCCGAATGCGCTGCGGCTCCGTGGTTCGCCGCAGTGCCTGTCCGCTGGTCCCCGAGGTGCTCCACACCTCCATGGTGCAACCTCGGGACCGTAACGTCACACGCCCCTGCGGGGGGAACCGCGACGAGCGCGCCGCAGCCGGCGGAGCCGGCGGTGGTCAGCGGACCAGGCCCCACCGGAAGCCCAGGGCCACCGCGTGCGCGCGGTCCGAGGCGCCGAGCTTCTTGAACAGCCGTCGGGCGTGGGTCTTCACGGTGTCCTCGGAGAGGAAGAGCTCGCGGCCGATCTCGGCGTTGCTGCGGCCGTGGCTCATGCCCTCCAGCACCTGGATCTCACGCGCCGTCAGCGTCGGCGCGGCGCCCATGTCGGGGCTGCGCAGCCGGCGCGGGGCGAGCCGCCAGGTCGGGTCGGCGAGGGCCTGGGTGACGGTCGCCCGCAGCTCGGCGCGCGAGGCGTCCTTGTGCAGGTAACCGCGGGCACCGGCGGCCACCGCGAGGGCGACGCCGTCGAGGTCCTCGGCGACGGTGAGCATGATGATCCGCGCGCCCGGGTCGGCGGACAGCAGCCGCCGGACCGTCTCGACCCCGCCGAGGCCGGGCATCCGGACGTCCATCAGAACGAGATCGGAGCGGTCGGCCACCCAGCGGCGGAGGACCTCCTCCCCGTTCGTCGCGGTGGTGACCCGGTCGACGCCGGGTACGGTCGCGACCGCGCGGCGAAGCGCCTCGCGGGCGAGCGGGGAATCGTCGCAAACGAGAACGGAAGTCATGACCGTCGTCCTCCGCAGCTGATCCGCGTCACGTTGAGCCTCCTGGCTGGTACGAATCTCTCCGACACGGCCGATTGGCGACGGACTCCGTGCCGATCGCCTGAACTTCCCCGCGATCGTTCCCGACGTCCGGCGCCCGCTAACCGCCTCCGCACTTCCAACGACCGTCACTCGAATGAGTTACGGCTTTCAGGGCCATCTCCACCACTGTACGTGGCCAACCCGTTACCGATCAGCTACCTCGCGGTGCACACGCCGCTCTTTTGTGCAGCTCGCGCGCGGTGGGCGCACCACCCGCACACCGGTACGGATCGTCGCGCGCCCGTCGGCCACCCGATTGCCACGTCTGCGCCTGCCGAACTCCATGCCCACTTTGCCCGTTTTTATAGCTTTTGTATGGTCATTGACTGTTGTGCAACTCTGTGGGTGACTTGTCCATGGAGTTGCCGTAAGTCATATTTCCAGGTGTCCACACCAGCGCATCGATGCCTCGCCGTGCCGTGCAGCCCCGCCCGCCGATGGCCGGTCCGCGGCCGCGAGCCTCTGAAGGGAATGAGCCATGGCAGATTTCTCCCGCCTCCCCGGCCCCAACGCCGATCTCTGGGACTGGCAGCTCTCCGCGGCCTGCCGCGGCGTGGACAGCTCGCTCTTCTTCCACCCCGAAGGGGAGCGCGGCGCCGCGCGGAGTTCGCGTGAGGCGAGCGCCAAGGAGGTCTGCATGCGCTGCCCGGTACGCACCGAATGCGCGGCGCACGCCCTGGCCGTCCGCGAGCCGTACGGCGTCTGGGGAGGACTGACCGAGGATGAGCGCGAGGAGATGATGGGCCGCTCGCGCAACCGCCTCGTGGAAGTACCGCTGGTCGCGCCGACGGGGCTGCCGCGCTAGGCACGCACCCGCTCCGCGCCATGAAGAAACGTTCCTTCATGGCGCTTCGAGCCGCCGGTCCGCCCGGGCGAACGCCCGGTCAGCGCCCGGCCGCCGCGCCCGCCAGCCGCTCCAGCATCAGCGCCACCGCCGGCACCTCGGCGAGGTCCGGCAGGGTCAGGGCGACCACCTGCCGCACCGCCGGCGCCCCCGAGGCGGTCCGCACCGGCACCGCCGACACGCCGTCGGGGCGCACCGACTCCAGCGCCAGCCCCGGCAGCACCGCCACCCCGAGCCCGGCCGCCACCAGGCCGACCACCGCCGGGTAGTCGTCGGTCGCGAAGTCGATCCTGGGCTCGAAGCCCGCCCCCGCGCAGAGTTCCACCAGGTGCCCCCGGCACTGCGGGCAGCCCGCGATCCACTGCTCCCCCGCCAGTTCGGCGAGTTCCACCGGCCCGCGCCCGTCGCCGCGCCCCGACAGCGGGTGCGCGGCGGGCAGCAGGCCGACCATCGGGTCGTCGAGCAGCGGGGTGACCACCAGGTCGGACCAGTCGGTGGTGGCGCTGAGCTGCTGGGCCTCCAGATTGGCCTCGGCCCGCGCCTCGCGCGGCGTGCCGTGCCCGGGAGCGGACGCCGGAAGGGGCGTCGGCGCGCCGCCGGGAGCCTGCGGATACCGGAAGGCCAGCGCGATCTCGCACTCGCCGCCGCGCAGCATCGCCAGCGACTCCGGCGGTTCGGCCTCGACCAGCGACACGCGCACCCCCGGATGGCTGTCCCGCAGCCGGGCGACGGCCGGTGGCACCAGGGTGGAACTCGCGGTGGGGAAGGAGACCAGCCGCACCCGCCCGGCCCGCAGTCCGGCGATCGCCGCGACCTCCTCCTCGGCGGCGGAGAGCCCGGCCAGGATGCCGGTGGCATGCTTGAGGAGCACCCGCCCGGCCTCGCTCAGCTGCATGCCGCGCCCCGAACGGACCACCAGCGGGGTGTCGACGGACTTCTCCAGCGCCTTCATCTGCTGGCTGATGGCGGGCTGCGTACAGCCCAGCTCACGGGCGGCGGCGGAGAAGGAGCCGGTGCGGGCGACGGCACGCAGAACGCGCAGGTGGCGGGCCTCGATCATGCCTCAGTTATAAGGCAATCTTTGCTTTATGCAAAATTCAACTGATAGTTGAAGAGTCAAACGCCCCACACGCCGCAGGCCCGGCCCGTACCCCGAGGGGCGCGGACCGGGCCTGCGGTCACTGATCAGGCGTCAGTGGGAGTGGCCGTGGCCGCCGTGCGAGTGGCCGTTGTCGGCCTCCTCTTCCTTCTTCTCCACCACGAGGGTCTCGGTGGTGAGCAGCAGGGAGGCGATCGACGCGGCGTTCTCCAGCGCGGAGCGGGTGACCTTGACCGGGTCGATGACGCCGGCCTTCAGCAGGTCGCCGTACTCACCGGTGGCGGCGTTGAAGCCGTGACCGGCCTCCAGCTCGGCGACCTTGTGGGTGATGACGTAGCCCTCGAGGCCGGCGTTCTGGGCGATCCAGCGCAGCGGCTCGGCGAGCGCCTTGCGGACGACCGCGACACCGGTCGCCTCGTCGCCCGACAGGCCCAGGCCGCCCTCCAGCACCTTGGCGGCGTGGACGAGGGAGGCGCCACCGCCGGCGACGATGCCCTCCTCGACCGCGGCACGGGTCGCCGAGATGGCGTCCTCCAGGCGGTGCTTGCGCTCCTTCAGCTCCACCTCGGTGGCAGCGCCGACCTTGATGACGCAGACGCCGCCGGCCAGCTTGGCCAGGCGCTCCTGCAGCTTCTCGCGGTCCCAGTCGGAGTCCGTGTTGGCGATCTCGCCCTTGATCTGGGCGACGCGGCCGGCGACGGCCTCGGTGTCACCGGCACCGTCGACGACGGTGGTCTCGTCCTTGGTGATGGTCACGCGGCGGGCGGTGCCCAGCACGTCCAGACCGGCCTGGTCGAGCTTGAGGCCGACCTCCTCGGAGATGACGGTGGCACCGGTCAGGGTGGCCAGGTCGCCCAGGATCGCCTTGCGGCGGTCACCGAAGCCCGGGGCCTTGACGGCGACCGCGTTGAAGGTGCCGCGGATCTTGTTCACCACGAGGGTGGACAGCGCCTCGCCGTCGACGTCCTCGGCGATGATCAGCAGCGGCTTCGAGGCACCGCCCTGCAGGATCTTCTCCAGCAGCGGGAGCAGCTCCTGGATGGAGGAGATCTTGCCCTGGTTGATCAGGATGTACGGGTCCTCCAGGACCGCCTCCTGCCGCTCCGCGTCGGTGACGAAGTACGGCGACAGGTAACCCTTGTCGAACTGCATGCCCTCGGTGAAGTCCAGCTCCACGCCGAAGGTGTTGGACTCCTCGACGGTGATGACACCGTCCTTGCCGACCTTGTCGATCGCCTCGGCGATGAGCTCGCCGACCTGGGTGTCCTGCGCGGAGAGGGACGCGACGGCGGCGACGTCGTCCTTGCCCTCGATCTCGCGGGCGATGGACAGCAGGTGCTCGGAGACCGCGGCGACGGCCTTGTCGATGCCCTTCTTCAGGGCGGCCGGGCCGGCACCCGCGGCGACGTTGCGCAGACCCTCGTTGACCAGGGCCTGGGCCAGCACGGTGGCGGTGGTGGTGCCGTCGCCCGCGACGTCGTTGGTCTTGGTGGCGACCTCCTTGACGAGCTGCGCGCCAAGGTTCTCGTACGGGTCGTCGAGCTCGACCTCACGGGCGATGGTGACACCGTCGTTGGTGATGGTCGGCGCACCGAACTTCTTGTCGATGACGACGTTGCGGCCCTTGGGGCCGATGGTCACCTTGACGGTGTCGGCCAGCTTGTTGACACCGCGCTCCAGCGAGCGGCGGGCGTCCTCGTCGAACTGCAGGATCTTCGCCATGTTCCCTATTCCCTCGGGGCTGCGACCGGCACGCCGGCCACCGGACTACGTGAACCAACAACCACGCCCCGGGCCCCTGTCACTGGGACACGGATCCGGGGCGGGCTGGAACGTCTTACTTCTCGGTGCTGCTTACTTCTCGATGATGGCGAGAACGTCGCGCGCCGAGAGGACGAGGTACTCCTCGCCCTGGTACTTCACCTCGGTGCCGCCGTACTTCGAGTACAGGACGATGTCACCGACGGCGACGTCGAGCGGCAGACGCTGGCCGTCCTCGAAGCGGCCCGGGCCGACAGCCAGGACGACGCCCTCCTGAGGCTTCTCCTTGGCGGTGTCCGGGATAACCAGGCCGGAGGCCGTGGTGGTCTCGGCGTCGAGCGGCTGGACCACGATGCGGTCCTCGAGCGGCTTGATGGCAACCTTGCTGCTGGTGGTCACGTCCGAGCTCCCCTTCGGAGATTACGGGGTTGTCTAACGGGTAGTGGCGAACCTACGGGCCTGCCGTCGCGGGGGTCAGACACGCTTCTTCGCGTTAGCACTCCCCTGGTGGAGAGTGCCAAGGACGACCATAGGCCGCGGTTAGCACTCAGTCAACCAGAGTGCCAACGACGCGCCCGAAACGGTTCTCGCGGGCGGCTGCCGGGCCGCACTCCCGTACGACGCCGCCGATGATCCGCACGCGTGCGCGTCCGATCAGGGCCCACTCCACCAGTGCGCTCGCCCGGCCGCCCCGGTCCGGTCCGTCCGCCCCGGGCTGGCCGACCCCGGGCGGCCCGGCGCGCCGACCGGGGAGAATGAGCGGGTGGAGACCGAGAACCTGCAGCCCCTGCTGACCCCCGAGGGGCAGTCCCTGCTCGCCGAGCTGCGCGAGTTCGCGCCCGAGGAGGAGCTGGCGCTGGCGACCAGGCTGCGCCGGGAGCACTCGGCGGAGCTGGTCTCGGCGGCGTTCGGGCAGGCCCGGCTGCGGCAGCGGGCGCGGACGAAGTTCGGCGCGGACGCCGACCTGATGTACTTCACGCCCAACGGCGTCGAGCAGTCCACCCGGCGCAGCGTCGCCGAGTGGCGGGCCCGGCGCTTCGCCGAGCTGGGCGTGCGGCGGCTGGCCGACCTCTGCTGCGGGATCGGCGGCGACGTCCTCGCGCTGGCCCGGGCCGGGATCGAGGTGCTCGCCGTGGACCGGGACCCGGCGGCCTGCGCGGCCACCGCCGCCAACGCCGCCGCACTGGGCCTGGCGGACCTGGTCGAGGTGCGCTGCGCGGACGTCGCCGACGTCGACGTCACCGGCTACGACGCGGTCTTCACCGACCCGGCCCGCCGCACCTCGCGCGGCCGGGTGTTCGACCCCGAGGCGTACGCCCCGCCGCTGTCCTGGGCGATCGAGGCCGGCCGGCGCACCCCGATCGGCGCGCTCAAGGTGGCCCCCGGCATCCCGCACACGGCCGTGCCGGGTGACGCGGAGGCCGAGTGGGTCTCCGACAACGGCGACGTCAAGGAGGCGGTGCTCTGGTTCGGCACCGGGGCCGGCCGCCCGCACCGCGCCACCCTGCTGCCGCACGGCGACTCGTTGACCGGCGGCGACCTGCCCGACCCGCCGGCCGGACCGGTCGGCCGCTACCTCTACGAGCCGGACGGCGCGGTGATCCGGGCCCACCTGGTCGCCGAGGTGGCCGAGCGGGTGCACGGCCGGCTGATCGACCCGAAGATCGCCTACCTCACCTCGGACCGGCTGGTCGCCACCCCGTACGCGCACGCCTTCGAGCTGACCGACGTGCTGCCGTTCCACATCAAGAAGCTGAAGGCGCTGCTGCGCGAGCGGGCCGTCGGCACCGTGGTGATCAAGAAGCGGGGGATGGCGATCACCCCGGAGGAGCTGCGCCGCCAGCTGAAGCCGAGCGGGCCGAACAGCGTCACCGTGATCCTCTGCCGCACCGACCAGGGCCCGCTGATGATGCTCGGCCGGCCGGTGGCGCTCCCGTAGGCGGACTCCCGGTCAGCCGGCGGGCGGCCGGATGTAGTCCTCCAGCCGGGCCACCGCGAAACCCTGCTCCTGGATGCGGGCCAGCAGCTCCCCGAACATCTGCGTCATCGTCTCGCCCTTGAGGTCCTTGGGCCCCCGGAAGTGGGCGAGGACAATGTCGCCGGGCCGGAGCTTCTTGTCCGCCGCCTGGTACTGCATGTCGTGGATCTGCATCGACTCGCGCCAGAGCACGATCGCGCGCGGCCCGCACTGCTGCACCGAGGTGTTCAGCGCCGGGGTGTTGGCGCCGTCCCCGTACGGCGGGCGGAACAGCAGCGGCGCGGTGCCGTACTGCTGGGTCAGCGCGGACTGGGCGTCGCAGATCTCGGACTTCTGCTTCTCCGGCGCGACCTTGCTCATCTGGGCGTGGTCGACGGTGTGGTTGTGGATGTGGTTGCCGAGCGCCTGGAGCGGCTTGAAGTAGCCGTAGTTGTCCTTGACGATGTCCCGGGTCAGGAACATCGAGACCGGCACCTTGAGGTCGGTCAGCATCTCGACGAACTTCGGGTCCTTCTCGGCGCCGTCGTCGATGGTGACGAAGACGACCTTGTCGGTGGTCTTCACCTCGCTGAACACCGGCACGGGGCCGGTCCGTTCGAGCTTGACCGGCTTGTCGGCCGGCGCCGGCGGGGCGGGCGGCAGCGGCGTGAGGTGCCACTTCGCCCAGGCCGCCGCGTCCCCGGCGGCGGGCACCGCGGCGGGTGTCGCCGTGGGCGTCGGATTCGCCGCGGCGGACGGCCGCTGCCCGGCCGCCGGCGTCGTCGCGGCGGTCGCCGCGGGCCCGGCGCCCGTGCCGCCGCTGCCACAGCCGGTGGCGGCGGCCAGCAGGGCCAGCGCCCCCACCGCGTACGTCCTCGTCCTGCCCCGCCCGTACCACTCCACCGCGCCGCGCTCCCAGCTACCGTCCAGCATGCTCTCAGCTATGCACGGTAGTGGCCGGCCGTTCGGTTCCCGGACAGGCCCGGCAGCTCGCTACTCCGGGTCCGCCCCGGACGCCGGGTTCGCGCAGGTCCCCGGGCCCGCGCAGGTCTCCGGGTGCTCGCTGGACTCCAGGTGCTCGCTGACGAAGGACCAGCGGTGCACCGGGCGGCCGGTCAGTGCGGCGGGCGGCTCGGGGACGGGCACCGGCTCCGCCGTCCACCAGGTGATCAGCAGCACCCGGTCGCCCGGCGCACCGAACAGCTCGGCGCGGACCAGACCGGCCGAGCCACGCAGCGCGGGCAGCGCGACCTCACGGACCCAGGCCGACAGCTCGGCCCCGCGGCCGTCGGCGGCCCGCGCCTCCCACATCGCGGCGGTGGTGGTCACCGACCGCCGCCCAGCGCCTGGTACGCCTGGCCGTGCACGTCCGTGTGCGGGACGTGCACCTCGGTGACGGGCAGCGAGGAGTCGGCCGACAGGTCGAAGGACGAGGGCGCGCGGTCGCGCCAGACCATCTCGGACCCCAGCGCGGCGACCATCGCGCCGTTGTCGGTGCACAGGCCCGGACGCGGCACCCGCAGCCGGATGCCCGCCTTGTCGCAGCGCTGCTGGGCCATCTCGCGCAGCCGGGAGTTGGCCGCCACGCCACCGCCGATCATCAGGTGGTCGACGCCGTTCTCCTTGCAGGCCTTGACCGCCTTGCGGGTCAGCACATCGGTCACCGCCTCCTGGAACGAGGCCGCGACGTCCGCGATCGGCACCTCCTCGCCGGCCCGGCGCTTGGCCTCCACCCAGCGGGCGACGGCGGTCTTCAGGCCGGAGAACGAGAAGTCGTACGCCGGGTCCTTCGGGCCGCTCAGGCCCCGGGGGAAGGCGATCGCCTTGGGGTCGCCCTCACGGGCGGTGCGGTCGACCACCGGACCGCCGGGGAAGCCGAGGCCGAGCACCCGGGCGACCTTGTCGAAGGCCTCGCCGGCCGCGTCGTCGATGGTCGCGCCGAGCGGGCGGACGTCACGGGTGATGTCCTCGCTGAGCAGCAGCGAGGAGTGCCCGCCGGAGACCAGCAGGGCCATCGTCGGCGAGGGCAGGCGGCCGTGCTCCAGCTGGTCCACGCAGATGTGCGAGGCCAGGTGGTTGACCCCGTAGAGCGGCTTGTCCAGCGCCCAGGCGTAGGCCTTGGCGGCGCTCACGCCGACGAGCAGCGCACCCGCCAGGCCGGGGCCCGCGGTGACGGCGATGCCGTCGAGGTCGCTCGCCTTGATGCCGGCGGTGTCCAGGGCGCGCTGGATGGTCGGGACCATCGCCTCCAGGTGCGCGCGGCTGGCGATCTCGGGCACCACACCGCCGAACCGGGCGTGGTCGTTGACGCTGGAGGCCACCGCGTCGGCGAGCAGGGTGGTGCCGCGCACGATGCCGACGCCGGTCTCGTCGCAGGAGGTCTCGATACCGAGGACGAGCGGTTCGTCAGCCATGGCGGTCTTCCTTCAGGTCCTTCGGGTCAGTACTGGGGTGGTCGAGGCGCATCACCAGCGCGTCGATGCCGGCCGGCTGGTAGTAGTTGCGCCGGATGCCGACGGGTTCGAAGCCGAAGCGCTCGTAGAGCCGCTGGGCGCGCGGGTTGTCCACCCGCACCTCCAGCAGCAGCTCCGCGCAGTCGCGCCGGGCGGCCTCCCGGATCAGGTCGGTGAGCAGCAGCGCGCCGAGGCCGGTGCCCTGGTGCCGCGTGTCGACGGCGATGGTCTGCACATCGCCCTCGCCGGCCACCGCCATCAGCCCGGCGTAGCCGACGATCGCGCCGTCCGGGGTGGTGGCCACGGTGTAGTGGCGGGTGCCGCCGCGATGGGCCTCGGCCAGCTCGGACCAGTACATCCCGGTCGACCAGGCGTCCTCGGGGAAGAGCGCCAGCTCCAGCTCCATCACCGGCGCGATGTCCCACCAGCGCATCGGGCGCAGCGTGGTGCCGTGGCCCGGTCCGTCGGGGCCGTGCGCGCCGTTCGGGCTGGTCGGGCTGGTCGGGCCGTGCGCGCCGTTCGGGCCGGTCACGCCGTTCGGGCCGGTCACGCCGGGAGCACCGCCTTGTAGCCGGCGGGCACCTGGGCGTCCGGGCGGCGCAGGTAGAGCGGCACGTTGGGCAGCAGCTCCCGCCCGGCGGCCAGCTCGGCGGCGGCGAAGTCGGCCAGCGCGCCCGCCGAGACGTGCTCGGGCCCGTGCGCGCCGGGGAAGGCCTCCGGGTACAGCAGCGCGCCGGCGCCGACGGCCCGCGGCCGCGGCGTCAGCTCGGCCGGGCGGTCCACGGCGGGGCCCTCGGTGCGCCGGCCGTCCGCGTCGTACGAGGCCCAGTAGACCTCCTTGCGGCGCGCGTCGGTGGCCACCGTGAACGGCTGCCCGGCGAGGCCCTCGGCGCGCGCCCGGTGGGCGATCGCGTCCAGGGTGCAGACGCCGTGCACCGGGACGCCCAGCGCGTGGCCGAGCGCGGCGGCGGTCACCAGGCCGACCCGCAGGCCCGTGTAGGGGCCGGGGCCGACGCCCACCGCGATGCCGGTCAGCCGGTGCTTGTCGACATCGGCCTCCCGCAGCACCCGGTCGATGGCGGGGAGGAGCAGTTCACCGTGGCGCCTGGCGTCGACCTGGTCGGTCTCGGCGAGGACGGCCGTGCCGTCGTGGACGGCGGCGGTGACAGCAGGGGTAGCGGTGTCGAACGCGAGCAGCAGCACGGGTCAAGGTTAGACCGGTCGGAGCCGTGGACCGCCTCCGGTCCTGGTCCGCCCGATCGACAAGGTGTCCTGGTTCGGAACACACGTCCTACGGGGTGCGGGCGGGAACGAGCGGACCTGGCACGATGGGGCCGACGGGTTTTGGGACGGCGGTGGGAGCGACACGTGGCGAAGATGGGTCCTGGAGTGGTGGTCACGGGGCTGACCCTGGGGGCCCTGGCGGTGGTGAGCCTGCTGGCCTTCCAGGCCAACGGCGCACAGGACCGCGCAGGCGCCACCGGGCCGACCGCGAGCACCACCGCCTCGTCCGGCGGGCCGTCCGCGTCGGCCACCCCGACCGCCTCGGCCACCCCGACCGTCCCCGCGCTCCCGACCACCTCGGGGGCCGGTCTGCGGGTCGTCTACTCGGCCGGCAGCCACTACGTCTGGCTGGTCGACCCCAAGAAGAACCCGCAGGTGGTGGCCTCCTTCGCGGTCACCCCGGGATCGGTGGAGCCGACCCCCGGCAGCTACCCGGTGTACAGCCGGGCCGCCACCAGCACGGGCACGGACGGCCGGCAGATCGAGCACGTGGTGCGCTTCGCCCAGCAGAACGGCGTGGTGTTCGGCTTCAGCGCGGCCGTGGACGGCGCCACCCCCGCCGCCGACCCGAAGACCAAGACCGGCGGGATCCGCAGCGGTCGGGCGGAGGGGCAGCTGCTCTGGGACTTCGCGCCGAGCGGCACCAAGGTCGTCGTGATCGCCTGAGGACGCGCGCCCCGCACGCCGGGCGGGCGGCGGGCCCGAGGCGCTATTCGGCTCGGGTGCGGTGCCCGGTTCGGGGCGGGTGTCGAGTGTCAGGCCGCGCGGGGCGTGTCGGCCACCGGTTCGGCCGGTGCCGCGCTCTCCCGGCGCTCCGGCGGAGTGGAGACCGCCTCCGCGGCCGCACACGCGGCCAGCAGGGCCCGCATCGGTGCGCCCTGGACGCTGCGGGCGGGCTCTCCGGCCCCGGTACCGCGCGGCGCGCGCTCCGGGGCGGGGGTGGTGCTCGACATGGCGCCTCCCTAGTTAGGCAGACCTAACCGCGACACCCATCCCATCACGCCCGGCACCCCGCCCGCAACACTTTGCCGACAGTCTGTCGGCAACCGTCGGCGTCGGCCCGTGCCCGTGGGTATTCACTTGTGTCGGCCGTCGGCGCCGTCCGTGCCCGCCGGCGCTCGTCGGCTCAGGCCAGCGCGGCCAGCTCCACCCCGGTCCAGCGCGACCCGATCCCGTTCAGCAGCACCCGGCGCGGGTCCAGGTCGTCGTCGTCCGCCTCGGCGCCGATGGCGCGCTCGATCCGGACCTCCAGCCGGCTCTCGGCGAGCCGTTCGACCTTGCCCTCGCCCCACTCGACCACGACCACCGACTCCGGCAGCGAGACGTCCAGGTCGAGGTCCTCCATCTCGTCCAGGTCCCCGCCCAGCCGGTACGCGTCCACGTGCACCAGCGCCGGGCCGCCGACCAGCGACGGGTGCACCCGGGCGATCACGAAGGTCGGCGAGGTGACCGCCCCGCGCACCTGGAGGCCCTCCCCCAGGCCCCGGGTGAGCGTGGTCTTCCCGGCCCCCAGCTCCCCCGAGAGCAGCACCAGGTCCCCCGGCCGCAGCAGCGCGGCCAGCTCCCGGCCGAGTCGGCCCATCCGCTCGGGAGTGGCGACGGTGAGAGTGGCGTGCGAGCCCATGCGCGATTCAAGCCCTTCGATCCGTACTGCGGCGCACCGACCGCCGGGCGCCTCCGCTACGGTGCCACATCCCCGGCCGGGCGTGCGCCGGTGGCCCGGGCCGCTACGGCGTCTCGCCCACCGAGGAGGGCAGCGGCGCCGCGCCGCGGTAGTCGACCGCCTGTTTGAGCAGCGCGACCAGCCGCTGGTCGACGAGGTCCGGGCGCTCCAGCATCACCAGGTGCCCGGCGTCCTCCACCAGGAGCAGCTCGGCCCCGGGCAGCTGCTCGGCCATCGCCTCGCTGTGCGCGGGCGGGGTCAGCAGGTCCTTGGTGCCGGCGAGCACCAGGGTGGGGATGCCCCGCAGGGCCGCCAGCGCGGCGGTCTTCTCGTGCGCGCCGAACACCGGGTAGAACTCGGCCACCACGTCGATCGGCGTGGCGTCGAGCAACTGTTCGGCGAACCGCACCACGCCCGGGTCGACGTCCTTCCCCCCGAAGGAGAACTTCCGGTAGAAGACGGCGCTGACGTCCGCGCCGAGCCGCCGGGTCGCCTCGACCAGCTCGACCTGGCGGCCGAGCAGCTTCATCACCCCGGGTGCGACCTTCTTGAACAGCTTGGCGCCGACCGCCGGCAGACCGAGCGTCACGGCCTCCCAGTCCCCCGCCAGCGTGCCGATCAGCGCGACGCCGGCGACCCGTTCCCGGAACAGCGCCGGCTCCTGGTCGGCGAGCGCCATCACCGTCATCCCACCCATCGAGTGGCCGACCAGGACCAGCGGGCCGGTCGGCGCGACGGCGTCGATCACCGCCTTGAGGTCCCCGCCCAGCTGGTCGATGCTCGCGAGTTCACCGGCCAGGAACGAGCGGGAGCGCTCGGACCGGCCGTGGCTGCGCTGGTCCCAGAAGACCAGGCGCATGCCCTCGCGCAGCGCGGCCCGCTGGAAGTGCCAGCTGTCCTGGTTGAGGCAGTAGCCGTGGCAGAACACCACGGTCAGCGGTTCGCGCCGCCCGACGGCGGCGGCGGGGCCGAGGCCCGAGCGCCGGCCGGCCCGCACCAGCGCGCCGGAGCCGCCCAGCAGACCGGGCAGCCCGCTCCGGTCGACCGGTCCGTCGCCGGCGCCGGAGCCGGAGCCGGTAGCGGTGCCGGGGCCGTCCGTCCGGCGGCGGACGAACCAGCCGCGGCGGGCGGCGGCACTGGTACCGGGGGCTGGGCCTGGGCCCGGGGCTGCGACGGCCTTGTCGTGGTCCGGCTCTGCGGGGTGCTCTTCCGCGTGCTCCTCGGGCCGGACGCTGACGGGCTCGGGCCAGCCGGTGCCGTCCAGCTCGACGTACAGCTCGGTGCCGTCGGCGGCGGTCACCGTGCACGGGCGCCCGCGGAGCGAGCCGTACGGGGCGTTGGCGTCCAGCTCCGCGCGGGCCCGGCGGCGGGTGGCCCGGCCGACGGTCAGCCGCTCGATCGCCACACCGGCGGCCGCGCCGGCCGCGACCACGCCGACCGAGATCCCGATCAGACCGGCCCGGCTCACCCCGGAGGCCGCACCGGCCGCCTTGGCCACCGCCGCGACCGGACCGGAGCCGGCCTCCTCGCTCATACGCTCGCGCCCTCGGTCGCCGCGCCCCCGGTCGGCACGCCCTCGGTCGGCACGCCCTCGGCGGCCGGGACGTCGGCCGTCGGGGCCTCGGTGGTCGCGCCCAGGTAGCGGCGCGGCACCCGGGCGCCGATCCGGGTCACGATCTCGTAGGAGATGGTGCCGCAGGCCCGGCCCCAGTCCTCGGCGGTCGGCTCGCCCTGCTCGCCGTTGCCGAACAGCAGCACCTCGTCGCCGACCGCGGGGGTGTCGCCGCCGAGGTCGACGACGAACTGGTCCATCGCCACCCGACCGGCCACCGTGCGCCACTTGCCCGCGATCTGCACCGGGCCGGTGCCGCTGGCGTGCCGGGGGATGCCGTCGCTGTAGCCCACCGGCACCAGACCCAGGGTGGTCGGGCCGGGCGTGGTGTAGTGGTGGCCGTAACTGACGCCGTGCCCGCCGGGCACGTGCTTGACCAGGGCCAGCCGGGCGGTCAGCGCCATCACCGGGCGCAGCCCGAAGTCGGCCGGCGAGCCGACCTCCGGGACGGGCGAGAGCCCGTACATCGCCAGGCCGGTACGGACCAGGTCGTAGTGCGACTGCGGGAGCAGCAGGGTGGCCGGGGAGTTGGCGAGGTGCCGCACCGCGGGGCGCAGCCCGGCCGCCTCCGCGTACGCGAGCGCCTCGCGGAACGCGTCCAGCTGGGCCTGGATGGAGGGGTGGCCGGGCTCGTCCGCGGCCGCGAAGTGCGACCAGACGCCGACCACCGTGAGCAGGCCCTCGGCCTCGGCGCGGCGCGCCGCGCCGACCAGCTCCGGCCAGTCGTGCGGCTGGCAGCCGTTGCGGCCGAGGCCGGTGTCGGCCTTCAGGTGCACCCGGGCCGGGACACCGGTCGCGCGGACGGCGGCGAGCAGCTCGTCCAGCGCCCACTGGGCGCTGACGGAGACATCGATGTCGGCGAGCAGCGCCTCGCGCCAGGGGCCGCCCGGCGTCCAGAGCCAGCAGAGGATGCGGGCCTGGTCGGGGCGGATCCCGGCGGCGCGCAGAGCCAGCGCCTCCTGCGGGAGGGCGGTGCCGAGCCAGCCGATGCCTGCGGCGACCGCCTCGCGGGCACAGCGGACCGCGCCGTGGCCGTAGGCGTCCGCCTTGACCGTGGCCATCACCGTGGCGGCGCCGACGCGCTCGCGCAACGCGGCGAGGTTGCCGCGCAGGGCGGCCAGATCGATGGTCGCCTCAGCCCGTACGCCGTCGGTGAGAGTGGCCGTGCCGGTCGTGTTCGCAGTTGTCATCAGGGTCAGTCTCCCAGACGTCTCATGGTCCTCGCCGAACGGCCCGTCGGCGCGGCGGCCCGGCCCCCACCTGCCGACCCGCCCCTACACCCCGCCACCTCGTCCCCGACGCCCCCGAAGCACCACCGGTTCCCACCGAGGCCGGAGCACCCGCGGCACCCGCGGCACCCGCAACCCGCAGCACCGGGGCGCGGGCGCCGCCGGGGCGGCGGGACCCGTGCCGGCGTGGGAGCAGGAAGTCGGCCAGGCCGACTTCCTGCTCCCGCTCTTCTCCGCCCAGTCCCTCCGGGCTCCGCCGTGCTTCAGCCGGGCCCGTTGCCCGGGGCAGGAATATGTAGACCGGTCTACCTTTTCAGTCCACGTCCTTCAATTCACCGCACAGGAAGTCGGCCAGGCCGACTTCTCACTCCCCCGGCGGTCGCCGCCCGCCCCCGCACTCACTACCGAGCGAATCACCACGGGCAAATATGTAGACCGGTCTACCTTCTGAGGCCGACCCCGCCCCCCAGGACCAAACGCCGGAGTGGGAAGTCGACCTGTCCGACTTCCCACTCCGGCCTCCGCTCTTCAGAGGCTCACAGGCATCCGGCAACCAAATATGTAGACCGGTCTACATCTTCAGTCACACTCCGCTGCCCCTGCACGAGAAGTCGGCCCGGCCGACTTCCCACTCCGCTCCGGGCGAGGCGAGCCCACGCAATCCACCCTCTATGTAGACCGGTCAACCTATTCCTCGCCAGCCCCCACGGCCCCATCGCCCCCCGCGGACGACCGCACATCGCGCCAGACCGCCGACAGGGCGCCCGCCACCTGCAACGCGGTGACCGGGGCGCCCGGCACGCCCAGCGCCCCCTCGTCGCTCGCCACACCAACACCCGCCGCCAAACCCGCGCCCGCTCCCCCCGCCAACCCCGCTGCGCGGCGGCCGGCCAGGCCGTGGAGGTACGCCGCCACCGATGCCGCGTCCAGCGCGGACAGGCCGGCCGCCAGCAGGGAGCCGGCCAGGCCGGCGAGGACGTCGCCGCTCCCGGCCGTCGCCAGCCACGGGGTGCCGGTCGGGTTGACCCGCACCGCGCCTCCCGGGTCCGCGATCACCGTGGTGGAGCCCTTCAGCAGCACCGTCGCCCGGTACGCGGCGGCGAGTCGGCGCGCGGTGGTCAGCCGGGCGGCGGCCAGGTCGTCGGCCGGCGGCGGTGCGGTGCCCGCAGCCCCCGCCCCCGCCAGCAGCCGGGCCGCCTCACCGGTGTGCGGGGTGAGCAGCGTGGGCGCCGTCCGCCCGGTCAGGGCCTGCGGGCCGAGTCGGCCCAGTTCGGTGAGCCCGTCCGCGTCCACCAGCACGGGCACGTCGCTCGCCAGCGCCTCGCCGAGCGTCTGCCGGGCTCCGTCCCCGCCGCCCGGGCCGACCACCCAGGCCTGCACCCGCCCGGCCCCGGCCGGTCCGCCCTCGGTGACCAGCACCTCGGGGAACCGTCGCACCACCTCCTCGGCCGCCGTGCCGACGTACCGCACCGCCCCCGCGCCACCGCGCAGTGCCCCGGCGACCGCCAGCAGCGCGGCCCCCGGATACGTCGCCGAGCCGGCCGCCACCCCGACGACGCCGCGCCGGTACTTGTCGCTCTCCGCTCCCGGGACCGGCAGCAGCGCCGCCACCTCGGCGTGCTGCAGGGCCTCCACGTCGGCCGTCGGCAGCTCCAACCCGATCTCCACCAGCTGCACCGCACCGGCGTAGGAGGCTCCTGGATCGATCAACAGCCCGGGCTTGTGGGTGCCGAAACAGACCGTGACGTCCGCCCGCAGCGCCACTCCCGCCACCTCACCGGTGTCGGCGTCCACACCGCTGGGCACGTCCACCGCGACCACCACACCCCGACGCGCCGCCCATGCGTACAGCTCCGCCTCCGGGCGCAGCCCGCCCCGGCCGCCGATGCCGACGATGCCGTCCAGCACCAGGTCCGCGCGCGAGAACTCGGCCAGGCCGACTTCCCGCTCCCGTACGACCTGCCCGCGCGCGGCCCGCAGCGCGGCCAGCCCGTCCGCGTGCGCGCGCTCGGGCGCGAGCAGTACCGCCGTCACCCGCGCGCCCCGCCGGGCCAGTGCCGCGCCGGCGTACAGCGCGTCACCCCCGTTGTCCCCGCTGCCCGCGAGCACCACCACCCGGCTCCCGTACACCCGGCCGCGACGGCGCGTCAGCAGTCGCGCGCAGGTGGCGGCGAGACCGGCGGCGGCCCGTTGCATCAGGGTGCCCTCGGGCAGCCGGGCCATCAGTTCGGCCTCGGCGGCCCGGACCTGTTCGACACGGTGAGCACGGCGCATGCGCAAGCCCCTAACCCTCGGCTGACCCTCGGCAACGACTACCGCCGACGCTACGCCCGCGTCGTGGCAGAGCGACACCTGCCACGAGCCGACGCCGCGTTCGGCCCCCCGCAGACCCACCCACCACGGTGCTCCCCCGCTTCGCGAACACCTACCGTGTCGCCCACGAGGGCCGGCGGAAGCAAGGAGAGGCAGTAAGGAGAAGGGCCGGGGTCGCCACGCCGGCGGTCGAGCGCCCCGCCGGGCCCGGGGAAGTCCTCCAGGCGTTCCTGGGGCCGGAAACACCGCCGGCTTCAGAGCCGTGCCGATCGGGGGCGACATCGTCCTGACACCACGCCGGACGGAGCGCACGAGGCCGCGATCGAGTTCGACCTTCCGGGCCACCAGGGCCCGATCGCGCGGGGCCCGATCGCGCGGGGCGTGGCCAATCGAGCGTGGCCCCATCGCGCGGGGCCCGACCGCGCCGACCGGACGGTTCACCCCCGGCGGCACCATCAGTCCGGTCGCGGCACTTCCCGAGATCGAGCGCCGGCTCCCGGCCGGAGGCTCCGGCTCCCGGCGTCCGGCGTCCGGCGTCCGGCGTCCGGCGTCCTCATGGTCTTCGCGGTGACGTCGCCCGACCCGGTCAAGGGCCGGCCGACCGCGGCAGCCACCGCGACCGCGACGAGGTCCCGTCCAGCGAAGCTGATCGACCCGCCCCGTTCCCCCCGCCGCTCGACACGGTGCCCCTGCGGTAGGACGCAGCCACCGCAGGGGCACCACCCGAGTCAGAACGGCGATCGGCTACTCGACGGTGACCGACTTCGCCAGGTTGCGCGGCTGGTCGACCTCGTGGCCCTTGGCCGTGGCCAGCTCGCAGGCGAAGACCTGCAGCGGCACGGTGGAGACCAGCGGCTGCAGCAGGGTCGGCGTCACGGGGATGCGGATCAGGTGGTCCGCGTACGGGACGACCGCCTCGTCGCCCTCCTCCGCGATGACGATGGTGCGCGCACCGCGGGCCCGGATCTCCTGGATGTTGGAGACGATCTTGTCGTGCAGGATCGACCGCCCGCGCGGCGACGGCACGACCACCACGACCGGCAGCCCCTCCTCGATCAGCGCGATCGGCCCGTGCTTCAGCTCGCCCGCCGCGAAGCCCTCGGCGTGCATGTACGCCAGTTCCTTGAGCTTGAGCGCGCCCTCCAGGGCCACCGGGAAGCCGACGTGCCGGCCGAGGAACAGCACGGACTTGGCGTCGGCCAGCGAACGCGCCAGCTCGCGGACCGGCTCCATGGTCTGGAGCACCTGCTCGACCTGCTTGGGCGCGTCGCCGAGCTCCTTGATGACCGCGGAGATCTCGTCGCCCCACTTGGTGCCGCGCACCTGGCCCAGGTAGAGCGCGACCAGGTAGCAGGCGACCAGCTGAGTCAGGAACGCCTTGGTGGAGGCGACCGCCACCTCCGGGCCGGCGTGCGTGTAGAGCACCGCGTCCGACTCGCGCGGGATGGTCGAGCCGTTGGTGTTGCAGATCGCCAGCACCTTGGCGCCCTGCTCGCGCGCGTGCCGCAGCGCCATCAGGGTGTCCATGGTCTCGCCGGACTGCGAGATCGCGATGACCAGCGTGCCCGGGCCCATGATCGGGTCGCGGTAGCGGAACTCCGAGGCCACCTCGACCTCGCAGGGGATGCGGGTCCAGTGCTCGATCGCGTACTTGGCGATCATGCCGGCGTGGAAGGCCGTGCCACAGGCGACGATGACGACCTTGTCCACCGAGCGCAGGTCCGCGTCGGAGATCCGCAGCTCGTCGAGGGTGAGCCGGCCGTCGGTGCCGATCCGGCCGAGGAGGGTGTCGGCGACGGCCTTCGGCTGCTCGGCGATCTCCTTGAGCATGAAGTAGTCGTAGCCGCCCTTCTCGGCGGCCGAGGCGTCCCAGTCGACGTGGTACTCGCGCACCTCGGCCGGGTTGCCGTCGAAGTCGGTCACCGTGACGCCGTCCCGGCGCAGCTCGACGACCTGGTCCTGACCGAGCTCGATCGCCTCACGGGTGTGGGCGATGAACGCGGCCACGTCCGAGGCGAGGAAGTTCTCGCCCTCGCCGCGCCCGACCACCAGCGGCGAGTTGCGGCGCGCGCCGACCACGACGTCCGGCGCGTCGGCGTGCACGGCGACGAGGGTGAACGCGCCGTCCAGCCGGCGGCAGACGATCCGCATGGCCTCCGCGAGGTCGCCCTCGTACACCTCGGCCAGCAGGTGCGCGACGACCTCGGTGTCCGTCTCGGAGCGCAGCGTGCGGCCGCGCTCGGTCAGCTCCGCACGCAGCTGGGCGAAGTTCTCGATGATGCCGTTGTGGACCACGGCCACCCGGACGGCGTCGTCCAGGTGGGGGTGGGCATTGGCGTCCGTCGGGCCGCCGTGGGTGGCCCATCGGGTGTGGCCGATGCCGGTGGTGCCGCCGGGAAGAGGGGTCTCGGCGAGCGACTTCTCCAGGTTGGCGAGCTTGCCCGCCCGCTTGTCGGTGGCGAGGCTCCACTGCCCGTCGGAGCCCTGCACCTGCACCGCGACACCGGCCGAGTCGTAGCCCCGGTACTCCAGTCGCTGCAGGCCTGCGATTACTACATCAAGGGCGGGCTGAGAGCCCACGTATCCAACGATTCCGCACATGCGTGCCAGCATAAGGGCGCCCGGGACGCCCCATTCGCACCCTTCCCCCACCGTGCGTGACCGACACCACAGCCACCGTGAACGCCGCTACGGCCCACAATGGAGCATGTGCTGACCGAACTCTGTACGCGGGGCGCCGCCACGCCCGGCCCGTCGCCGTCCCCCTACGTGGACCTCAGCCGGGCCGAGTGGAGCGCGCTGCGCGAGCGTACGCCGCTGCCGCTGACCGCCGAGGAGGTGGAACGGCTGCGCGGTCTCGGTACCGCCCTCGACCTGGACGAGGTCCGTGACGTCTACCTGCCGCTGTCCCGCCTGCTGAACCTCTACATCCACGCCACCCACGACCTGCGGGGCGCGCTGGGCACCTTCCTGGACACGCCGGACACCGAACGCACCCGCACGCCGTTCATCATCGGCGTGGCCGGCTCCGTCGCGGTCGGCAAGTCCACCACCGCCCGGCTGCTCCAGGCGCTGCTGGCCCGCTGGCCCGAGCACCCCCGGGTCGAGCTGGTCACCACCGACGGGTTCCTGCTGCCCAACGCCGAGCTGCGCAGGCGCGGCCTGATGGCCCGCAAGGGCTTCCCGGAGTCCTACGACCGCCGTGCGCTGATGCGCTTCGTGGCGGACGTGAAGGCCGGCAAGGAGCTGGTCACCGCGCCGGTGTACTCGCACCTGGTGTACGACATCGTGCCCGGCGAGCGGCTGACCGTGGAGCGTCCGGACATCCTCATCGTCGAGGGCCTGAACGTGCTCCAGCCGGCCCTGCCCGGGACGGACGGCCGCACCAGGCTCGCGGTCACCGACTACTTCGACTTCTCCATCTACGTCGACGCACGCACCGACGACATCGAGACCTGGTACCTGGACCGCTTCCGCAAGCTGCGGCAGACCGCCTTCCAGGACCCGAACTCCTACTTCCGCCGCTTCACCGAGGTGCCGGAGGAGGAGGCGATGGAGTACGGCCGCCAGGTCTGGCGCACCATCAACAAGCCGAACCTGCTGGAGAACGTGCTGCCCACCCGCGGCCGCGCGACCCTCGTCCTGCAGAAGGGCCAGGACCACAAGGTCCGCCGCGCGCTGCTGCGCAAGCTCTGACCCGGGCCGCCCCGACAGAACGCCGCAGGGCCCCCGCCGTTCGTCACGGCGGGGGCCCTGCTCGCACGCTGAGCGGGCGTCAGCCCAGGTACGTGCGGACGGCCTCGGCCAGCCGCTCGGCGACGGCCTTGGCCTGCACCTGGTCGGCGGCCTCGACCATCACCCGGACCAGCGGCTCGGTGCCCGAGGGGCGCAGCAGCACCCGGCCGGTGGAGCCCAGCTCGGCCTCGGCCTCGGCGACCGCCGCGGACAGCTCGACGCAGGAGTTCACCCGGCTCTTGTCCACGCCCTTGACGTTGATCAGCAGCTGCGGAAGCCGGGTCATCACGGCGGCCAGGTCGGCCAGCGGCTGCTTGGTGGCGGCCAGCCGGGCGCCCAGCATCAGACCGGTCAGGGTGCCGTCACCGGTGGTGGCGTGGTCCAGCAGGATGACGTGGCCGGACTGCTCGCCGCCGAGCGCGAAGCCGTGCTCCTTCATCGCCTCCAGCACGTAGCGGTCGCCAACCGCGGTCTGCACCAGCTCGACGCCCTCGCGCTCCATCGCCAGCTTGAAGCCCAGGTTGGACATCACGGTGGCGACGGCGGTGTTGCCGCGCAGGGTGCCGGCCTCCTTCATGGCGACGGCCAGGATCGCGATGATCTGGTCGCCGTCGACCTCGTTGCCCTCCGCGTCGGCGGCCAGGCAGCGGTCGGCGTCGCCGTCGAGCGCGATGCCGAGGTCGGCCCGGTACTCCTTCATCGCGGCCTGCAGCCGGTCCAGGTGGGTGGAGCCGACGCCGTCGTTGATGTTGAGACCGGTGGGCTCCGCCCCCAGGGTGTGGACGACCTCGGCGCCGGCCCGGGCGAACGCCTCGGGGGCGACGTAGGCGGCCGCGCCGTGCGCGCCGTCGATGACGACCCGGATGCCGTCCAGGCGGTTGGGCAGCACGCCGATCAGGTGGGCGACGTACTTGTCGAAGCCCTCGGTGTACTCGCGGACCCGGCCGACGGCCTCGCCGGTCGGGCGCTTCCACTCCTCGCCGCCGACGGCGTGGGCCCGGTAGTGCGCCTCGATGGCGTCCTCGATCCGGTCGTCCAGCTTGTGGCCGCCCCGGGCGAGGAACTTGATGCCGTTGTCCGGCATGGCGTTGTGGCTGGCGGAGAGCATCACGCCGAAGTCGGCGCCGAGGGCGCCGGTGAGGTAGGCCACCGCCGGGGTGGGCAGCACGCCGACCCGCAGCACGTCGACGCCCGCGCTCGCCAGGCCGGCGATGACCGCGGCCTCCAGGAACTCGCCCGAGGCGCGCGGGTCGCGGCCGACCACCGCGACCGGCCGGTGGCCGTCGAAGGCCCCCGCCTCACCGAGGACGTGCGCCGACGCGACGGACAGCCCGAGCGCGAGCTCCGCCGTCAGCCCCACGTTGGCCACACCGCGTACGCCGTCCGTACCGAAGAGTCGTCCCACTGTCCCGTCCTCCATCACCGCTGCTGGCAGGTAAACCCGGCAGTCCATTCGATCGAATCCCCGGCCTTCGCACCATGCGCGGGGAGCACGACGCCCCGGAGTACACGGGGTACTCCGGGGCGTGAGAGCGCAACCGGGGGTGTGCACCACCAGGGCGGCACACACCCCCTCGGGCGCGACTAGCGCTTGCTGTACTGCGGGGCCTTGCGGGCCTTCTTGAGACCGGCCTTCTTGCGCTCGACGGCACGCGCGTCACGCATCAGGAAGCCGGCCTTCTTGAGGGCGGCGCGGTTGTTGTCCACGTCGGCCTCGTTCAGGGCGCGGGCCACGCCGAGGCGCAGCGCGTAGGCCTGACCGGAGGTGCCGCCACCCGAGATGCGGGCGACGACGTCGTAACGACCGTCCAGCTCCAGCAGCTTGAAGGGCTCGTTCACGGTCTGCTGGTGCACCTTGTTGGGGAAGTAGTTCTCCAGGGTGCGACCGTTGATCTTCCAGACGCCGGTGCCCGGGACGATGCGCACGCGGGCGATCGCCTCCTTGCGGCGGCCAAGGCCGGCGCCGGGGACGGCCTCGCCGAAGCGGCCGGCCAGCGACTCGGAGGTGTAGCTCTCCTCGGAGGTGAACTCGCCCTCGACGACGGTCTCGTCGAAGTCGACCTCAAGGGTTTCAGTGGTCTCGGCCACGGTGTTCCTCAGCTCTTTTCAGTGTTGGGGGGCTAGGTGGCCGGAGTTACTGCGCGACCTGGGTGATCTCGAACGGCACCGGCTGCTGCGCAGCGTGGGGGTGCTGGTCGCCCGAGTAGACCTTCAGCTTCGAGAGCATCTGGCGACCCAGGGTGTTCTTGGGGATCATGCCCTTGATGGCCTTCTCGACGGCCTTCTCCGGGTTGTTCGCCAGGAGGTCGTCGTAGCGGACCGAGCGGAGACCGCCCGGGAAGCCGCTGTGGCGGTACGCCAGCTTCTGGGTCTTCTTGTTACCCGACAGGTGCACCTTGTCCGCGTTGATGATGATGACGAAGTCACCGGTGTCAACGTGCGGCGCGTAGATCGCCTTGTGCTTACCCCGGAGGATGTTGGCGGCCTGGGAGGCCAGGCGGCCGAGCACGACGTCGGTCGCGTCGATGACGTGCCACTGACGCTGGACGTCGCCGGGCTTGGGGCTGTACGTACGCACGGTCGTAGCCTCTGCTTTTCAGTGAGTGAGTCCTGACAGGAGCACCCGGTCGAGGGCATCAGCCTGGCCGCCTTGGACGCAATTCAAGGGGAGCCGCTGGGTCGTCGACCTGATATCTCCGGCGTACCGACCTCTCACGTGAGATAGAGCGAGCCAATACGCACAACAAGCCCCCAGGCTACCGGGCGCGCCGGGGTCGGTCAAAATCCCCCCTCGGCGGCCGGGCCGGAAAGCGGCCCGGACGGCCCCCGATCGGCGCTCCCGCACCGCCCGGGCGGGGCTCCGGTCAGCGCTCGCGCTCGACCCGGGTGACGTCCCAGACCGGGTCCGCGGACTCGTACACACGGCCGTCCGCGCCGAAGACCAGGAAGCGGTCGAAGGTCTTGGCGAACCACCGGTCGTGCGTGACGCACAACACGGTGCCGTCGAAGGCCTCCAGGCCGGCCTGCAGCGCCTCGGCGCTCTCCAGGTCCAGGTTGTCGGTCGGTTCGTCCAGCAACAGCGCCGTCACGCCGTCCAGTTCGAGCTTGAGGATCATCAGCCGGGCCTGCTGGCCGCCGGACAGCGACTCGAACTTCTGCTCCTCCTGGCGGTCCAGCTCGTAGCGCCGCAGCGCCCCCATCGCGGCGCCGCGGCTGAGCGCGTGCTCCTCCTCGACGATCGAGCGCACCGTGCGGCCGAAGAGCTCCGGGTGGGCGTGGGTCTGCCGGAAGTGGCCCGGCACGACACGGGCGCCGAGCTTCCACTGACCGGTGTGGGCGACCGTCCCGTCGCCGGCGAGCAGCCGCAGGAAGTGCGACTTGCCCGAGCCGTTGGAGCCCAGCACGCCGATCCGCTCGCCGTAGAAGACCTCCAGGTCGAACGGCTTCATCAGGCCGGTGAGCTCCAGCTGCTCCATGGTGAAGGCCCGGACGCCCGTCCGGCCGCCCTTGAGCCGCATGGTGATGTTCTGCTCGCGGGGCGGCTCCTCCGGGCGGCCCGCCTCCTCGAACTTCTTCAGCCTGGTCTGCGCCGCGGCGTAGCGGGTGGCCAGCGCGTGGCTGACCGAGGCGGCCTGGCGCAGGGTGACCACCAGCTTCTTGAGCTTGGCGTGCTCCTCGTCCCAGCGCCGGCCGAGTTCCTCGAAGCGGGCGAAGCGGTCCTTGCGGGCCTCGTGGAAGGAGTCGAAGCCGCCGCCGTGCACCCAGACGCTGCTGCCGGCCGCGCCGGACTCGACGCTGATGATCTTCTCGGCGGTACGGGAGAGCAGTTCGCGGTCGTGCGAGATGTAGAGCACGGTCTTGGAGGTGGCCTTGATCGCCTCCTCCAGCCAGCGCTTGCCGGGGACGTCCAGGTAGTTGTCCGGCTCGTCCAGCAGCAGCACCTCCTCGGGGCCGCGCAGCAGGGCCTCCAGGACGAGGCGCTTCTGCTCTCCGCCGGAGAGCGTGTTCAGCCCGCGCCACTGGGCCTTGTCGAAGGGCATCCCGAGGGCCGCCGTGGTGCAGACGTCCCAGTCGGTCTCGTAGTCGTAGCCGCCGACGTCGGCCCAGTCGGAGAGCGCCTGGGCGTAGGCCATCTGCGTCTTCTCGTCGTCCTGGGCGATCATCGCCAGCTCGGCGGCGTCGACCGCGCGGGCCGCGACGGCGATCCGCTCGGGGGCCACCGAGACCAGCAGGTCGCGGACGGAGGCGTCGGCGGCCAGCGGGGCCGGGCCCTGCCGGTCCTCGTCGTCCTGCTTCGCCTCGCGCCCGGTGGTGCCGACGAACTGGCGCATCACGCCGAGGCCACCGCTGATCGTGACCGAGCCGCCGTGCGGCTGGAGGTCGCCCGCGATCATGCGCAGCAGGGTGGTCTTGCCGGCGCCGTTGGCGCCCACCAGGGCGACCGCGGAGCCCTCGCCGACCCGGAAGGACGCGTCGTCGAACAGCACCCGCCCGTCCGGCAGGTAGTACTCAAGGTGCGAAATCTCGACGTGTCCCATGCGGACGATTCTCCCAAGCCGCGGCCCAGGACCAAAACGGATTAGCCGACCACCGGCTGCCCCGGCAGCGTCCTGATCCGGCGGGCCAGCCGGCTGCGCTCGGCGAGCTGGTCGTCGGCCGGGTAGCCGACCTCCTCCAGCGTCAGCCCGTACGGCCGGATCACGTTGACCGCGGAGTTGCGCACCCCGCCGGCCAGCACCTCGCCGGGGAACTCCACCGGCCGGTGCCCGTCGCCGACCAGCAGCATCGCGCCGACCAGGGCCCGCACCATGTTGTGGCAGAAGGCGTCGGCGCGGACGGTGGCGACCGCCAGCGAGCCCTCCTGCGAGGCGTAGGAGTCGACCGGGACGCGGTCCCAGCGCAGTTCCAGCAGCGTGCGGATGGTCGTCGCGCCCTCGCGCTTCTTGCAGTACGCGGCGAAGTCGTGCTCCCCCAGCAGCAGCGCCGCGGCCGCGTTCATCCGCTCGACGTCCAGCGGCCGGTCGTGCCAGAGCACATGGCCGCGCAGCAGCGGGTCCACCCCGCCGGGGTGGTCGGCGACGCGGTAGGCGTAGCGGCGCCAGATCGCCGAGAAGCGGGCGTCGAAGCCGGCCGGCGCCTCGCCGATCCGGTAGATCCGGACGTCCCCGGGCAGCCGCCCGGCCAGCCTGCGCAGCAGCTTCTCGCGGTGCGCGGCCCACAGCTCGGCCGGCAGGTCGACGTGCGCGACCTGGCCGCGCGCGTGCACACCGGCGTCGGTCCGTCCGGCGACCGTCAGCGGGTACAGCTCGGTGCTGCGGGTGACGATCTGCAGCGCGCTCTCGATCTCCTCCTGCACCGTGCGGCGGCCACCGCGCTGGCGGGCCCAGCCGGAGAACTCCGCGCCCTGGTAGGCGAGGTCGAGCCGGACCCGGACGTACCCGTCGGCCGGGCCGTCCTTCACCGGCGGACGCTCGGCGCAATCGTCGATCACTGCTTCACTCCAGACAGAAGGAACGGGCCCGCTCCCCCACGGAATGGGAGAGCGGGCCCGCACTGCACCCAAAGGCGTCAGGCCTGCTCGGCCTCGGCCTCGTCGGCCTTGGTGTCCTCGGCCTTGGTCTCCTCGACCTTGGCCTCGGCCTCCTTGACGGCGCGCTTGGTGGCACCCTCGGCCTCGCCGACGGCGGTCTGCGCGACGGTCAGCGCCTCGACCAGCTCGATCACGGCCATCGGGGCGTTGTCGCCACGACGGGGACCGATCTTGGTGATACGGGTGTAGCCACCCGGGCGGTTCTCGTAGCGCGGCGCGATCTCGGTGAAGAGGGTGTGCAGCACGGAGATGTCGGTGATCGTCTTGCGAACCAGGCGACGGTTGTGGATGTCGCCCTTCTTCGCCTTGGTGATCAGCTTCTCCGCCAGCGGGCGCATCCGACGGGCCTTGGCCTCGGTCGTGGTGATGCGGCCGTACTGGAACAGCTCCCGGCACAGGCCGGCCAGCAGCAGCGGCTCGTGGTGGGGGCCGCCGCCGAGGCGGGCACCCTTGGTGGGACGCGGCATGGAATTACTCCTTGAATCTCCGACTGCGGCCGTACCAGGTACCGCAGCGGGCGCACGGGCACGGTGCCCGTACGGCTTTCATGATGACGGGGGCGGCTCCGGGGAACCGCCCCCACCAGCAAACTCTTAGTACTGCTCGGTCTCCGCGTAACCCGCGTCGTCCAGGTCGTCGGCGCCGAAGGCGTCGGCGGCGGCGGTCGGGTCGAACCCGGGCGGGCTGTCCTTGAGGGCCAGGCCCATGCCGGCCAGCTTCGCCTTGACCTCGTCGATCGACTTCGCACCGAAGTTGCGGATGTCGAGCAGGTCGGCCTCGGAGCGGGCGACGAGCTCACCCACGGTGTGGATGCCCTCGCGCTTGAGGCAGTTGTACGACCGAACGGTGAGCTCGAGCTCCTCGATCGGCAGCGCCAGGTCGGCGGCCAGGGCGGCGTCCGTGGGGGACGGCCCCATGTCGATGCCCTCAGCGTCGATGTTCAGCTCGCGGGCGAGACCGAACAGCTCCACCAGGGTCTTGCCGGCCGAGGCCATGGCGTCACGCGGGCGCATGGCGGGCTTGGTCTCGACGTCGACGATCAGCTTGTCGAAGTCGGTCCGCTGCTCGACACGGGTCGCCTCGACCTTGTAGGTGACCTTCAGCACGGGGCTGTAGATCGAGTCGACCGGGATGCGGCCGATCTCCTGGCCGGAAGCCTTGTTCTGCACGGCGGAGACGTAGCCGCGACCGCGCTCGACGGTCAGCTCCATCTCCAGCTTGCCCTTGCCGTTCAGCGTGGCGAGGACCAGCTCGGGGTTGTGCACCTCGACACCGGCCGGCGGCGCGATGTCGGCGGCGGTGACCACACCCGGGCCCTGCTTGCGCAGGTACATCACGACCGGCTCGTCGTGCTCCGAGGAGACGACCAGCTGCTTGATGTTGAGGATGAGGTCGGTGACGTCCTCCTTGACGCCCGGCACGGTGGTGAACTCGTGCAGGACGCCGTCGACCCGGATGCTGGTGACAGCGGCACCGGGGATCGAGGAGAGGAGCGTGCGGCGAAGGGAGTTGCCGAGGGTGTAGCCGAAGCCCGGCTCCAGCGGCTCGATCACGAACCGCGAGCGGAATTCGTCGACGACCTCTTCGGTCAGCGAGGGACGCTGAGCGATCAGCATGTTTTCAGATCCTCCAGTTGTCTTCGGCACCCACTATTTGATGCCGAACAGAACCAGCGTACGGGGTCCCGGACGAACCGGGACCCCGTACGCGGTGTCAAGCGAACACCAGTGCCCGAAGGCGCTGCGTCAGACGCGGCGGCGCTTCGGCGGACGGCAGCCGTTGTGCGGGGTGGGGGTGACGTCCTGGATCGAGCCCACCTCCAGGCCGGTGGCCTGGAGCGAGCGGATCGCGGTCTCACGGCCGGAGCCCGGACCCTTGACGAAGACGTCGACCTTGCGCATGCCGTGCTCCTGCGCGCGACGGGCAGCGGCCTCGGCGGCCATCTGCGCGGCGAACGGGGTGGACTTGCGCGAGCCCTTGAAGCCGACGTGGCCGGCGGAGGCCCAGGAGATCACGTTGCCCGCGGGGTCGGTGATCGAAACGATGGTGTTGTTGAACGTGCTCTTGATGTGCGCGTGGCCGTGAGCGACGTTCTTCTTTTCCTTGCGGCGGATCTTCTTCGCGCCGGCAGCCTGACGACCCTTGGGGGGCATAAGTCTGTTCTCCTACTGAGGTGGTCGGTCCGCTGACCCGCGGGCCGGAGGGATGTCCGGTGACGGGACGGACTACTTCTTGCCCGGCTTCTTCTTGCCGGCGATCGCGCGACGCGGGCCCTTGCGGGTACGCGCGTTGGTGTGGGTGCGCTGACCGCGGACCGGCAGGCCGCGGCGGTGACGCAGACCCTCGTAGCAGCCGATCTCGACCTTGCGGCGGATGTCGGCGGCCACCTCACGGCGGAGGTCACCCTCGACCGTGTAGTTGGCGTCGATGTACTGACCCAGCTTGACGAGGTCTTCCTCGGAGATGTCGCGAACGCGGACATCCGGGCTGACGCCGGTCTCGGCCAGGGTCTGCTGGGCGCGGGTACGACCGATGCCGTACACGTAGGTAAGGGCGATCTCGATCCGCTTCTCACGGGGGAGATCAACGCCGGCGAGGCGTGCCATTCAAGGCTCCTGTGTTTCTTCAGAGGTCTTGCGTGCTACCTACTCCGACACCTCACGGTGTGGGAGCCCCGGCCTCTGACCGGGGGTGGCAGTCCGCCCTGCGAAGGGCGGATCGGGTAGCCCGCTTATGACGTTTTCGCGTCGCGCGAAGTACTACGAGAAATGCTGGGGAGAACTGATCAGCCCTGGCGCTGCTTGTGGCGCAGGTTGTCGCAGATCACCATGACCCGGCCGTGACGGCGGATCACCTTGCACTTGTCGCAGATCTTCTTGACGCTCGGCTTGACCTTCATGCTTCAGGTTCTCCGGGTCTAGATCTGACGTTCTTACTTGTAGCGGTAGACGATCCGGCCGCGCGTGAGGTCGTAGGGGCTGAGCTCCACCACGACCCGGTCGTCCGGCAGGATGCGGATGTAGTGCATGCGCATCTTGCCGCTGATGTGCGCGAGGACCTTGTGACCGTTCTGCAGCTCGACCTTGAACATCGCGTTCGGAAGAGACTCGATCACGGTGCCCTCGATCTCAATGGCGCCTTGCTTCTTAGCCATGAACTGCGAGATCCACCTTCCGGGACCGGCTACCGTATGCGGCACGCTCGTGCGAACCTGGGTCCACCCCGTCCCCCGAGAGGGAAGAGGGCGTGCTGGAGCACGCTACGAGTGAGCCGACGGTCCATCCTACGCCAGTGGGCCCGATGGGCCAAAACGAGGCCGCCGGGCGCGGCCGGCGCCGCCCGTCCGGCCGTCACAGGCCGGGGCTGACCACCAGCGGCTCGACCTGGGCGGTGCAGGCGCTGCAGCGGCGCGCGGCCTGCGGTATCTCGGTCAGGCACTCGGGGCAGGGGCGCTTCGGGGACTTCGGCTTCTTCGGCAGGTAGCGGGCGGTGGCCTTGGTCACCGGCAGCACGACGCAGAAGTACAGCACCGCGGCGGTCATGAGGAACGCGATCAGCACGTTGAGGAACTGCCCCCACGGGAAGATGACCCCGCCCAGGTTGGCCTTGTAGGAGCTGAAGTCGCCCGCGGCACCGACCACCACGCCGACCAGCGGGGTGAGGAAGGCCGACACGAAGCCGGTCACCACGCCGGTGAAGGCCGCACCGATGACGACACCGACGGCCATGTCGACCACGTTGCCGCGCATCATGAAGTCGCGGAATCCCTTGAGCACTGCACTCTCCTGCTTGATCGAAGCCGCTGAAGCCAGTGAAGCCACTGCCAGCCGATAAAAATAGGACAAAAGCCCTGGAGGTCCAAACCCCCAGGGCTCTGATCCGTTGTCGGACGCGGTAGTTGACCGCCTCCGCGACTACCCGAGGGGGTCCGGAGCTGCGGTGATGCCCAGCTTCGCGAGTTCGGCGCGGCCGCCGTCGAAGGCCGTCAGGACCAGCGGGCCCTGCTCGGTGACGGCCACCGAGTGCTCCCAGTGCGAGGCCCAGGTGCCGTCGGTGGTCACGACGGTCCAGTCGTCCTCCAGCACGGTGGTGTGCGGGGTGCCCAGCGAGACCATCGGCTCGATCGCCAGCACGGTGCCGGGGATCAGCTTGGGGCCCTTGCCGCGCCCCCGCTCGACGTAGTTCAGCACGTGCGGCTCCATGTGCATCGCGGTGCCGATGCCGTGGCCGCCGTAGCCCTCGGTGATGCCCCACTTGCCCTTCGGCGGGAGCGGCTGGCGCCGGATGAAGCCCTCGATCGCCTTGGAGACGTCCGCCAGGCGGTTGCCCTTCTTCATCTGGGCGATGCCGGCCCACATCGAGCCCTCGGTGACCCGGCTGAGCATCTCCACCTCGGGGCGCACCTCGCCGACCGCCACGGTGATCGCCGCGTCGCCGTGCCAGCCGTCCACGATGGCGCCGCAGTCGATCGAGATGACGTCGCCCTCCTGGAGCACCCGGTCGCCGGGGATGCCGTGCACGACCTCGTTGTTCACCGAGGCGCAGATCACCCCGGGGAACCAGAGCCCGCCGTGGTCGGCGCGGAAGTTCGAGGTGGCGCCGTGGTCGGTGATGACCTTGTCCGCGATGTCGTTGAGCTCCTGGGTGGTCACCCCCGGAGCGACCGCCTCCCGGCAGGCCTTGAGCGCCTCGGCGACGACCAGCCCGGCCACTCGCATCTTCGCGATCTGCTCGGGGGTCTTGATCTCCACCATCTGGTCACGCCTTCCTAGGGTTCCCGCCCGGTCCTTGCCGGGCGGCCGTGCACTCGTTCCACCGTACGACGCCGTACGGCCGCGCTGCCCCGGCGAGGGGCGGCGCGGCCGTACGGCGTCGCTCGGTAATGTCAGTTGTCCTGCTTCAGCGCCTCGATCGCGCGCTGGGTCACCTCGTCCACCTTGCCGAGCGCGGGGATCGTCGCCACCAGGCCCTGCTGGGCGTAGTAGTCGATGATCGGCTCGGTCTCGGTGTGGTAGACCTCCAGCCGCGTCCGCACCTTCTCCTCGGTGTCGTCCGAGCGCTGGTACAGCTCACCGCCGCACTCGTCGCAGACGCCCTCGGCCTTCGGCGGGTTGTAGTCCACGTGGAACACGTGACCCCCGTCGTTGCGGCACAGGCGACGGCCGGCGATCCGGCGGACGACCTCGTCCTCGGGAACCTCCAGGTCCAGCACGCCGTCCAGCGCGATGCCCTGCTCGGCCAGGAACTCGTCCAGCGCCTTGGCCTGGCCAAGGTTGCGCGGGAAGCCGTCGAGCAGGAAGCCGTTGCCGGCGTCGGGCTGGAGCATGCGGTCCTTGGCCATCCCGATGGTGACCTCATCCGGTACCAGGCGACCCGCGTCCATGAAGCTCTTGGCCTCGAGCCCCAGCGGGGTGCCCTGACCGATGTTGGCGCGGAACAGGTCGCCGGTGGAGATGTGGGGAATGGACAGGGTCTTGGCGAGCAGGTGCGCCTGAGTACCCTTCCCGGCCCCGGGAGGTCCGACGAGGACGATACGCATCAGCGGAGGAACCCTTCGTAATTGCGCTGCTGGAGCTGGCTCTCGATCTGCTTCACAGTTTCGAGTCCGACGCCGACGACGATGAGAACGCTGGTGCCGCCGAACGGGAAGTTGGTCTGCTGCCCGAAGGCCACCAGGGCGATCATCGGGATCAACGCGATCAGGCCCAGGTAGAGCGAACCCGGCCACGTGATGCGGGTGAGCACGTAGTTCAGGTACTCGGCCGTCGGCCGGCCGGCCCGGATGCCCGGGATGAACCCACCATACTTCTTCATATTGTCGGCAACTTCTTCGGGGTTGAAGGAGATGGCGACGTAGAAGAAGGCGAAGAAGACGATCAGCAGGAAGTAGGTGGCCATGTAGACCGGGTGGTCACCCTTGACGAAGTTGGTCCTGATCCACGTCGCCCAGCCGGCCTGGCTGCTGGTCAGCTGGACCACCAGGGCGGGGATGTACAGCAGCGACGAGGCGAAGATGACCGGGATGACACCGGCCTGGTTCACCTTGAGGGGGATGTAGGTCGAGGTGCCGCCGAAGGCGCGGCGCCCGATCATCCGCTTCGCGTACTGCACCGGGATCCGGCGCTGCGCCTGCTCCACGAAGATGACCAGCATCACAACGATGACGCCGACCGCGACCACGGACAGGAACTCGACCCAGCCGCCGCCGATGGTGCCGGAGGTCTTGATCGCCCACATCGAGCCCGGGAAGCCCGAGGCGATCGAGGTGAAGATGAGGATCGACATGCCGTTGCCGATGCCGCGGTCGGTGATCAGCTCACCCAGCCACATGATGAACGTGGTGCCGGCGGTCATCGTGATCACCATGACGGCGATCCGGAACACCGACTGGTCCGGCACGATCTGGTTGGCGTAGATGCAGCCCGAGAACAGCGCGCCGCTGGAGGCCGTCGCCACGATGCCGGTGCCCTGGAGCACGGCGAGCGCGATGGTCAGGTAGCGCGTGTACTGGGTGATCTTCGCGGTACCGGCCTGCCCCTCCTTCTTCAGCGCCTCGAGCCGCGGGATCACGACGGTGAGGAGCTGGAGGATGATGCTGGCCGTGATGTACGGCATGATGCCGAGCGCGAAGATCGTGAGCTGGAGGAGCGCGCCACCACTGAACAGGTTGACGAGCCCGAACAATCCGCTGCTCTTGGTGTCCTTCACACATTCGTTGACAGCTTGGAAGCTGACCCCGGGTACCGGGACGTGGGAGCCCAGCCGGAACAGCACCATGATGCCCAGCGTGAACAGCAGCTTCTTGCGCAGGTCGGGCGTCTGGAACGCCCGCGCGAACGCACTGAGCACGGTGCCTCCTGCGCCTCCCGCGCGTCGTCGGCGGGAGGGTCGGTCCTGAATGGGGAGTTTGCGGTTCGGGCCCCCGTACAGACGGCACAGGCGAGCCTACGCGCAGCCTACAAGGGAACTCCACGGACTCTAACAGTGCGCGGCCGCTCGAAAGAAGCGCGTACGGCCCCTCCCCCACTCACGGGGTACGGGATGCCCGGGTTTGCCACACAAAAGAACGAGGCCCGTACCCGCTTGAGTGCGGCTACGGACCACCGGGACAACGCACGAGCCCCGCACCTCCGTGAAGGAGGTGCGGGGCTCGTGGGGAGTCAGCGGGCTCAGACGAGCTCGGTGACGGTACCGCCGGCGGCGGTGATCTTCTCGGCGGCGGAGCCGGAGACGGCGTCGACCGTCACCTGCAGCGCGACCGAGATCTCGCCGGTGCCGAGCACCTTGACGAGGGAGTTCTTGCGAACCGCGCCCTTGGCGATCAGGTCCTCGACAGTGACCTCGCCACCCTGCGGGTAGAGCTCGGCCAGCTTGTCGAGGTTGACAACCTGGAACGTGATCTTGAACGGGTTCTTGAAGCCCTTCAGCTTCGGCAGGCGCATGTGGAGCGGCATCTGGCCACCCTCGAAGCGCTGCGGAACCTGGTAGCGGGCCTTGGTGCCCTTGGTACCACGACCGGCGGTCTTACCCTTGGAGCCCTCACCACGACCGACACGGGTCTTGGCGGTCTTGGCACCCGGGGCGGGACGCAGGTTGTGAACCTTGATCGGCGAGTCGCCCATAATCAGTCCACCTCCTCGACCGTGACGAGGTGACGCACGGTCTGGGCCATCCCGCGGATCTCGGGACGGTCCTCCTTGACGACCACATCGTGCATGCGCTTCAGACCCAGCGAGCGCAGCGTCTCGCGGTGGTTCTGCTTGCTGCCGATGTAGGACTTGGTCTGCGTGATCTTCAGGCGAGCCATCAGGCACTCACCCCTGCAGCACGAGCCCGCAGCAGAGCGGCGGGAGCCACGTCCTCCAGCGGCAGGCCACGACGGGCGGCGATCTCCTCGGGGCGCACGAGGCCCTTCAGAGCGGCCACCGTGGCGTGCACGATGTTGATCGCGTTGTCGGAGCCGAGCGACTTCGACAGGATGTCGTGGATACCGGCGCACTCGAGCACGGCACGCACCGGGCCACCGGCGATAACACCGGTACCGGGGGCAGCCGGCTTCAGGAGCACGACGCCGGCAGCCTTCTCGCCCTGGATCGGGTGAGGGATGGTGCCCTGGATACGGGGGACCTTGAAGAAGTTCTTCTTGGCCTCCTCAACACCCTTGGCGATGGCGGCCGGAACCTCCTTCGCCTTCCCGTAACCGACACCTACGGTGCCGTCACCGTCGCCCACCACGACCAGCGCGGTGAAGCTGAAACGACGACCACCCTTGACAACCTTGGCGACACGGTTGATCGCAACGACGCGCTCGACGTAAGCGGTCTTCTCGACGGCGGGGGCATTGCCCCGGTCGTCACGCTTACGGTCACGCCGCTCGCCACCGCCGGTGCCGCCGCCGGCGCCGCTACCGCGGCGCTGGGGTCCAGCCATTGGAATTACCTCTCTCGATTACGTCCGTCGACTGAGCCGACGAGCGGCTTAGAAGTCGAGCCCGGCCTCACGGGCAGCATCGGCCAGAGCGGCGATGCGGCCTGCGTACCGGTTGCCCGCGCGGTCGAAGACGACCGACTCGATGCCGGCGGCCTTGGCGCGCTCGGCGACCAGGCTCCCGACCTTCTTGGCCAGCTCGGTCTTGTCGCCCTCGACGCCCTTGATGGACACGTCGAGGGTGGACGCCGACGCCAGGGTGTGACCCTTGGCGTCGTCGATGACCTGGGCGACCATGTGACGGTTCGAGCGCGTCACAACGAGGCGCGGACGCACCTCGGTGCCGACGACGCGCTTGCGAACGCGGATCGCGCGGCGCTTGCGAGCGGCGCTCTTGTAGGCGTTGCCCTTGCCGATCTTGACAGAGACGCTCATCGCTTACTTACCACTCTTTCCGACCTTGCGGCGGATGACCTCGCCCGCGTACTTGACGCCCTTGGCCTTGTACGGGTCGGGCTTGCGCAGCTTGCGGATCTTCGCGGCGACCTCGCCGACCTTCTGCTTGTCGATGCCGTCCACGTGGAACTTGGTGGCCGACTCGACGACGAAGGTGATGCCCTCCGGGGCCTCGACCAGGATCGGGTGGCTGTAGCCGAGCTGGAACTCCATGTTGGAGCCCTTCGCCAGGACTCGATAGCCAACACCGCTGATCTCCAGCGACTTGCGGTAGCCCGCGGTCACGCCGGTGATCATGTTCGCCACCAGCGTGCGGGAAAGGCCGTGCAGGGCCTTCGACAGACGCTCGTCGTTGGGGCGGGTGACGAGCAGCGTGCCGTCCTCGCCCTTGCCGATCTCGATCGGCGCGGCGACATGGTGGGTGAGGGAGCCCTTGGGGCCCTTCACCGAGACCGCCTGGCCATCGATGGTGACGTCCACGCCGGCGGGAACCGGGATGGGCAGCCGTCCAATGCGCGACATTGCTGTACCTCCGTTTCCCGAATTACCAGACGTAGGCGAGAACTTCTCCGCCTACGCCCTTCTTGGCTGCCTGCTTGTCGGTGAGGAGACCGGAGGACGTGGAGATGATCGCCACGCCCAGGCCGCCGAGCACCTTCGGCAGGTTGGTGGACTTTGCGTAGACCCGCAGGCCCGGCTTGCTGATCCGCTTGATGCCAGCGATCGAGCGCTCACGGTTGGGACCGAACTTGAGCTCGATGGTCAGCTTCTTGCCGACCTCGCCCTCGACGGGCTCCTCAACCTTGTAGGAGGAGATGTACCCCTCCTGCTGCAGGATCTGGGCGACGTGCGCCTTGATCTTGCTGGCCGGCATCGCCACGGAGTCGTGGTACGCCGAGTTAGCGTTACGCAGACGCGTGAGCATGTCTGCGATGGGGTCGGTCATGGTCATGATGGCCTCAGGCCTCTCTCGCCGTGGTTTCTCCGCACCAGGTCCCCCGTGTTCCTGAGGAACACGGGGCACAGGCGCAGGGGACCTGCGACGTAGTAAGTCTGGGTGCGAGCCCTCGAAGAGGGTCAGCGGCCGCTACGGAGCGACCGTGACAGGGGGCCCGACCCCACTACCTTACGGGATTCCGTACGGGAGCCCAAAAACGGGCGATGTGGGATCGGGCACCCTGCTTCGCGTGATGCGACTAGAGCGGTTGCCCTCTAAGGGAAGAGGACTACCAGGAGCTCTTGGTCACGCCCGGCAGCTCGCCGCGGTGCGCCATCTCACGGAGGCACACACGGCAGAGGCCGAACTTGCGGTACACCGAGTGCGGGCGACCGCAGCGCTGGCACCGGGTGTAGGCCCGGACGCCGAACTTCGGCTTCCGCTCGGCCTTTGCGATGAGGGACTTCTTCGCCATTGGCTCACGCCTCCTTGAACGGGAAGCCCAGAGCGCGCAGGAGCGCCCGGCCCTCGTCGTCGGTCTGAGCGGTGGTCACGACGGTGATGTCCATACCGCGCTGACGGTCGACCTTGTCCTGGTCGATCTCGTGGAACATAACCTGCTCGGTCAGACCGAAGGTGTAGTTGCCACGGCCGTCGAACTGCTTGGGGGAGAGACCGCGGAAGTCACGGATACGCGGCAGAGCCAGCGACACCAGACGGTCCAGGAACTCCCACATGCGGTCACCACGGAGGGTGACGTGGGTGCCGATCGGCTGGCCCTCGCGCAGCTTGAACTGCGCGATGGACTTACGAGCCTTGGTCACGGCCGGCTTCTGACCGGTGATCGCGGTCAGGTCGCGGATCGCGCCCTCGATCAGCTTGCTGTCACGGGCGGCCTCGCCGACACCCATGTTGACGACGACCTTGACCAGGCCGGGCGTCAGCATGACGTTCTCGTACGAGAACTGCTCCTGCAGCTGACCCTTGATCTCGGAGTTGTAACGCTCCTTGAGACGGGGGGTCACCTTCTCAACAGACGTCTCAGACATCAGATGTCCTCACCGGTTCGCTTGGCAACGCGGATCTTGTTGCCCTCGTCGTCGAAGCGGTAGCCAACGCGGGTGACGACCTTCTTGCCGTCCTTCTCCACGACCAGCTGGACGTTGGAGACGTGCACCGGGGCCTCGACGGTGACAATGCCACCCTGAGTACCCGGGCCCGGCTTGGTGTGCTTCTTGACCCGGTTGACACCCTCGACCAGGACCTTGTTCTCGGCGGGCATGGCCTGGATGACCTTGCCCTGCTTGCCGCGGTCCTTGCCGGTGATGACCTGGACCAGGTCACCCTTCTTGATCTTCATGCTGTTCGCCATGGGTTAGAGCACCTCCGGCGCCAGCGAGATGATCTTCATGAACTTCTTGTCGCGCAGCTCGCGGCCCACCGGGCCGAAGATGCGGGTACCGCGGGGGTCACCATCGGTGTTCTTGAGAACCACGGCGGCGTTCTCGTCGAACCGGATGTACGAACCGTCGGGACGGCGGCGCGACTTCACGGTGCGGACGACGACGCACTTGACGACGTCACCCTTCTTGACCGAACCGCCGGGGATCGCGTCCTTGACGGTCGCGACGATGACGTCCCCGATACCGGCGTAGCGGCGACCGGAACCACCGAGAACGCGGATGCAAAGGATTTCCTTCGCGCCCGTGTTGTCGGCGACACGCAGTCGCGACTCCTGCTGGATCACAGCTTTCTCCTGATCGTCAACGAGAGCTGACGGGCCGGCCGCTGCTCACACCGGCGCCCGCGAGGGACCCGTTGCACATACGGCCGTACCACATCGACTTCGTTACTTGGCCTTCTCGAGGATCTCGACGACGCGCCAGCGCTTCGTCGCGGACAGCGGGCGGGTCTCCGCGAGGAGGACCCGGTCGCCGATGCCGCAGGCGTTCGCCTCGTCGTGCGCCTTCAGCTTGTTCGTACGGCGGATGACCTTGCCGTACAGAGCGTGCTTGACGCGGTCCTCGACGGCGACGACGACGGTCTTGTCCATCTTGTCGCTGACGACGAGGCCCTCACGGGTCTTGCGGAAACCGCGCGTCTCGTTGGTGTTCTCAGTCATCAGGCGTTCTCCACCGTCTCGATGCCCAGCTCGCGCTCGCGCATCAGGGTGTAGATCCGCGCGATGTCCTTACGGACGAGCTTGAGCCGTCCGTGGTTGTCGAGCTGCCCGGTCGCCGCCTGGAAGCGGAGGTTGAACAGCTCCTCCTTGGCCTCACGGAGCTTGGCAACGAGACCCTCGTTGTCCAGCTCGCGGAGGTCAGCAGCCTTGGTGCCGGCCGACATCAGCTCTCACCTGCCTCGCGCCGGATGATCCGGCACTTCATCGGGAGCTTGTGAGCTGCGCGGGTCAGCGCCTCACGAGCCACCTTCTCGTTGGGGTACGACAGCTCGAACATGACCCGACCCGGGTGCACGTTCGCGATCCACCACTCGGGCGAACCCTTACCGGAACCCATGCGGGTCTCGGCCGGCTTCTTGGTGAGCGGACGGTCCGGGTAGATGTTGATCCAGACCTTGCCGCCACGCTTGATGTGACGGGTGACGGCGATACGAGCGGACTCGATCTGCCGGTTCGTCACGTAGGCCGGGGTAACGGCCTGGATGCCGTACTCGCCGAAGGCGAGCTCGGTGCCACCCTTGGAGGCGCCGCGGCGCTTCGGGTGGTGCTGCTTGCGGTGCTTGACCCGACGGGGGATCAGCATTTGGGTCAGGCCTCCGTTCCGGTGTTCTCGGCAGCCGGGGTCTCGGCGGCGACCGGGGCCTGAGCCTCGGTGCCGGCGGGACGACGGCCACGGCCACCGCGCTCGCCACCACGGCGCTCGCCACCGCGGGCGGGACGACCACCCTCGGGACGGGCCGGACGGTTGCCCGAGCGGGCAGCGGCGTTCTCAGCGCGGACCTCGGCGATGTTCTTGACGTCGCCCTTGTAGATCCAGACCTTCACACCGATACGGCCGAAGGTCGTCTTGGCCTCGAAGAAGCCGTAGTCGACGTTCGCGCGCAGGGTGTGCAGCGGCACACGGCCCTCGCGGTAGAACTCCGAACGGCTCATCTCGGCGCCGCCGAGACGACCGGAGCACTGGACCTTGATGCCCTTGGCGCCGGACTTCATGGTGCCCTGCATCGACTTGCGCATGGCACGGCGGAAGGAGACGCGGGAGGACAGCTGCTCCGCGACGCCCTGAGCCACGAGCTGGGCGTCCAGCTCGGGGTTCTTGACCTCGAGGATGTTCAGCTGGACCTGCTTGCCGGTCAGCTTCTCCAGGTCGCCGCGGATGCGGTCGGCCTCGGTGCCACGGCGACCGATGACGATGCCGGGGCGCGCGGTGTGGATGTCGACGCGGACGCGGTCGCGGGTGCGCTCGATCTCAACCTTCGAGATGCCGGCGCGCTCCATGCCCTTCGTCATCATGCGACGAATGGCGACGTCTTCCTTGACGTAGTCCTTGTACAGCTTGTCGGCGTACCAGCGGGACTTGAAGTCCGTGCTGATGCCGAGGCGGAACCCGTGCGGGTTAACCTTCTGGCCCATTACCGGGTCCCTTCCTTGCTGCTGACGACCACGGTGATGTGGCTGGTCCGCTTGCGGATCCGGTAGGCACGGCCCTGGGCACGCGGACGGAACCGCTTCAGGGTCGGGCCCTCGTCAACGTACGCCTCGCTGATGACGAGGTCGTCCACGTTGGAGTGGTTGTAGTTGTGCGCGGCGTTGGCAATGGCGCTGTTGAGCACCTTGCTGACCGGCACGGTAGCGGCCTGCGGAGCGAAACGCAGGACCGCCTGGGCCTCCGTGGCGTTCAGGCCACGGATGAGGTCCACCACGCGGCGGGCCTTCATGGGCGTGACGCGGATGTACCGCGCCTGGGCCCTGGCTTCCATGGTTGTCCCCTTGCTGGTGTAAGTCATTGAGTCGGTAATCTCGCTGGCGACTAGCGACGCTTCGACTTGCGGTCGTCCTTGACGTGACCGCGGAAGGTACGCGTCGGCGCGAACTCGCCGAGCTTGTGGCCGACCATCGACTCGGTGACGAACACCGGGACGTGCTTGCGGCCATCGTGCACCGCGATCGTGTGGCCGAGCATGGCCGGGAAGATCACGGAGCGACGGGACCAGGTCTTGATGACGTTCTGGGTACCCGCCTCGTTCTGAGCGTCCACCTTCTTGAGAAGGTGGCCGTCAATGAAGGGGCCCTTCTTGAGACTGCGCGGCATCTGACCTGCTCCTAGCGCTTCTTGTTGGTCTTGCGGCGGCGCACGATGAGAGCGTCCGACGCCTTCTTCGGGCGACGGGTACGACCCTCCTTCTGGCCCCACGGCGAGACCGGGTGGCGACCACCGGAGGTCTTACCCTCACCACCACCGTGCGGGTGGTCGATCGGGTTCATGGCCACACCACGCACGGTCGGGCGAACGCCCTTCCAGCGCATACGGCCGGCCTTGCCCCAGTTGATGTTCGACTGCTCGGCGTTGCCGACCTCGCCGACGGTCGCGCGGCAGCGCGCGTCGACCAGGCGGATCTCACCGGAGGGCATGCGCAGGTGCGCCATCTTGCCCTCACGCGCCAGCAGCTGGATGCCGGCACCGGCGGAGCGGGCCATCTTGGCACCGCCGCCGGGACGCAGCTCCACCGCGTGGATGGTGGTACCGACCGGGATGTTGCGAAGCGGCAGGTTGTTGCCGGGCTTGATGTCGGCGCCAGGGCCGTTCTCGACCCGGTCGCCCTGCGCGATGCCGCGCGGCGCGATGATGTAGCGCTTCTCGCCGTCCGCGTAGTGCAGGAGCGCGATGCGCGCGGTGCGGTTCGGGTCGTACTCGATGTGCGCGACCTTGGCCGGCACGCCGTCCTTGTCGTGACGACGGAAGTCGATCACGCGGTAGGCGCGCTTGTGACCGCCACCCTGGTGGCGAACGGTGATCCGACCGGCGTTGTTACGGCCGCCCTTGCTGTGCAGGGGGCGAACCAGCGACTTCTCCGGCGTGGACCGCGTGATCTCTACGAAGTCGGCCACGCTGGAGCCACGACGGCCCGGCGTAGTCGGCTTGTACTTGCGGATGCCCATTTGGCTCTCTCGTCCTCGTCCTTATCGACGATCACGATCTCCGTTAGGAGACCGGACCACCGAAGATGTCGATGCGGTTGCCCTCAGCCAGCGTCACGATGGCGCGCTTGGTGTCCTTGCGCTTGCCAAAGCCCGTCTTGGAGCGCTTGCGCTTGCCCTGACGGTTGAGCGTGTTGACGGACTCGACCTTGACCGAGAAGACCGTCTCGACGGCCTGCTTGATCTGGGTCTTGTTGGCACCGGGCGACACGACGAACGTGTACTTGTTCTCGTCGAGGAGCGAGTAGCTCTTCTCCGAGATGACCGGCTTCACCAGGACGTCACGGGGGTCCGTGAACGTCTTGCTCGTGATCTCTGCAGCCATCAGGCGGCGCTCCCTTCGAGCTCGCCCTCAGCAGCCACGGCCTTGGCGGACGCGGCGGGACCCGCCACGAAACGCTCGAAGGCGGCCTGGGTGAAGACCACATCGTCGGAGACGAGCACGTCGTAGGTGTTCAGCTGGCCGGCGTCCAGGATGTGCACGTGCGGCAGGTTACGAGCGGACTTGAGGCCCAGCTCGTCCGCGCGCTCGACGACCAGAAGGACGTTCTTGCGCTCGGTGATCTTGCCGAACAGGCTCTTGGCGGCCTTGGTCGACGGCGCCTCGGTCGCGGTCACGTCGGTGATGACGTGGATGCGGTTGTGGCGGGCCCGGTCGGTGAGCGCACCGCGCAGGGCGGCGGCGATCATCTTCTTCGGGGTCCGCTGCGAGTAGTCGCGCGGCACGGGACCGTGCACGACGCCACCGCCGGCGAACTGCGGCGCGCGGGTCGAGCCCTGACGGGCGCGGCCGGTGCCCTTCTGGCGGTACGGCTTCTTGCCGCCACCGCGGACCTCGCCACGCGTCTTGGTCTTGTGGGTGCCCTGACGGGCCGCAGCGAGCTGCGCCACGACGACCTGGTGCATCAGCGGAACGCTGACCTTCGCGTCGAAGATCTCGGCCGGCAGCTCAAGGCTGCCGGTCTTGTCGCCCGAGGGCGACAGGATGTCAATGGTGCTCATATCCTCACAGCCCCTTCGCCGCGGTGCGGACGAGGACGAGGCCGCCGTTCGGGCCCGGGATTGCGCCCTTGATCAGGAGCAGCCCCTTCTCCGCGTCAACGGCATGGATGGTCAGGTTCTGGGTGGTCACGCGCTCGTGGCCCATCCGGCCGGCCATCCGTACGCCCTTGAACACACGACCCGGGGTGGCGCAGCCACCGATCGAGCCGGGCGAGCGGTGCTTGCGCTGCACACCGTGACCGGCGCCGAGGCCCCGGAAGTTGTGGCGCTTCATGACACCGGCGAAGCCCTTGCCCTTGGAGGTGCCGGTCACGTCGACCTTGACACCCGCCTCGAACAGCTCGGCGGTGATCTCCTGGCCCAGCGTGTACTCGGACGCGTCCGTGGTACGCAGCTCGACCAGGTGCCGGCGCGGGGTGACACCGGCCTTGGCGAAGTGACCCGCGAGGGGCTTGTTCACCTTGCGGGGGTCGATCTCGCCGAAGCCGATCTGGACGGCGTCGTAGCCGGCCGGGCTGTCGGCGGTGTGGACCTGGGTCACGACATTGGGCCCAGCCTTGACGACGGTCACCGGAACGATCCGGTTGTTCTCGTCCCAGACCTGGGTCATGCCGAGCTTCTCGCCCAGGATGCCCTTAATCTGCTTAGCCATCTTCGGTGTGCCTCTCAGAGCTTGATCTCGATGTCGACACCAGCCGGCAGGTCGAGACGCATCAGCGAGTCAACCGTCTTCGGCGTGGGGTCGAGGATGTCGATCAGACGCTTGTGAGTGCGCATCTCGAAGTGCTCGCGCGAGTCCTTGTACTTGTGCGGCGAGCGGATGACGCAGTACACGTTCTTCTCAGTGGGCAGCGGCACCGGGCCCGCGACCTGCGCACCAGTGCGAATGACGGTCTCGACGATCTTCTTCGCCGAGGAGTCAATCACCTCGTGGTCGTAGGCCTTGAGCCGGATGCGGATCTTCTGTCCCGCCATGGCTACTCAGTAGTCCTTTGTGTCGTCTGCTGCTTCTACGGCCGGATTCATCCAGGTGGACTGTGTCCGGTGGTGCCTGTGGATGGTTTCCTCCGACCCACGCGGTCGGGCGTGTCGCCCTGTCGCTTGCAAAAAGTCCGCGAAGAGGTTTCCCTCTGCGGATTTCCTACGGATCGGTGAGGTCTTGCATCCACCAGGCGCCGGATCGAGGCCCCGCCCACGCTTCCCGGAAGATTCCCGTACGTCCGCCCCGCAGCTGCCGCGGTGTCGCCTTCACACCACTGCGTCCACATACTTCTCGTGAACACATGAACGGCCATCACGGGAACGACGAGTACATGGGACTCGCTTCCAGTCCTCCCGGCGGGAGGCGCGTAGCATCGGCACTCAACCGAGCAACTTGGACATACTGCCACATGGAGCAGCGACAAAGCCAATCGGGGCCGGCGGGGATCTCCCCCGCCGGCCCCGATGGGGTCCGTCCCGGTCAACCGGCGCGTCCGGTCACCCGGTCCGCCCGGTCAATAGGCGCGTCCGGTCGCTCAGCGCTTGCGCCAGATCATCCAGCCCTGCTGCTTGTTGGTCCGCTCCACGTACCACTCGTCCGGATGTTCCTTCCAGTAGGACTCCGGCGCCTTCCCCTCCTCGGCGAGCGGGGTGACGATCGCGGTCGCCGCGGCCGGGACGGGCTGCCAGCGCGGGTCCAGGTACCAGACCCGGCCGTCGTAGACCTCGAAGGCCTGGGCCATCCGCAGGCTGCCGTCGAGGTCCCAGGCGAGCACCAGGTTGTCCTTGGGCTTGATCCCGGCGGCCTTGGTGAAGCCCGTCGCGAGCGGCTTGCGCCAGTCCGAGTGCGGGTAGGCGACCTGCTCGGTGATGGTCGCGGTGGCGAACCCGGCGAACAGCGCGAGCGAGAGGCCGACCGCCCAGAGCACCCGGCGGCCGCCGGCCACCAGCATCAGGGCGACGGCGCCGAGGATGATGAACGCCGCGGCGGTCGAGCGCATCATGTTCAGCCTGGACCAGTCGGCGGCCAGGAAGGTCACGTCCGGCATGCCCCAGCCGATGAAGACCTGGGTGTGGAGCAGCTTGCCGGCGGACCAGATCACCAGCTTGGCGAGGACGAGGGTGAGCACCACCGAGCCCGCCACCGTCAGGACGACGTTGCGCAGGCTGAACCGGGCGAGCACCGCGACCCCGGCCACGAAGGCCACCGGGACGAGGTAGGCCACGTAGCGGGCGTAGACCCAGTTGTCGATGCGGGCGTCGTCCGGCAGGGCGGCGGCCGAGGCGAGCGCGGTGCCGACCAGCAGGGCCACCATCACGCCGCCGACGATCCGGTGCGGGCGCGGGAAGCGGCCGCTGAACAGCGCGACCAGGCAGACCACGACCGCCAGGCCGCCGATCCCCCAGGTGGAGACGATGAAGTACCAGATCTGCCCGGTGGTCCTGGTCAGCGTGCGCTGCAGGATGTCGGGGTTCTTCAGGCCGTCGATCAGGTAGCTGCCGACCTTGCTCGGCTCGACGGTGAACTGGCGGTCGAGCCACCAGGACAGCGCCTTGGCGCCGACCGAACCGACGGCGAGCGCGCCCAGGCCGACCAGCGTGGTGCGCCACGGGGCCCAGCGCAGCACCAGGACGCCGACGAGGACCACTCCGGTGAGCGCCACCACGACACCGCCGCGGTCGTGCGTGGCCATCGTGTACGCGGCGGCCGCGCCGGTGCCGGCCGCGTACCAGTAGCGGTGCTTGACCGGGCCCTCGCTCAGCCAGCCGTGCATGCAGAGCAGCCAGGCCAGGATCAGCACCGGCAGCACGGTGTCCGACATGACGAACTCGGAGTAGAAGATCACCGGCGGCAGCAGCGCGGTGGCCCCGGCGAAGACGTACGCCAGCAGCCGGCGCAGACCGAGCCGGCGCAGCGCCAGGTAGGCCAGCGGGAAGACCAGCGCGTTCAGCAGCGCGTTGATCCCCATGATCAGGTGGTAGGCCATGACCGGGTCGTCGGCGATCCGGAACGCCGGGGAGATCAGCAGCGGGTAGCCGCCCGGGATCACCACGCCGACCGGCATCTCGGTGGTCGGCCGGCCGGCCAGCACGCGGGCCAGCACCAGGTACCCGTCCTCGTCCGCGTGGACGGAGGGGTAGCTCATGTGCCGGACGAGGACGAGCCGGAAGAGCACCTCCGCGGCGTACCCGGCCACCAGCGCGGCCGGCCAGAACCAGCGCCGCCCGCGGGCCTCCTCGAACCGCCGCACCGCCCGGGCCGCCAGACCCGCCGACCGCGAGGCGCCGACCCGTCTCGTCCCCTGGACACCGTCCAGCTGCTCGTCGACGGTCTCTGCTGAAGTCTGCACTGAACTCCGACTCTTCCCCTGGTAGCCCGGCTCTGAGGTGGATCCGGCAGGCCGCCCGGCCCGTTCGATGGTGGAGGTCACGCTAACAACTCGCGGAGGGCCCGTGCCCGGGCGCCCCGGCCCGCGGCCCGTGCCGGGACCTCAGCGCTGCGGTGGACCCGGCACCCATAGCACACTCCGCGCAGCGCTCAGCCTAGCGGCACGCGGCGGAGGTGCCCCGACGACCACCGGCGGCCGGCCCGTGGGGCCGACCGCCGGAGTCGTGTCGATCGCGGTACCGCTAGGCCTTGCCGACCAGCTCTCGCCGGTTCGCCGCCGCCGTGCGGGTGGCGGGCTCGATGGTCTTCAGGTGCTTGGGCATCCGGCGGATCATCGCGAGCAGGAGCACCAGGCCGGCGCGGGCCAGGTAGATCGTCGCCTTGATCGGGGAGGCGCTGGGCGTGCCGGTGGTCCGCTCGCGCATCGCCACCGGGACCTGCCTGATGACGAAGCCGCAGCGGGCGGCGCCGACCATGCTCTCGATGGTGTCGCCCAGGTACTCGACCGGGTACCACTGCGAGAAGAACTCGATCATCGGCTTGTTGCAGGCCTTGAAGCCCGAGGTGGTGTCGGTGAGGCGGGTCCGGGTGACCCTCGACAGCACCACCGAGAGCAGCTTCATCGCCCAGCTGCGCGGGCCGCGCACCTTGTAGCTGCCCTGGCCGGCGAACCGGGCGCCGATGACCAGGTCGGCCTCCTGGAGCTTCTCCAGCAGCGCCGGCACGTACGCGGGGTCGTGCTGGCCGTCGGCGTCGCACTGGATGGCGACGTCGTAGCCGTGCAGGTGCGCGTAGCGGTAGCCGAACCGCATGGCGCCGCCGACACCGAGGTTGTACGGCAGCTGCGCGACCCGGGAGCCGGCCGCGGCGGCCACGGCGGCGGTGTTGTCCACGGAGCCGTCGTCGACCACCAGGGTGTCCACGCCGGGGAGCTTCTGCTGGATCTCGTGGAGGATCTTGGGCAGACCCTCCGCCTCGTTCCAGGCGGGGAGGATGATCAGAACCCGCTTGCCGTCGATCATGCCGTCACCCCGGAGTCCGTCGCCTTGCCGGCGTCGTTGCTGCTGCGTGCGATCGGGTACCCGTGGTGCTCGGCCAGGTGGGCCCGCATCATGGCGACGTCCTCGGCCAGGGTCCGGGTCTCCGCCTCCAGCCGGGAGGCCTCCCAGCTCAGGTGCAGCGAGACCATCAGGACCAGGACGAAGCCCGCGAAGAGCACGAGGCTCACGCCGGAGGCGATGCCGAGCCGGCGGGCGGTCGAGTCGAGGATCGTCGGGAAGAACCCGAGCGGCGCCACGACGACGCCGATCGCGAGCCAGATAGCCGCGTACTTCTCCCGGAGCTGCTGTCGGCGCAGCAACTCCAGGATGTAGACGAGCACCAGCACGCCGGTGATCGAAGTGATGACGGTGAGATGCACGACTGGAGGCGCCTTTCAGCGGCAGTGGCGTGGCCAAGGGTAATCACATATTAAAGGCGCGGCGTGAACGTCCCGCCGCCGCCGGCTGTGGGCCCGGCGAACGGGCGTCATACCTCCGACGACTGGTGTGCCGCCAGGGGCGCCCGGTGTTCCGCCACGGGCCGGGCCGGGGCGGACAGCGAGCGGGCCAGCGCCCACAGCATGGCAGCAGCGCTGACCGACGCACCAGCCAGGTAGGCGAGTTCGACCCTCGTCGCGATGTCGCCGGGCACCAGGGTGACGGCCACCAGCACCACAGAACCGGCCAGCCAGGAGAACAGCTGGCGCTGGTGGCGCCCGAGCGCGAGCAGGGCCTGGCCGAAGACGGTCGCCAGCATGTAGCAGAGCGTGCCGAGGGCCAGCCAGAGGAAGTCCACCGAGCCCAGCACGTCCTGCGCCTTGAAGAAGAGCCGGATCGCCCAGGGGCCGAGGACCACCGTCGGCAGGCCGGCGGCGGCGCTCATCAGCACCACGATGCCGCCGGTGCGCAGCAGGACCTTGCGGAACTCCCCGTGGTTGCCGGCCGCGGCGGCGCCGGAGAGCGAGGAGACCAGAGAGGCCTGGATCGCCGCGTAGGCGAAGAGCGGCACCCGGGCCAGCACCACGGCGTTCAGCAGGGCGGCGATCAGCGCCTTGGAGGACGGCGAGAGCACGCCGACGCTGACCACGGCCGCGTTGACCATCAGCTGGGCCAGCAGCGTCGAACCGGTCAGCAGGCCGAGCCCGGTGACGACGTCGCGCCAGACCGGGGCCGGGCCGCCGCGCCGGTCCGCGAGGACCGAACGCATCCCGATCGCCGAGGCGGCGAGCGGTGCGGCGACCAGGATCAGCGCGAACGCGAACGCCGAGTGCGCGCCGAACACCGGGATCAGCGCGGCGAGCCCGATCCGCAGCCCGCCGTCGACGGCGAGCTGCATGCCGTACGCGCCGAAGTTGCCCAGGCCGGCCAGTGCCCCGCGGGCCACCGAGCTCACGGCCAGGCCGACCAGGGCGCCGCCCAGGCCGGCCACCAGGCCGAGGTCGCCGGAGAAGAAGCGGTCCGCGATCGGCCGGGCGGCGGCCGCGATCACGGCCAGCACCGCCACCAGGACCCCGGCGGTGACCAGCAGGACCCGCCGGATCGCCGGTCCGGGGCCCTGTCCGGCCACGTCACGGGCGGCCACCAGGCGGGTCAGCTCCAGCTCGACCGGCGAGAACAGCCCGTACCCGACGGACATGACCACGGTCCAGAGCATCGAGACGCCGGCGACCTGGGTGGTGTCCAAGCTGTGCCCGGCCAGGGCCAGGAAGATGTACGAGGAGACACCGAGGACCACGGTGCCCCCCGCGACGAGCCGCACACCGGGGGGCAGCGCCCCCAGCAGCTTGGCCACCGGGTTCGTCATCGCAGGGTGGCCTTGGCCTTCAGCGGCTCCCACCAGGCGCGGTTCTCGCGGTACCAGGCGATGGTGGCGGCGAGGCCGTCCTCGAAGCGGACCTGCGGGGCGTAGCCGAGCTCTTCGCTGATCTTGGTGATGTCCAGCGAGTAGCGCAGGTCGTGGCCCTTGCGGTCGGCGACCGGCTCGACCATCGACCAGTCGGCGCCGGCCGCCTGGAGCAGCAGCTCGGTGAGCTCCTTGTTGGTGATCTCGGTGCCGCCGCCGATGTTGTAGACCTCGCCGGAGCGGCCCTTGCGCATGGCCAGCTCGATGCCGCGGCAGTGGTCGGAGACGTGCAGCCAGTCCCGGATGTTGCCGCCGGTGCCGTAGAGCGGCACCTTCCTGCCGTCCAGCAGGTTGGTGGTGAACAGCGGGATGACCTTCTCCGGGAACTGGTAGTGCCCGTAGTTGTTGGAGCAGCGGGTGACCACCACGTCCATGCCGTGGGTGCGGTGGTAGGCGAGCGCCAGCAGGTCCGAGCCGGCCTTCGAGGCCGAGTACGGGGAGTTGGGCGCCAGCGGCCACTCCTCGGTCCACGAGCCCTCGGAGATGGAGCCGTAGACCTCGTCGGTGGAGACGTGGACGAAGCGGCCGACGCCGTGCTTCTTGGCCGAGTCCAGCAGCACCTGGGTGCCCAGGACGTTGGTGACCACGAACGGGCCGGCGCCCTCGATGGAGCGGTCCACGTGCGACTCGGCCGCGAAGTGGACGACCACGTCGTGGCCGGGCATGACCTGGTCGACGGCCTCCGCGTCACAGATGTCGCCACGCACGAAGGAGTAGCCGCTGTGACCGGCGACGGGCGCCAGGTTGGCCTCGACGCCCGAGTAGGTGAGCTTGTCGAAGACGGTGATCTGATCCGTTGCGTCGGCGCCGAGCAGCTGGCGGACGAACTCTGAACCGATGAAGCCGGCGCCGCCGGTGACGAGGATGCGCATAGTGCGGGCAGTCTACCGGTGTGCCCCGGGGCCCTCGCCCCGGGTCAGCGGCGGGCTCCGAACCTCACATAAGCTGCGCGCATGCGTGGAATCCTCTTGGCGGGCGGCACCGGGTCACGACTGTGGCCGCTGACCCGAGCAGTCTCGAAGCAGCTCCTCCCCGTCTTCGACAAGCCGATGATCTACTACCCGCTGTCGACCCTGGTCATGGCGGGCATCAGCGAGATCCTGATCATTACCACCCCGCAGGACCAGGAGCAGTTCCAGCGGCTGCTCGGCGACGGCTCCCAGTTCGGCCTCAAGCTGGAGTACGCCGTCCAGGAGAAGCCGGAGGGCATCGCCCAGGCCTTCGTGCTCGGCGCCGACTTCATCGGTGACGAGCCCGTCGCGCTGATCCTCGGCGACAACATCTTCCACGGCAGCGGCCTCGGCACCCGGCTCGCGCAGCGCACCGCGCCGCAGGGCGGCATGGTGTTCGCCTACCCGGTCGCCGACCCGACCGCGTACGGCGTGGTGGAGTTCGACGACAACGGCCAGGTCATCTCCATCGAGGAGAAGCCCACCCAGCCCAAGTCCCGCTACGCGGTGCCCGGCCTGTACTTCTACGACAACCGCGTGGTCAAGATCGCGGCCGGCCTGCGCCCGAGCGCGCGCGGCGAGCTGGAGATCACCGCGGTCAACGAGGAGTACCTCAAGACCGGTGAGCTGCACGTCACCATCCTCGACCGCGGTACCGCCTGGCTCGACACCGGCACGTTCGTGTCGATGGTGCAGGCCTCCGAGTTCGTCCGGGTCATCGAGGAGCGCCAGGGCTTCAAGATCGGCTGCATCGAGGAGGCGGCCTGGCGGGCCGGCCTGATCGACGACGCGCAGCTGCGCGAGCTGGCCGAGCCGCTGTGCAAGAGCGGCTACGGCGACTACCTGATCGCCCTGCTCGAAGAGGAGGCGGCCCGGTGAAGTTCCGTGAGCTCTCGATCCCCGGCGCCTTCGAGGTCACCCCGCAGCAGCACGGCGACCCGCGCGGCCTGTTCATGGAGTGGTACCGCTTCGACCGGCTCGAAGAGGTGGTCGGCCACCCGCTGAAGTTCGCCCAGGGCAACCTGTCGGTGTCCGCCAAGGACGTCGTGCGCGGCATCCACTTCGCCGACGTCCCGCCCGGCCAGGCCAAGTACGTCAGCTGCGTGCGCGGCGCCGTGCTCGACGTGATCGTGGACCTGCGGGTGGGCTCCCCCGCCTTCGGCCGCTGGGAGTTCGTCCGGCTGGACGACGCCGAGCGCAAGTCGGTCTACATCCCCGAGGGCCTCGGCCACGGTTTCTGCGCGCTGACCGACGACGCCACGCTGTCCTACGTCTGCTCCGAGACCTACAACCCGACCGGTGAGCACGCGGTGCACCCGCTGGACCCGGACCTCGGGATCGAGTGGCCCACCGACGCCCCGCAGCTGTCCGCCCGGGACGACGCCGCGCCCTCGCTGGCCGAGGCGCTCGCCACCGGCCTGCTGCCGGACTACGAGAAGTGCCTCGCCTTCACCGAGAGCCTGCGCACCCGCTGAACCGCCCGATGCCCGGGCCCGCCGCCCTCCGGCGCGGGCCCGGGCATCGTCGTCCGCCCCGGCGGGAGCCGCCGACCGGCTCAGTATGATGGGCCCGCCGCGGGGTCCTCGCCCCGTACCCGGCCCCGACTCAGACCAGCGGATGTGCCCTCCACCATGACCACTCTGGAAATCCTGCTTCCGTACTACGGCGACGTCGCGCTGATGCAGGCCGCGGTCCGCAGCGTGCTGGCGCAGAGCGATCCCGACTGGCGGCTGACCGTCGTCGACGACGGCCGGGAGCCCGGCGTCCCGGAGTGGTTCGCCGAACTCGGCGACCCGCGGGTGCGGTACTTCCGGAACGAGCGGAACCTCGGCGTCACCGGCAACTACCGCAAGTGCCTGGGCATGGCCGAGTACGAGTACATGATGTTCATGGGCACCGACGACATCATGCTGCCCAACTACGTCGCCACCATCCGCTCGATCCTGGCCCAGTACCCCGGCGTCGCGATGATCCAGCCGGGCGTCCAGGTGATCGACGGCGACGGGAAGCCGACCAGCTCGCTGGCCGACGAGGCCAAGCGCCGGATCTACGCGCCCAAGCAGCAGGGCCGCACCCTGCGGGGCGGCGAGGAGCTCGCGGTCAGCCTGCTCAAGGGCAACTGGCTGTACTTCCCGTCGATCTGCTGGCGCACCGAGGCCGTGCGGACCACCGGTTTCCGCGACAACCTGGAGATCATCCAGGACCTCGCGCTCGTCATCGACCTGCTCCAGGCCGGCGAGCACATGGTCGTCGACGACGTCCGGGCGTTCCAGTACCGCCGGCACACCGTCAGCATCTCCTCGAAGTCCGCCTACAGCGGCACCCGGTTCACCGAGGCCCGCCGGTACTTCCTGGACGCCGCCGACCGCCTGGACGCGCACGGCTGGCCGCGGGCCGCCAAGGCCTCCCGGATGCACCTCTCGGCCCGGATCCACGCCCTCACCCTGGTGCCCGGCGCGATGCGCGCCGGCCAGTGGGACGGGGCGAAGGCCCTGCTGCGCAACGCCACCAGCACCGCCGCCCGCCCCCGCTGACCCAGCCGCCACCGTCCCGGGCCGTCCACCGTCCCGGGCCCATCACCGTCCCAGGGAGTCACCGCACATGACCGCACCGCACCCGGCCCCCTCCCGGGTCGCCGTCCTCGGCGGCACCGGCTTCATCGGCCGCGTGGTCGGCGCCCGCCTGCTGGAGCAGGGCGCCGAGGTCGTCAGCCTCGCCCGCAAGGCCCCGGCCGTGCCGGCGCCCGGCCGGTTCGTCGCCTTCGACATCTCCTCCGACGCCGCCGCCGACCTCACCGCGCTGCTCGACCGCGAGCGGATCGACACCGTGGTCAACGCGGCCGGCGGCATGTGGGGCCTGAACGACGAGCAGATGTACCAGGCCAACGTGGTCCTGGTGGACCGGCTGATCGAGGCCGTCTGCGCGATGGCCTCCCCCGCCCGCCTGGTCCACCTTGGCACCGTGCACGAGTACGGCATGGCGCCGGTCGGCACCAGCCAGCGCGAGAGCGACCCCGCCGCGCCGGTGATGGAGTACGGCAAGCTCAAGCTCACCGCCACCGAGGCCGTCGTCCGCGCCGTCGAGGCCGGCCGGCTGGACGCGGTGTCGCTGCGGCTCGGCAACGTGGTCGGCGCCGGCCAGCCCGGTCACAGCCTGCTCGGGGTGATGGCCGCCAAGCTGGACGCCGCCCGCCGGGCCGGCGAGACCGCGCGGCTCTCGCTGCAGCCGCTCACCGCCCAGCGCGACTTCGTCGACCTCGGCGACACCCTGGACGCCGTGCTGCTCGCCGCCGTCCACCCGGACGTGCCGCCGGTGGTCAACATCGGCACCGGCGCCGCGTCCTCCGCCCGGCTGCTGGTCGAGCTGCTGATCGAGGAGAGCGGGGTGCCCACCGAGATCACCGAGGTCCCCGCGCCGGACGGCACCGGCCCGGAGACGGAGTGGCAGCAGCTCGACATCACCGTCGCCCGCGAGCGGCTCGGCTGGGAGCCCCGGCGCACCCTGCGCGAGGCCGTCCGCGACCTCTGGGAGGCCCAGATCGCCGCTCCGCAGGCGTAGGGCCCCGGCCCTCGTCCGACGAGCACCGCACGCCACAACGGGGCGGCGTCCGCGACGACCGCGGGCGCCGCCCGGCCGATCCGCCGGGGGGAGCCATCAGCCGACCAGCAGTGCTCCGCCCGCGCGGCACCCTCGCGCGGCTCCTCGACGACCGGGCGAACGGGCTCGGCGCGCTCCGCCTCCTGCTGGCCGCCACCGTCGTCGTCTCGCACGTCTTCCCGCTCGGCTGGGGACACCCCGATCCGCTCTGGCTCTGGAGCGGCCGGCAGACCGACCTCGGCAAGGCCGCCGTCCTCGGGTTCTTCGCACTCTCCGGATTCGTGATCACCGAGAGCGCCCGGCGGCTCCCGCCCGGCCGCTACCTCTGGCACCGGGCCCTGCGCATCGGGCCCGGCCTCGGCGGCTCGCTGCTGTTCTCGGCCGCCGTCCTGATGCCCGCCCTGTACTGGTGGCAGCACGGCACCCTGGGCGGCTTCTGGACCCGCCCGGACGGTCCGCTGAGCTATCTGACCAGCCTCGGCAGTGCCGCGCCCACCACCGGCTGGGACGTCTCGGGCGTGATCGCCGAGGGCGTCCGCAGCGGGACCAACTTCGACCGGAGCCTCAACGGCGCCCTCTGGTCGCTCAAGTACGAGCTGCTCTGCTACCTGGCGGCCGGGCTGCTGGCCGCCCTGGGGCTACTGCGCCGGCGGGCGTCCGTCGCCTCGGCGGCGCTCGCGCTCTGGCTTCTGGTCGCGAGCGGCGCGGTGGACCTCCCGGCCGAGGTGCCCCCGGCGGGCGGGCCCGGGGTGGCGCTCCCGCTGCTGGGACTGGTCACCTTCCACCTCGCCGCCACCCTCGGCCTGGCCTTCCTGCTCGGCGGCGTGCTGCGGCTCTACGCCGAGCGGATCCCGCTCCACGACGCCCTGGCGCTGACCGCCGCGCTCGTCCTGACCGGCTCGGCCCGCTGGGGCGGCTTCGCGGTGCTCGGCGTCCCCGCGCTGGTCTATCTGCTGTTCTGGGCCGCGTCGGCGCTCCCCCGCCGCTGGCGGGCGATCGGCGTGCGCGGCGACTACTCGTACGGCGTGTACGTGTTCGGCTTCCCGGTCGAGCAGGCGCTGGCACTGACCGGCGCGGCCCGCTTCGGTCCGCTCGGCTTCCTGGCCGGCGCGCTGGCCGTGACCGGTCTGCTGGCGGCGCTCTCGTGGCACCTCGTCGAGGCGCCCGCGCTGCGGCTGCGGTCCTGGACCCCGGGGCAGCGGCGGCGGGCCGCCGGGCGCGGGCCCCGGCCCCCGGCACCGCCGCGGCAGCCCCGGACGCCGTCCCAGCCGCCGCCGAAGCCGCCCGGGGTCACTTCTCCCTGAAGACCCAGATCTTCATCAGCAGGAACCGGACCACCGTCGCCAGACCGTTCGCGGCGATCAGCCCGGCCACCTCGACCGCCTTCGAGGCATTCGGCGCGGCCAGGTCGAGCAGCGCCAGCGCCCCGGAGCTCAGCCCCAGGCCGATCAGGAAGGCCACCGCGCCCTGGAGCTGGTGACGCAGCGCGCCCTCACTGCCGGTGATCCCGAAGGTGAACCGGCGGTTGGCCGCGGTGTTGGCGACCGCGCTGACCGCGAGCGCGATGAGGTTGGCCGCCTGGGGGTCGACGAAGCGCCGGGCCACCACGTAGAGGAGCAGGTAGAAGAGGGTGCTCAGGACCCCGATCACCAGGAAGGACGGGACCTGGCGCTTGGCCGTCCCGGTGTCGGAGGGCCGCGGGCCCTGGCCGGCCGGCGGCACCTCGGCCGCTTCGGTCGGCTGGTCGGTGGAAACCATGTGAGCACCCATGCGATCGGTTCGGCGGTTCAGGAAATCTCGTACACGGCCATCCGGCCGTTGTCGAAGACCGGCTTGGCGAGGGTCTTCAGGTCCGGCGACTCCGGCGCCACCTTGCGGTTCACCACCACGTAGCGGACGTGGTGCCGCTCGCTCAGCCGGTCGAGGATAGCGGCCGTCGGCCGGTAGACGGAGTCCTCGTTGAGCTTGAGCAGCTCCTGGTCCCAGAAGGACGCGGACTTCGCCGACATCAGCCGCGGCGAGTAGGCCCAGCCCTCCACCAGCACCGAGCGCTCGGAGTAGGCGCTCAGGTAGAAGGACAGGGAGTTCCAGCAGTTCTCCCCGGGGACGGTGTAGTCGCTCTCCGACCGGCAGTGGCCGTTGGTCACCAGGACGTCGGTCGGGTCGCTGTGCGCGCGGACCCAGCGCGCGGCCTCCACCTGACTGGCCGGGAGCGGCCACGCGCCGTCCCACGGGACCTGCCGGGACTGCTGGACGTCGAGCAGCAGCGAGGGGGCGCCGGCCGCCAGCGCCGCGGTGAGCAGCACCACGGCGCCGCGGCCGCGCAGCGCCGGCAGCGCCCGGCCGGCCGCCCACCAGAGCAGGCCGCAGACCGCCGCGGCCCCGGCCAGCGCCACCGCCGCGGCCAGCGCCGGCACCAGCGCCGTGTAGGACTCGGTGCCGTCGGCGTCGCCGACCGCCTTGAGCGCGAAGGCCGCCCAGTCGTCCGCGTAGTGGTAGATGCCGAGGGTGAGCAGGAGGACGAACGCCACCGTGCCGGCGCCGAGCGCGAACTTGCCCCGGGTGGGCAGCGCGGCCCGCTCGAAGACCTCGCAGTAGCCCCAGGCCGAGAGCAGCACGCCGAAGGAGAGGCCGGCGAGGGTGAAGTAGCTGGCGTTGAAGCCGTTGACCACCAGGTAGACGGCCGGGCCGGCGATGGCCCCGCCGAGCAGGAACCACTGGGTCTGCTCCAGGCGGAGCCGGCGGCGCCACAGGAGCGGGATCATGCCGACCATCCGCAGCTGGTGGTTGAGCAGGAACGCGATCAGCGTGGCGGCGACGACCACGCTCTGGGTCACCGCCGTCCGGGTCTGCTGCGGATCGGCCCAGTACTTCTCGATGTTGCCGAAGGGCACCACTTCGAGGCCGTAGCTCTCGAAGCGGAACAGCACCGCGGTGGCGAACACCTGGGCGCCGGCGATGACCGCGCCGAGGCCGACGATGGTCCACGGGACGCGCCGCGTGCCGATCAGCACCATCAGACCGGCGAAGGCCAGCGCGGCCAGCGTCACCGGCAGGGAGCTCGCCTTCGCCGCGCTGGAGGCCACCGCGAACAGCGCGGTGAGGACGAACGCGCCCCGGCCGAGCGCCGGGATCCGGGCGGGCCCGTCCTCCTCGGCGCGCGCCTCGCCGCCGCGCCCGCGCAGGGCGTCACCGACCACCCCGATCAGGGCCATCAGCAGCGGCTGGCTGTACGTCAGCGAGAGGCTCGCCCAGGACATCAGCGGTACCGCCGGAGCCCCGAAGGTCCAGTGGCCGACGTTGTTGGGGTAGATCGCGTTGAACTCGCCGACCGCGAAGATCAGCAGGGCGGCGACCGGGCCGGCCCACGGCCGCCCGGTCAGCCGGTGCGCCACCACGGCGGTGATCACCATGGCCAGGGCGGCGAGCGCCGGGACCATCAGGCGCATCTGGACCACGGTCAGGTCGATGTGCCCGACCAGGTCCGTCATCGCCATGTGGACGAAGGTGAACCAGTGGTAGTGCAGCGGCTCCCCGGCGGCCTGCGGGAAGGTCAGCGGGAAGTTGTGCTTGGCGTTCCCGGCCAGCGACAGCAGATAGGGCAGGTCGATGTACTGCCGGGTGGTCTCGCTGTCCGGCACGACCGGGTTCCGGCTGAGCACCGCCCCGTACATGTAGGCGCTGGTGAACGCGACGGTGCCGGCGACCGACCAGGACCAGCCCGGCGAGGTGCGGCGGTAGCCGCGCGGCCGCCAGTGCCGCCGCAGCCCCGGCACGGCGGCGAACGGGATCACCACCGCCAGCGGCCAGGCCGTGGCCACCGATTGCAGGCCGAGCCCGACCAGGACGGCCCAGGCGGCCAGCTCCAGCACCAGGCCGACCACGGCGCCGAAGGCCAGGTCCTCGACCAGCGTGTGCGGACGGCGCCGCAGCAGGCGGAAGACCAGCGTGCCCGGGAGCATGACGCCCCACAACACGTAGAAGGTGTACCGCGCGATGTCACTGACCGAGGTGTCGGCGGCCAGCAGCAGGACGACCAGGAAGAGGTAGGCCGCGACCGCGGGCAGGAACGCCACCACCCGGTCGCGCGGGCTCAGCGGGGCACCGCCGGCGTCCGGCGCGGAACTGCCGGTCCGCCCCGCGGGCGGGGTCGGCGTGCCCAGGGCGGGCGCGGTGCTGTCGGTAGTGCCCATCGCTCTTCTTCTCCTGCGGGCTGTGCGTCGGCTTCCTGGCGGTCGGCGGCCGGTCCGTCCCGCGGCGGCCGGCGCCGCGGGACGGACCAGGGGGTCACACCGCGTACTCGGAGACCTTCGCCGCCTTCGCGCGGTCCTCGGCCGAGTCGTACCCGACGAAGTAGGCCGGGCGGGCCTGCGCCGCCGAGTAGATCCGGCCGACGTACTCGCCCAGCAGACCGATGCAGACCAGCTGGACGGCGCCGAGGAAGAGCATGCCGACGAACAGCGAGGACCAGCCGGGCACGGTCTTGCCGAGCGCGTACTCGACCGTGGTGTAGATCCCCAGGCAGAAGCAGAGCACGAAGCTCAGCAGGCCGAGCCAGGTGGCGAGCCGCAGCGGGCTGGCGGAGAAGTTGGTGATGCTGTCGATGGCGAGACGGACCATCTTGGACAGCGGGTAGTGCGTGCTGCCCGCGACCCGCTCCTCGCGGACGTAGACGACCTCGCCGCTGGGGAAGCCCAGCCACGGGACCAGCAGGCGGTAGACCGGCTGGTGCTCGGGCATCGCCTTGAGCGCGTCCACCGCGGCGCGGCTGAGCAGGCGGAAGTCACCGGCCTGGTTCGGCATGTTCTTGCCGACCAGCTTGCGCATCAGCCAGTAGTAGGCGCCGGCCGTACGCCGCTTGAAGAAGGTGTCGGTGCCGCGGTCGCCGCGCACGCCGTAGACGATGTCGAGGTTCTTCTCGCGGGCGAGCGCGAGCATCTCGGGGATCTTCTCCGGCGGGTCCTGCAGGTCGGCGTCGATGGACACCACGTAGTCGCCGTAGGCGCGGTGGATGCCCGCGGTCAGCGCCGCCTGGTGACCGGAGTTGCGCGCGAAGCGGACGATCCGGAACTCCGGCCAGTCCTGGTGGATCTTCTGCATGATCGCCGGGGTGGCGTCGGTGCTGCCGTCGTCGATACCGACGACCTCGTAGTCGATCCCCAGCTCGTCCAGGATCGGGCGCAGGCGCTGGACCGTCAACGGCAGGGCCTCCTGCTCGTTGTAGATCGGCATCACGACCGACAACAGCGGCGCCGGCGGGACGGCCTGCTCTGCCGATACTGCTGCGTTGTACATCAGTTGTCGCCTGTCCCTTATGTCTTTGAGAACGATCGATCGATCCCGGAGTGCGGCCGGGTGGCCCGGACGACCGAGCTGATGGTTGCGAAGGAGGGGTGCGCGGCCTGGGTCCACCCCGTGATGGCGGCCAGGCTAGCAGCAGGATTTTGCGATTGCATGAATGATTCTTGGGACGCCGAATTCACGCGTCCCCCTGCATTGTCAGTGCTTCACCGGAGCGGGTTCGTCCGAGGCCCGGCGCAGGGTCGCCATCGAACGGTCCAACGCGTTCTTCATCATCTTCGACACCGGCCGCTCGACCAACCGGTGGATCAGCCAGGCCGCCACCATCACCGCGAGCAGGGTCGTCCCCAGGGCCGCCCGGACACCGAAGTCCTTGGTGAGCAGCCAGTGGATCAGCGTCCAGCCGATCTCCTGGTGGATCAGGTAGAGCGGGTAGGTCAGCGCACCGGCGACCGTCAGCCACTTCCACTGCACCCAGTCGAACACGCCCAGCGCGGCACCCAGCACCAGGGCGAACGCGGCCGTCACCACACCGGCCATGACGTTCCACGAAAGGGGGTGGCCGAGAACGTTGACGTACACCTCCTGGATGGAGGTCAGGCGGGTCAGCGCGAGGATCCAGGAGAATCCGACGATCCCCCAGAGCAGCAGGTTCTGACCGAAGCGGTACATCAGGAACATGCCGACGCCGGCGATGAAGAACGGCGACTCGTTCGGCATGGCGAGGGTGGTCAGCAGCGGGAGGTCCGCCTGCGGCGCGAGCACCGCGAGGATCGTCCAGATCCCGCAGAACGCCACCACCTTGCGGTAGGTGAGGCCCGTCGCCACGACGATCGCGAAGAGCAGGTAGAACCGCATCTCCACCCAGAGCGTCCAGTAGACGCCGTCGACGTGCCGCATCCCGAGCGGGGTCTGAAGCATGGTCAGGTTGCCGAGGATGGTGCCGGCGTTGAGCCCGTCACCGGCCCCCGAGCGGGCGAACTGCTTGAGGTTCAGCACCACCAGGCTGGTGAGCGCTATGCCCGCCCAGTAGCCGGGGTACAGCCGGACCACCCGGGAGACGAAGAACTCCCCCGGCCGCTTCCCCCAGCAGCTCATGCAGATCACGAAGCCGCTGATGACGAAGAACAGCTCCACCCCGAGCCAGCCGTAGGCCGCCATCCGGTTCACCGTCGGCAGTACGTCCTTCGGAGTGACGCCCTGCCACACCCCGGAGATGCCGACGTAGGCGGTCCAGTGGAAGGAGAGCACGCTCAGGGCCGCGAAGAGACGCATCCCGTCGAGCGCGTACAGCCGGGGGCGCTTGGCGCGACCGTCAGGCGACTGGCCCGCGCGCGCGGCCGAACGGCGCCGGAGAAGCGAGGGCTTCGTGAGAAGGGGGGCAGAGGTCATTCCGGAGCGCTTTCAGCGAGTGGGGCGGAGAGCCTCGGTCAGCCTCGCCCTGGCGACGGCTGCGGGTGGCTCAGTCTATCCGCAGCGCGATCGCCCTACGCACAGGACCCCCGCGCGCTCCGCGCGACACGCCGAAGGGCCCCGCACACCGAGGTGTGCGGGGCCCTTCGGACATCACCTGTGTGACACAGGCAGGTCCAGAGCCTCGATTACTTGAGGATCTTGGTGACCTGGCCGGCGCCGACGGTGCGGCCACCCTCACGGATGGCGAACTTCAGGCCCTCCTCCATGGCGATCGGCTGGATCAGCACGACCGTCATGGCGGTGTTGTCGCCCGGCATGACCATCTCGGTGCCCTCGGGGAGGGTCACGACGCCGGTCACGTCCGTGGTACGGAAGTAGAACTGCGGGCGGTAGTTGTTGAAGAAGGGGGTGTGACGGCCACCCTCGTCCTTCGACAGGATGTAGGACTGGGCCTCGAACTCGGTGTGCGGGGTGACCGAACCGGGCTTGATGATGACCTGGCCGCGCTCGACATCCTCGCGCTTGATACCACGGAGGAGCAGACCGACGTTCTCACCGGCCTGGCCCTCGTCGAGCAGCTTGCGGAACATCTCGATACCGGTGACCGTGGTGGTGGTCTTGGTCTCCTTGATGCCGATGATGTCGACAGTCTCGTTGACCTTGAGGATGCCACGCTCGATACGACCGGTGACGACGGTGCCACGACCGGTGATCGTGAAGACGTCCTCGATCGGCATCAGGAACGGCTGGTCCACGGCGCGGGCCGGGGTCGGGATGGCCTCGTCGACCGCGTGCATCAGGCCGAGGAGCTTCTCGCCCCACTCCTTGTCGCCCTCCAGCGCCTTCAGCGCGGAGACGCGGACGACCGGCAGGTCGTCGCCCGGGAACTCGTACTCGGAGAGGAGCTCACGGACCTCGAGCTCGACGAGCTCCAGGATCTCCTCGTCGTCCACCATGTCGGCCTTGTTCAGGGCGACGACGATGTAGGGGACGCCGACCTGGCGGGCCAGGAGGACGTGCTCCTTGGTCTGCGGCATCGGGCCGTCGGTGGCGGCGACGACGAGGATCGCACCGTCCATCTGGGCCGCACCGGTGATCATGTTCTTGATGTAGTCCGCGTGACCCGGGCAGTCGACGTGGGCGTAGTGACGCGCCTCGGTCTGGTACTCGACGTGCGCGATCGAGATGGTGATACCGCGCTGCCGCTCCTCCGGCGCCTTGTCGATCTGGTCGAACGGCGTGAAGGGGTTGATCTCCGGGTACGCGTCGTGCAGCACCTTGGTGATGGCCGCGGTAAGGGTCGTCTTACCGTGGTCGATGTGACCGATGGTGCCGATGTTGACGTGGGGCTTCGTCCGCTCGAACTTCGCCTTCGCCACTGCAGTCCTCCTGAGGACAGTTCTGTACGCCGTGCTGACGTCAGTTGGTCTTTGATCGGGTTGGGTATGCGGCGCTGGAGTGCGCCCCATGCCGTCCCGCGGGTGGGGGCGGAGGCCCCCGGGGGAATCCGAGTGGGTTCCCCCGGGTTCGCCTCCTAATAGCCTAAGGGTTCGCAATCGTCCCGAATGTCGGGATGTCCTGCGAGCTCGGGCAAGGACTCGGCTCGCGCCGGTCCTTACTCGCCCTTGGCCTTGGCGATGATGTCGTCCGCCACGTTCCGCGGAACCTCGGCGTACGAGTCGAACTGCATCGAGTAGCTTGCGCGACCAGAGGTCTTGCTGCGCAGGTCACCGACGTAGCCGAACATCTCGGAGAGGGGCACCAGCGCCGAAACGACGCGGGCACCGTAACGCTCGTCCATGGACCGGATCTGGCCACGGCGAGAGTTGATGTCGCCGATCACATCGCCCATGTAGTCCTCGGGCGTGGTGACCTCGACGGCCATCATCGGCTCCAGCAGGGTCGGAGAGGCCTTGCGGGCGCCCTCCTTGAATGCCATCGAGCCGGCGATCTTGAACGCGAGCTCGGAGGAGTCGACGTCGTGCGAGGCACCGTCGAGCAGCGTCACGCGGACACCCTGGAGCGGGTAGCCGGCGAGCACGCCGAACTCCATGGCCTCCTGGCAACCGGCGTCGACCGAAGGGATGTACTCCTTCGGCACGCGGCCACCGGTGACCTTGTTGACGAACTCGTAGCCCTCGCCGGACTCGATCGGCTCGATCGCGATCTGGATCTTCGCGAACTGGCCGGAGCCACCGGTCTGCTTCTTGTGCGTGAAGTCGATGCGCTCGACGGCCTTGCGGATCGTCTCGCGGTACGCGACCTGCGGCTTGCCGACGTTGGCCTCGACCTTGAACTCACGCTTCATACGGTCGACCAGCACCTCGAGGTGCAGCTCGCCCATACCCGCGATGATGGTCTGGCCGGTCTCCTCGTCCGTGTTGACCTGGAAGGACGGGTCCTCCTCGGCCAGGCGCTGGATGGCGGTACCGAGCCGCTCCTGGTCGCCCTTGGACTTCGGCTCGATCGCGACGCGGATGACCGGGGCCGGGAAGTCCATGGACTCTAGGATGACCGGGTGCTTCTCGTCGGACAGGGTCTCACCGGTGGTGGTCTGCTTGAGACCCATGACGGCGACGATGTCGCCGGCGCCCACCGACTCGATCTCCTCACGCTTGTTCGCGTGCATGCGGTAGATCTTGCCGATGCGCTCCTTGCGGCCCTTCACCGCGTTGAGGACGGCGGTGCCGGCCTCAAGGCGCCCGGAGTAGATCCGGACGAAGGTGAGCTTGCCCAGGTGCGGGTCGGACATGATCTTGAACGCCAGAGCCGCGAGCGGCTCGTCGTCCGACGCCTTGCGGGAGATCTTGACCGTGTCGTCGCCGGGCTTGGTGCCCTCGATGGACTCGATGTCCAGCGGCGACGGCAGGTAGTTGACGACCGCGTCGAGCAGGGGCTGAACGCCCTTGTTCTTGAAGGCGGTGCCGCAGAAGATCGGCGTGAAGTCCGAGTTCAGCGTGCCCTTGCGGATCGCGGCGATCAGGAGCTCCTCGGGGACGGCCTCGCCCTCCATGGCGAGCTCCATCACCTCGTCGCTGACGGTCGACACGGTGTCCAGCAGCTGCTCGCGGTACTCCTCGGCCTGGTCCACCAGGTCGGCCGGGATGTCGACGATGTCGTACATCTCGCCCTTGGCGGCCTCGGCCGTCCAGACCAGCGCCTTCATGCGGACCAGGTCGACAACGCCCTGGAAGTCCGCCTCGGCACCGATCGGGAGCTGCATCACCAGCGGGGTGGCGCCGAGGCGCTCCACGATGGTGTCGACGCAGAAGAAGAAGTTCGCGCCCGTGCGGTCCAGCTTGTTGATGAAGCAGATGCGCGGGACGCCGTAGCGGTCAGCCTGCCGCCACACGGTCTCGGACTGGGGCTCCACGCCGGCGACACCGTCGAACACCGTGACGGCACCGTCGAGGACGCGCAGCGAACGCTCCACCTCGACGGTGAAGTCGACGTGACCCGGGGTGTCGATGATGTTGATGGTGTTGTCGACGCCGTCGAGCGTCCAGTGACAGGTCGTCGCGGCCGACGTGATCGTGATGCCGCGCTCCTGCTCCTGCTCCATCCAGTCCATGGTGGCAGCGCCATCGTGGACCTCACCGATCTTGTACGAGACACCGGTGTAGAACAGGATCCGCTCGGTGGTGGTGGTCTTGCCCGCGTCGATGTGCGCCATGATCCCGATGTTGCGGACCCTGGCGAGGTCAAGGGAGGTTGCAGCCATGGTGGCTCGTTCTCTCTCTGTCTAGTGACGGGGTTCGGACTACCAGCGGTAGTGCGCGAAGGCCTTGTTGGACTCGGCCATCTTGTGGGTGTCCTCGCGACGCTTCACGGAAGCGCCCAGGCCGTTGCTGGCGTCGAGGATCTCGTTCATCAGGCGCTCGGTCATGGTCTTCTCGCGACGGGCGCGGGAGTAACCGACCATCCAGCGCAGCGCCAGGGTGCTGGCGCGGCCCGGACGGACCTCGACCGGAACCTGGTAGGTCGCGCCACCGACACGGCGGGACTTGACCTCAAGAGCCGGCTTGACGTTCTCCAGCGCGCGCTTCAGCGCCACGACGGGGTCGGAGCCGGTCTTCTCGCGGACGCCCTCGAGGGCGCCGTAGACGATCCGCTCGGCGGTGGAGCGCTTGCCGTGCAGCAGGATCTTGTTGACCAGCTGGGTGACGACCGGGGAGCCGTAAACCGGGTCGATGATGACCGGGCGCTTCGGGGCGGGGCCCTTACGAGGCATTCTTACTTCTCCTTCTTGGCGCCGTAGCGGCTGCGAGCCTGCTTGCGGTTCTTGACACCCTGGGTGTCGAGCGAACCGCGGATGATCTTGTAGCGGACACCAGGAAGGTCCTTCACACGACCACCGCGCACCAGCACGATGGAGTGCTCCTGCAGGTTGTGGCCCTCGCCCGGGATGTAAGCGGTGACCTCGATCCCGCTGGTGAGGCGCACACGGGCGACCTTACGAAGCGCCGAGTTCGGCTTCTTCGGGGTGGTCGTGTACACACGCGTGCAGACCCCGCGGCGCTGGGGCGAGCCCTTCAGCGCGGGAGTCTTGTTCTTCTCGACCTTGTCCTGCCGGCCCTTTCGGACCAGCTGCTGGATCGTAGGCACCGTTTCTCCGTTTTCTGTGTGCCAAGGCTTGGTAAAACTAACCTGCGGTGTCTCCATCGCACACGACCCCGTGGTCGACCCACGCGGTCGGGTGTGTTGGGCTTATTCCGACACGGAATCCCATGAGCTGATGTACAGCGACGGCGCTCAACGCGCGGAGCACTGGGAGGCGCTCCGGCTCGGCGCGGCGGCCGGTGTGCATGCACGCACAAGGACCCGGGGACACCCCAGGCACAAGGTCAGAGCGTACCTAGCGCATCGGGCTCGGTCAAAACAAATGCAACGCCGCAGGTCGCGGCGGTGGCCGGGCGGCGCCGGGGTGTCGCGCGCGCGACTTCCGGGTGACGAACCGCTCTTCTGCCGCTCTACCACACCCCGGCGGGCGCCGCCACCGGGGCGGGCGCCGGCCGGGGGGCCGGGCGGGCGAGGGCGATCGGCCGCTCAGGCGCTCAGGCGCTCAGGCGATCAGGCGATCAGGCGATCAGGCGATCAGGGCCAGCATCAGCAGGGTGTAGACGGCGCTGGCCAGGTAGCCGAAGACCAGGCCGACCGTGGCCATGGTGTCGCCCTCCTCGTTGCGCTCCCGGATCTGGGCCTTGGCGATGTGCCCGGTGATCACGGCCGGCAGCCCGAGCCCCATCAGGCCGAGCACCATCGACGCCACGGCCGTGCTGTTGGTCGGGCGGGACGGCACCGGCGGGGGCGGCAGCAGGAAGGTCTGCGGCACCGGCTGGCCGACCGCCGTCATCGGCGGCATCGGCGTCACCATCGGACCGGAGGGCAGATCGGCCACCAGCCGGGCCAGCTCGCCGTACGTCTGCGCGGCGCTGGCCGCGTCGAAGCGCTGGCCGTACTCGTCGGCGGAGAGCCGGCCCTCGGCGTACGCGGCCTTCAGCACGTCGACGGTGCGGTCCCGGTCGGTGTGGGCCGCCCGCATCGCCGACTGCGGCATCGGCGCCGGCTGCGCGTAGGACTGGGCGTACGGCTGCGGCTGCGGCTGCGCGTACGGCTTGGCCGGTACCTGGGGCGGCCGTCCTCCGTACCCGGGGCCCTGCTCGCCCCACGGTTGAACGGCCATCCGCCACCTCCGACACCCCGGCGCGCCGTGCGCGCTCACTGGCCTTCATAGTGCAGGACGAACAGGGGGCCTGAGTAGTTGCCACTTTCCGCGACCTGCCTCGGCGGCCCCCGAGGAGCGCCTCACACTCACCCGTTCGGCCCAGTCTCGCCCAAGATCATCAATCCGGACGACAGCCCGCCCCGGGCGATGGCAGGCTGGCCTGGACATTCACCCGTTTCCCAGCAGAGAAGGCCGCCATGCAGGCGTCAGCACCGCCGTCCCCGGTCCCCGCGTCCCCGGTCCCCGCCGCCGTCAGCATCCAGGGGCTGTGGAAGCACTTCGGCAGCCAGGCGGCGGTCGCCGGACTGAGCCTGGAGCTGCCGGCCGGCGCGTTCATCGGCCTGGTCGGCCCGAACGGCGCCGGCAAGACCACCACGCTCTCCATGGTCACCGGCCTGCTCCGGCCCGACCAGGGCACCGTCCTGGTGCACGGCGCCGACGTCTGGGCCGACCCGGTCGCCGCGAAGGCCCGGATCGGCATCCTGCCCGAGGGCCTGCGGATGTTCGAACGGCTCAGCGGCCGCGAACTGCTGCAGTACAACGGCCGGCTGCGCGGCCTGCCCGGGGCCGAGGTGGACCGCCGCGCCGAGGAGCTGCTGGCCGTCCTGGACCTCGCCGGTGACGCCGACAAGCTGGTCGCCGACTACTCCACCGGGATGCGCAAGAAGATCGGCCTGGCCGCCGCGCTGCTGCACAACCCCGACGTGCTCTTCCTGGACGAGCCCTTCGAGGGCGTCGACCCGGTCTCCGCCCAGACCATCCGCGGCGTGCTCAAGCGCTACGCCGCGGCCGGCTCCACCGTCATCTTCTCCAGCCACGTCATGGAACTCGTCGAGCAGCTCTGCGACTGGGTCGCCGTGGTCAACGCCGGCCGGGTGATCGCCCAGGGCCCGCTGGACACCGTGCGCGGCGACCGCAGCCTGCACGAGGCGTTCCTGGACCTGATCGGCGTCCGCGAGGACGACGGCCAGGCCCTCGGCTGGCTCGGGGGCGAGCGGTGAGCTCCACCCGCGCCGAGACCGGGGTCCGCACCGCCCGCGCGACCGTGCCCGACGGGCGCGTGGTCGTCCGCACCCTGGTGTCGCTCAAGCTGCGACTGCTCCGCAACGGCCTGCGGCGCAGCCGCGGACGCGCCGTGCTCTACGTCGTCGGCACGGTGGCCGGCCTGCTGTTCGCCTCGCTGATCGCGTTCCTGCTGGCCCTGCTGAACGGGCACGCCGGCGCCGGCGACGCGGGCGTGATGCTGGTCGGCGCCCTCACCATCAGCTGGGCCGCGCTGCCGCTGTTCCTCTTCGCCAGCGACGAGAGCGCCGACCCGACCCGGCTCACCATGCTGCCGCTGCGCCCCGGCCCGCTGCTGCGCGGCTCGGCGCTGGCCGCGCTGCTCGGGCCCGGCCCGCTGGTCGCCCTGGTGCTGGTCACCGGCGTGGCGCTGTCCGGCGCGGACGGCGCCCCCTCGGCGGCGGCCGCGGTGGTCGGCGTGCCGCTGACGGTGCTCACCCTGGTGACGCTCTCCCGCGCGGTCGCGGCGGGCAACGCCCGGCTGCTCTCCAGCCGGCGCGGCAAGGACTTCGCGATCTTCGGCGGTCTGCTCTTCGCGCTGCTGATCCAGGTCGCCAACGTCGGTTCGCAGAGCGTCTTCGGCAAGCCGGGGAAGGACGGCCTCGACCTCAGCCCGCTGGCACCGATCGCCTCGGTGCTGCGCTGGGTGCCGCCGGTCGGCGCGGCGGACGCCGGACGCACCGCCGGTGAGGGGCGGTACGGGCTGGCGCTGCTCCAGCTGGCCTCCACGGCCGTCGTGCTGGCCCTGCTGCTGCGCTGGTGGCGGGCCAGCCTCCAGCAACTGATGGTCACCGCCGACGCCTCCACCCTGGAGGTGGCGCGCGGCGTGCAGGCCTCGCGCGGCTGGGGCTTCCTGCCCGCCGGCCGGACCGGCGCGGTGATGCAGCGCCACCTGCGCTACGCCTGGCGGGAGCCGCGCGCCAAGGCCGCCGTCTTCACCGGCATCGGGATGACGGTGGTGATCTGCGTGCTCTCGGTGGTCCAGGGCTGGTCGACCGTCTACCTGGTGGCCGCCACCGGGATGTTCCTCGGTCTGCAGATGCTCAACCTGTTCGGCATGGACGGCTCGGCGTTCTGGATGGTCGCCGCGACCCTGCTGACCCCCGCCGACGCCCGCGAGGAGCTGCGCGGGCGGGCGTTCGCGATCCTCTCCTACGCGGTGCCGGTCACCCTGGTGCTGGCGCTGCTGCTGGCCGCCGTCACCGGTGACTGGGCCGGTCTGGCGCCGGCCTTCGGCCTGGCGCTCGGCCTGCTCGGCTGCGGCATCGCGATCGGCGCGGTGCTCAGCGTGCTGGCCCCGTACACCATGCCGTCCGACAACAACCCGATGCGCAACGCCGCCCCCGGCCAGGGCGGGCTGGTGATGCTCAACAGCTTCGGCTCGATGTTCGGCGCCGCGCTGCTCAGCCTGCCGGTCTCCGGCTACCTCGGCTGGGCGCTGCTCTCCGACGGCCCGGCCTGGCCGGTGCTGGCGCTCGGCCCGCTGTACGGCGCGCTGGTCGCCTTCCTCGGCATCCGGCTGGCCGCCGGCCGCCTGCTGGAGCGCGCCCCGGAGATCCTGGCCAAGGCCGTCGAACGCTGACGGCAGCGCCGTCGGGCACCCCCGCGAGCGCCCGGTCCCCGTCGTCGGGGCCGGGCGCTCCGGCATCATGGGCGGAGGCCGCCCCGACCGCGGGACGGGCACGACGAGAGCAGGCGACACCGTGGGCAAGCGCAGGCAGCAGGGCGGGACCGGGGCGGACGGGAGCGCCGGACCGCTACTGGAGCAGGCGGTGCGAGCGGTGCTGACCGCACCGGACGAGGGGCTGGACCTCGCCCTGGACACCGGCGCCTCGCTGCTGGCCGCCTCCCCCGCCCAGTGGCCGGCGGTGAGCCGGGCACTGCTCGGGTACGCGGACACGGCGGTCGGGCGCTGCTGGTCGGCGGGCTGGCGGCCGGCCGACCTGGCCCGGGTGGTGCGGCGGGAGCTGAAGCCGGTGCACCTGGCCCTCGCGGTGGACCTCATCGCCGCCGAGAACCGCCGCCACCCGGCGGCCGCCACCGACCGGCGCTGGCAGGAGCAGCTGCGCGAGCTGGAGACCGCGGTGTGGTGGCCGGGCGACGAGGCGTACCTGGGCGCCTTCGCCGACCGCCACCGGCTGGACCGGTTCGCGCTGGCCACCCACGTGCTGGAGCTGTTGCGCAGCTGGGGCCGGCTGCCCCCGATCGCCCCGGTCGGCCCGGCTCCCGGGCCGGGCGGGCAGGCCCCCCGGACGGAGCGGCGGGCCGCGGGCCCGGTGCCGGGCGAGCCGCGGATGCTGTCCCGGATCCGGGCGCTGCTGGCGAAGGCCGAGTCCACCGAGTACCCGGAGGAGGCCGAGGCGCTGACCGCCAAGGCCCAGCAGCTGATGGCCCAGCACAGCATCGACGACGCGCTGCTGGCGGTCGGCGGCGAGGACCGCGACGCCCCGGCGGCGCTGCGGATCGGCGTGGACAACCCCTACGAGGTCCCGAAGACGATGCTGCTGGACGCGGTGGCGGCGGCGAACCGGTGCCGGGTGGTCTGGGCGAAGGAGTTCGGCTTCTGCACCATCATCGGCTTCGACGGCGACCTGGACGGCGTCGAGCTGCTCTACACCTCGCTGCTGGTGCAGGCGACGCACGCGATGAACAAGGCCGGTTCGCGCCAGCACCTGGACGGCGCCTCGCGCACCAAGGCGTTCCGGCACTCCTTCCTGGTCGCGTACGCGGCGCGGATCCGTGAGCGGCTGACCGCCGCGACCGAGCAGGCCACCAGCGACGCGGCGGCCGGGCGGCACCTGCGCGAGGACGGCACCGAGGAGCAGCTGGTGCCGGACGAGCGGCTGCTGCCGGCGCTGGCGGCCCGGACCGAGGCGGTCGACCAGCAGGTCGGGCGGATGTTCCCGAAGCTGGTCTCGCAGCGGGTCCGGGTGAGCGACGGCGAGGGCTGGGTGGCGGGCCGGGCGGCGGCCGACCGGGCCGCCCTGCACGGCCGGGCCGGGGAGATCCGGCGGTAGCGGTCGGGCCTGATAGAACGGACGTCGGCAGGGCCGGTCCGGCCGGTCCGGCCTCGGCCCGACCGGCCGGGCGGGCCCCGGGAACGAGGGGGAGCGACGGTGGCGGTGACGGAGTCGGGGTATGCCGACCGGGTACGCGGGGCGCTGCTCGGCGGGGGCGTCGGCGACGCCCTGGGCTGGCCGGTGGAGTTCCGGCAGTTGCAGCAGATCCGGGAGCAGTACGGCCGGGCCGGGGTGACCGGGCTGCCCGGTGGCGGCCGGATCGCCGAGGTCACCGACGACACCCAGATGACGCTGTTCACCGCCGAGGGGCTGATCCGCGGCTTCGTCCGGGGCTGGTCGGGCGGCGGCGGATCGGTGCCGGAGGCCGTCCACGGCGCCTACCGGCGCTGGCTGCTGACGCAGCAGCAGGGCGCCCCGGACCAGGGTCCGCTCCCCCGCCCGTACGACGGCTGGCTGCTGCGGCAGCCGTTCCTGTACGCGCGGCGGGCGCCGGGCAACGCCTGTCTGAGCGGGGTGTCGTACCACCCGGAGTTCCGGGCACCGGCGCCGTTCGGGCAGCCGGGGCCGATCAACGCGCACTCCAAGGGGTGCGGCACGGTGATGCGCTCGGCGCCGTTCGGGCTGGCCCGGCTGGGCGTCGAGCAGTCCTTCGGGCTGGCCGCGCAGTGCGCGCAGCTCACCCACGGGCACCCGACCGGCTACCTGGCGGCGGGCGCGTTCGCGTCGCTGGTCGAGCGGCTGGTGGACGGGGTCGAGCCGTGGACGGCGGTCGGGCAGGTCGTCGAGCAGACCCGGGACTGGCCGGGCTCCAAGGAGACCGTCCTGGCGCTGCACCGGGCGGTGCGGGTGGCCGAGGAGGCCGAGCCCTCGGCGGAGGCGGTGGAGCGGGTCGGGCTCGGCTGGATCGCCGAGGAGTGCCTGGCGATCGCGGTGTACTGCCTGCTGGCGGCCGCGTCCGGGCCGGACCCGGCCCGGACGGCGCTGCTGCTGTCGGTGAACCACTCCGGGGACAGCGACTCCACCGGCGCGGTCTGCGGCAACCTGGTGGGCGCGGCGTACGGCGCGGCGGCCCTGCCGACGGCCTGGACCGAGGCGGTCGAGGGCACGGAGACGCTGCTGCGGGTGGCGGACGACCTGCTGGTGCTGTTCGGCAGCCGCGAGCCGACCCACCCGGCCCTGGACGGGCGCTACCCGGCCTGGTGACGGGGCTACCCGGCCTGGTGACGGGGCGGGCCGCCGGGGCGGGCCGCCGCACGGCCCCGGCGGCGCCGGTCACCCGGCCTGCGGGTCGGTGACCTGGCCGAGGAAGAGCGGGCGGCCGGTCGTGGTGTCCCTGATCAGGAACAGGAACGGCCGGTCGATGTGCAGTTCCTCGGCCCTCTTGGGGGCCGCCCCGGCCGCCGCCTCGATCCCGACGCCGCTTCCGGCGGCGGCCACCGTGCCGTCCTCGTCCACCTGCACGGTGGCCTTCTGCACCACCGTGCCGACCTTCAGCCGCTCGTCCGTCCCCGGTCCGGGGATGCCGCCGAGGTCCGCGGCGTCGAAGGCCGCGGCGACCCCGAGCGCCCGCAGGGTCGGCGTCAGCTCGTTGGCGGTCTCGAAGTGGAAGCGCGGCAGGGTGAGGTCGACCGAGCGCTCGGTGAGCGAGTCGAGGATCATCGTGAGCTGGGCCTGGTCCAGGCCCTTGCGGAAGGCCTCGAACCCGCCCTGGGCGGGCACCAGCAGGTCCATCGCCATCCCGCCGTCCGCGTAGGGCAGTTCGACGGCTTGCCAGGGCTGGCCGAGGATCCCGCCGGAGCCGTCGGCGTAGCGCAGGGTGCCGGTCCGGGCCATCGTGGCGACGGACGGGGTCGAGCCGTCCGGCCGGTGGAACGGCCGGTCGGAGGTCTGCGAGGCCTTGAACGGGGTGGCCCACCTCGCCTTCAGGTAGAGCGCGTCGGTGAGCGCCAGGCGGGTGTCCTGGTTGATCGTCCGCTCGGCGAAGAGGTCCTTGATCCGGCCCTCGGTCGCCTTCTCCACCGTCGCGTTGACGGTCCTGCGGGCGCTCTCCGGGTCCTTGCGGAAGTCGGCGGTGTGCACGCCGGTGCCGAAGGCGGCGGCGAGGGTGGCCAGGTAGCCCTGGTCGAGCGGGAAGCCCTGCTGGACCCAGAGGTCGTCCGCCTGGCGCAGAGTCAGGCCGTCGGTGGGCGGGCCGGTCCGGTTCAGGGCGCCGGTGGCGAGGGCGTACTGCTGCGGGGTGAGCCCGGTGTGCAGGGCCTTGGCGAGCTCGTCGGCGGTGGCGCCGCGGGCACCGGGCAGCACCATGGCGAGCACGGTGGCCAGGCCGGACGGCGAGAGCACGAGGTTGCGGCCGGCCCCGTCGGGCGTGGCGGTGAGGGTGCGCAGCAGGTCCAGGCCGAAGGCGTTGGTGGCGGCGGCGGTCGCCGCGACGTGGGCCGGGTCGGCCGGCGGGGCGGAGGTGGGTGCGGGGGCCCGGACGACCTGGTCCGCGACGCCGGTGCTGCCGCAGCCGGTGAGCAGCGGTGCGGCGAGCGCGGCGACGAGGACCGGGGCGAGGAGCGGGGCCGCCGGGCGGCGGCGGGTGCGACTGCGGGTGCTGCGCGTGCGACTCGTCATGGCGGTTCGACGCGGCGCCCGCCGGACCGGTTCCCCCGCCCGACCGGCTCCCTCGCCCCCGGGGCCGGGGTCAGTCCCAGAGCGCGCCGAGCGCGAGCAGCTCGTCCCGGTGCTCGATCCGCTCGACCCAGTCCGCCGGCCAGGCCGACGCGCCCAGGTGCGCGCCGGCGAAGGCGCCGGTCAGGCAGGCGAGGGAGTCGGAGTCGCCGGAGGAGTAGGCGGCTCGGCGCACGGCGGCCACCGGGTCGTCGGGCAGCAGCAGGAAGCAGAGCAGGCCGGTGGCGAGCGCCTCCTCGGCGATCCAGCCCTCGCCGGTGGCCAGGCACGGGTCCGCCTCGACGTCGGGCTCGGCGAGCGCCGCGTCCAGCCGGTCGAGGACGCCGAGGCACTCGTCCCAGCCGCGGGCGGCGAAGTGCTCGGGCGAGGGGTCCTGGGCGTGCGCCGCGAGGTCGCCGAGCCAGCACTCGTCGTACCGGGTGCGGGCGGCCCGCGCGTACGCGCGCAGCTCGGCGGTCAGCGCGGCCGGCACCAGGCCGTCGGCGAGCCTGCGGACCGCGTAGGCGGTGAGGTCACTGGCCGCGAGCGCGGTCGGGTGACCGTGGGTCAGCGCGGACTGCAGCTGGGCGGCGCCGGAGAGCTGGCGCGGCGTCAGCTCCCTGACCAGGCCGATCGGCGCGACCCGCATGTTGGCGCCGCAGCCCTTGGAGCCGAGGTCGCTCGCCTCCTGCCAGCGGCGGCCGTCGCTGAGCCGCTGGCAGGAGCGCAGGCAGGTCATCCCCGGCGCGCGGTTGTTCTCGGGCGAGCGCCACCAGTCGACGAACTCCTCGCGCAGCGGCCGCTCCAGCCGCGGCGGGCCGAGCGGGCCGCCCTCCAGGGCGGTGCGCAGGGCGCGTCCCAGGGCGAGCGTCATCTGGGTGTCGTCGGTGACCAGGGCCTTCCTCGGCAGCGGCAGTCGGCGCCAGTCGGGGTCGTGGGCGGCGATCAGCTCGATCGTGCGGAATTCGGTCATCCGCCCCAGGGCGTCGCCGAGCGCCAGGCCCAGCAGTGTTCCGGTCGCCTTGTCCACGGCTCCCCCTCAGATCTCGACCAGCAGTTCCTCCAGCCCCCGGATCACGTAGCCCGGGCGCCACCGCGGCTCGCGGACCAGCCGCAGGCCGGGCACCCGGCGCAGCAGTGCGCCGTAGGACTCGGTGAGCTCCAGTCTGGCGAGCGGGGCGCCGAGACAGAAGTGGATTCCGGCGCCGAAGGTGACGTGCGGGTTGTCGGCACGGCCGAGGTCGAGCCGGTCCGGGTCGGCGAACCGGGCCGGGTCCCGGTTGGCGGAGCCGAAGAGCAGCGCGACCTCGGAGCCGCGCGGGACGGTGACGCCGCGGACCTCGATGTCCTCCAGCACCCAGCGTTCGAACATCTGGAGCGGGGTGTCCCAGCGCATCAGTTCCTCGACCGCGGTGGGGAGCAGCTCGTCCACCGAGCCGCGCAGCCGGGCGAGTTCACCGGGGTTGCGGAACAGCGCCCACCAGCCGTTGCCGGTGGTGTTGACGGTCGCCTCGTGGCCGGCGTTCAGCAGCAGCACGCAGGTGGAGACCATCTCCTGCTCGCTGAGCGCGTCGGCGCCCTCCTGGGCCTGGATCAGCGCGCTGATCAGGTCGCCGCCGGGCTCGGTCCGGCGCTCGCGGATCAGGGCGCGCAGGTAGTCCGAGAACTCGGTGCTCGCGGTGACGGCCCGGCGGGCGGCCTCCTCGGTCGGGTTGAGTTCGAACATGCCGGTGATGTCGGCGGACCACGGCCGCAGCAGGTGCCGGTCGCCCTCCGGTACGCCCAGCATCTCGGCGATCACCGCGACCGGCAGCGGCTCGGCGACGGCGGCGACCAGGTCGCCGCCGCCGGCCGCGAGCAGCCCGTCCACGAGCTCCGCGGCGAGCCGCCGGACGGTCGGGCGCAGCCCCTCGACCATGCGCGGGGTGAAGGCCTTGGAGACCAGCCGCCGGATCCGGGTGTGGTCCGGCGCCTCCAGGTCGAGCAGCCCGTGGTCGTTGAGGGTGTGGAACGGCTCGTGCGCCGGGTCGGGCGCGGGCCGGCCGAACTCCTCGTGGGTGAAGCGGTGGGTGTACGTCCGCCCCAGCCGCCGGTCCCGCAGCAGCGCGCTGACGTCCTCGTGGCGGGACACCAGCCACTGACCGGTCGGCTCGTAGTACGTCACCGGGGCGTGCTCGCGCAGCTCGCTGTACGCGTCGTAGGGGTGGGCCACGAACGCCGCCGACCAGGGGTCGAACTTCGCCGTCGTCGTCATCGGTCGATCACTCCTGGCCTGAGGGGGAGCCGGGGTGATCATCGTACGCAGGCGGCCGGTCCGGTCCACTAGGCCTGCTCGGCCACCAGCCGGCGGACCAGGGCCGGGAGCGCGGTGGAGATCGGCTCCCGGATCACCTCGTCCGCCGCCTCGTCGAACGGCGTGGGCTCGCCGTTGACGACGACCAGCCGGGCACCGGACTCCAGCGCGATCTGCGGGAGGGCGGCCACCGGGTACACCTGGAGGCTGGTCCCGACGGCGACGAACAGGTCGCAGGCCCGGGCCACCGCGTCGGCCCGCTGGAGCACCACCGGGTCCAGCGCCTCGCCGAACATCACCGTGCGGGGCTTGAGCACCCCGCCGCACGCCCGGCAGGCCGGGTCCGGCTCACCGGCGGCGACGCGTTCCAGCGCCTCGGCCGTCGGACCGACGACGTGGCAGCGCACGCACTCCACCTCCCGTGCGGTGCCGTGCAGTTCGAGCACCTTGCGGGCGGGCAGCCCGGCCCGCTGGTGCAGGCCGTCCACGTTCTGGGTGAGCACCCGCACCGGCAGGCCGCTGCGCTCCAGCTCGACCAGCGCGAGGTGGCCGGCGTTCGGCTCGGCGGCCAGCGCGCCGGTGTCCCGGCGCAGCAGCCAGGCCCGGCGGCGGACGTCCGGATCGGCCAGGTAGGGGCCGATGGTGACGAGTTCCTGGGCCCGCGGATCGCGCTGCCAGAGGCCGTTCGGGCCGCGGTAGTCGGGTATGCCGGAGTCGGTGGAGACGCCGGCGCCGGTGAGAACGGCGATCAGTGGACGCTTGGCGGTCATGCCCGGGACGTTACGGGCCCGCCGCCGCGCGCCGCCACCGGAATTCCCCGGGCACGACGGGCCGGCCGCCCCACCCCCGTGCGAACGGCCCGCCCGCTCAGGCCGCGACCGGGCGACGCACCCCGCCGAACCCCGCCAGCGGTGCCAGCGCCGCCAGGTAGAGCGCGGCGGCCGGCGGGATCAGCGCCAGGTCGGCGGCCGTCATCGCCGTCCCGACCAGCACCAGCACCGGGCTCCACCACCGCAGCGCCCGGGTCGCCCCGGCCGAGGCGGCGACCAGCAGCGCCAGCAGGCCGACGTAGAACAGCGGCGGACCGACCGAGTAGAAGGCCGGCAGCACGCCCGGCCGGCTCTGGATGCCGTCGAACAGCCGGTGCTGGTCGGCCTTGTCCACGGCGACCGCCCCCACGTACAGGTCGATCCCGATCTGGACCACCGAGGCCGCCAGTCCCGCGAAGGCCACCGCCGTGGCCGCGTTCGCGGCGATCCGGCCGGCCGGACGGCGCGGCGCCAGCAGCCCGCGCAGCGCGGCGAGCAGCGGACCGAACAGCAGCAGCCCCGCCAGCATCAGGGCGTGGCCCACCGTCCAGCCGGGGCCGGGCTCCCGTGAGCCCTCCAGCAGCCGGACACCGCCGTACAGGGCCATCAGGACGGGGGCGCCGACGGCGGCGATCGGGGTGAGGCGGTCGAGCCTGGTGACGGTCATGGGTGTTCTCCGCTCCGCGAGTGCGTTTCCGACACTCCGGATGCTGTCCGCCGCGCCCCTCGTCGCGGATCACCCGCCCCGGCGATCCCGCCGGCTCCCCCGCGCGGGGGACTCCCCCGGGCCGGGCCGCGGTCAGCCCTCCCCCGCGACGACCGCCCCCGCCTCGTACGCGAACACCACCGCGTGCACCCGGTCCCGCAGCCCCAGCTTGCCCAGCACATTGCTGACGTGCGTCTTCACGGTGTGCTCGCTGACCACCAGCTCGGCGGCGATCTCCGCGTTGGAGAGCCCCCGGGCCAGCAGCCGCAGCGTCTCCCGCTCCCGCAGGGTCAGCTGCTCCAGCAGCCGGGACGGCGCCCGGACGCCCTGCGCGGGCGGCCTGGCCCCGCCCGGCCGGCGGGCGGCGAACTCGCCGATCAGCCGGCGGGTCACCGACGGCGCCAGCAGCGCCTCGCCCGAGGCCACCATCCGCACGCCGTGCGCCAGGTCGTCCCGGCGGACGTCCTTGAGCAGGAACCCGCTCGCCCCGGCGTAGAGCGCGTCGAAGACGTAGTCGTCGATGTCGAAGGTGGTCAGCATGATCACCTTGGTCTCCGGGTGGTCCGCGCAGACCCGGCGGGCCGCCTCCAGGCCGTCCATCACCGGCATCCGGACGTCCAGCAGCAGGACGTCCGGGCCGTGCTCGCGCACCGCCTCGACCGCCTCGGCGCCGTCGCGCGCCTCCGCGACCACCTCGATGTCCGGCTGTGCGTCCAGGATCATCCCGAACCCGGCCCGCACCAGCTCCTGGTCGTCCGCGACGACCACCCGGATCGGCTTCACCGGCCCACCCCCCTCCCTCGACGCGTCCTCGCCCAGCGGCAGCCTGGCACTCACCAGGAAGCCGTTCCCCTCCGGTCCCGGCCCGGCCTCGGCCCGCCCGCCGCAGGCCGCGGCCCGCTCCCGGATGCCGACCAGCCCGCGACCGCCGGACCAGTCCGCCGCGCGGTCCGCCGGCCGGCGCACCCCGCGCCCGTTGTCGGACACCACGATCTCCAGCACCCCGCCCGAGCGGACCACCCGCACGGCCGCCCGGTCCGCCCCGGCGTGCTTGACCGTGTTGGTCAGCGCCTCCTGCACGATCCGGTAGGCGGCCGCCTCCACGTCCGCGGGCAGCGGGCCCGGCGTGCCCTCCGGGTCCAGCTCCAGCTCCACCCGCAGTCCCGCCCCGCGGACCCGCTCGACCAGGCCCGCGAGTTCGGCCAGCCGCGGCTGCGGCGCCAGCTCCGGAGCCGCGCCGTCCTCCTTCAGCACCCCGAGCACCCGCCGCAGCTGCACCATGGCGTCCCGGCCGGAGTCGGCGATGGTGTCGAAGGTCCTGATCGCCCGCTCCGGGTCCTTGTGCACCACCAGCGGGCCGGCCTCCGCCTGGATCACCATCAGCGACACGGCGTGCGCCAGGATGTCGTGCATCTCCCGGGCGATCCGGCCGCGCTCCTGCGCCACCGCGCGCGCCGCGTCGCTGGCCGCCCGCCGGCCGGCCTCCCGGGCCCGCTCCGCCTCCACCTGCGCCAGCCGGCGCAGTTCGCGCACCAGCGAGCCGAAGACGAAGGCACCGACCGAGGTCAGCAGCGAGAACAGCATGCCGTTGAGCGAGTGGGTCCCCACCACGTTGGCCGCCACCACCACGGCCAGCACCGCCCAGCGCTGCCGGTCCGGCGCGCGCTCGGCCACCGTGTACACGGTGATCACCGCGTACAGCGGCAGCTGCGGCATCACCGGGTGCGCCACCACCGAGAGCACCGCCGACACCCCGCCGCTGACGGCCATCACGGCGAGCGGGGCCCGCCGCCGCCAGGGCAGCGGAAGCGCGGTGCCGAGCGCCAGCAGATAGACCCACCAGGGGCGGGTGACGTCGTCGTGGTACACCGCCCAGAACGAGACCCCGGCCGATCCGACGGCCAGCAGGGTGTCCAGCACGTAGGGGCTCACCCCGGCGAACCGCGCCCGCCAGGCCCGCCCCGGCGCGAACCGGTCCTCGTCCACGTACCCCCCGTACCCGGGGACCCCGCCCCCGCGGAGAAGATCATGCCCTACCGGCAGCACCGTGGGCACCGGCCCGTCAGGCACCGCCGACCGTCACGCCGCCGGTCTCGGCCCGCGCCGTGATGCTGCGCGCCGCCCCCGCCGCGCGGGGCACCTCCACCGAGACGTCGCCCGTCCCGGCGCTCGCGTCCACCGCGTACGCCTGCCCCGCCGGCACCCGGACCCGGACCCCGCCCGTCCTCGCCCGGGCCTCCACGGTGGTCGGGCTCCCCGCGAAGGAGGCCTCGATCCCGCCCGTCCCGGTGCTCAGCCGCACCACCGGCGAGGTCAGCCCGCTCGCCTCCACACCACCGGTGCCGGCCTTCACCTCCACCTCGGCGGCCAGCCCGGTCAGCCGCACCCCGCCGGTCTCCGTGCCGACCCGCACCCGGGTGCCGGCCGGCACGTCCACCTCGTACCCGACCCCGCAGTCGTCGCAGTCGTAGCGCAGCGTCAGGGTGCCGTCCCGGACCTCGTGGCTGCTCGTCGGCGCCGCGCCCCGGTAGTTCTGGTGCTCGGTGACCCGCACCGCCTCCCCGCCGCCGCGGATCGTGACCCCGCCGGTGCGCCCCTCGACCACCAGCTCCCGCACCGGCCCGTCCACGCCGTAGCCGACGTCCCGCCGCTGCTCGTCGCCCGGCAGACAGCCCGACACCCCGGCCAGCACCGCCCCGGTGACCGCCATCGCACCCAGTACCCGCTTCATCGCCGGCTCCCCTCCACGTCCGTCGTTCCGACGCCGCCCAGCCTCCCCCGCCGCCCCCGGCCGGCGCCTCGCCCTCCCGAGCGGTTCCCCCGGCTCCCCCGCGCGAGGGAGGCGGGCGACCCGGGAACGCCGAAGGGCCCGGAGGCTGAATGCCTCCGGGCCCTTCACTGTGTAGCGGGGACAGGATTTGAACCTGCGACCTCTGGGTTATGAGCCCAGCGAGCTACCGAGCTGCTCCACCCCGCGTCGGTAAACACGACTCTACGCGACTTCGTCCGGGGAACCTAATCGGTTTGATATTCGCCCCCGCCACCGGCCCCGCGGAGCCGGTGCGGAGCCCCCCCCGCCGAGTCCTCGCCGGCCCGCGCCCGGCCCGCGGAGCGGCCCCCGGAAGGCCCCGGGAACGCCGCCGGGCGGCCACCCCCGTGAGGGGTGACCGCCCGGCGGTTCAGGGACCGTCGACTCAGCCGGTGTAGGGGCCGTAGTCGTAGTCGTCCAGCGGGACCGCCTGGCCGGAGCCGGCGCCGAAGGGCGACAGGTCGTAGTCGTCGTAGCCGACGGCCGAGTACATCGCGGCCTTGGCCTCCTCGGTCGGCTCGACCCGGATGTTGCGGTAGCGGGGCAGACCCGTACCGGCCGGGATGAGCTTACCGAGGATGACGTTCTCCTTGAGGCCCAGCAGCGGGTCCGACTTGGCGTGGATCGCCGCGTCGGTGAGGACCCGGGTCGTCTCCTGGAAGGAGGCGGCCGACAGCCAGGACTCGGTGGCCAGCGAGGCCTTGGTGATACCCATCAGCTGCGGACGGCCGGAGGCGGGGTGACCGCCCTCGGAGACCACACGACGGTTCTCGGTCTCGAAGCGGCCGCGCTCGACGAGCTCGCCCGGGAGCAGCTCGGCGTCGCCCGACTCGATGATCGTCACGCGGCGCAGCATCTGCCGGATGATGATCTCGATGTGCTTGTCGTGGATCGACACGCCCTGCGAGTTGTAGACCTTCTGGACCTCGGCGACCAGGTGGATCTGGACGGCACGCTGGCCCATGATCCGCAGCACGTCGTGCGGGTTGGTGGCACCCATGGTCAGCTTCTGGCCGACCTCGACCGCCTCGCCCTCGCTGACGAGCAGCTTCACACGCTTCGAGACCGGGTAGGCGATCTCGTCGGTGCCGTCGTCCGGCGTGACGACCAGCTTGCGGGTCTTCTCGGTGTCCTCGATGCGGACCCGGCCCTGCGCCTCCGAGATCGGGGCCACACCCTTGGGGGTACGGGCCTCGAAGAGCTCGACGACACGGGGCAGACCCTGCGTGATGTCGTCACCGGCCACACCACCGGTGTGGAAGGTACGCATCGTCAGCTGGGTACCGGGCTCACCGATGGACTGGGCGGCGATGATGCCGACCGCCTCACCGATGTCGACCAGCTTGCCGGTGGCCAGCGAGCGGCCGTAGCAGAAGGCACAGGTGCCGACGGCCGACTCACAGGTCAGGATCGAGCGGGTCTTGACCTCGCTGATGCCGTGGCGGATCAGCTCGTCGATCAGCACGTCACCGAGGTCGGTGTTGGCGGTGGCGAGGAGCTTGCCGTCCACCGTGATGTCCTCGGCCAGCATGCGGGCGTAGACGCTGGTCTCGACGTCGTCCGTCTTGCGCAGGACGCCGTTCTCGACCGTGCCGATCGCCAGCTTGAGGCCGCGCTCGGTGCCGCAGTCCTCCTCGCGGATGATGACGTCCTGGGAGACGTCGACCAGACGACGGGTGAGGTAGCCGGAGTCGGCGGTACGCAGCGCGGTGTCGGCCAGACCCTTACGGGCACCGTGGGTCGAGATGAAGTACTCGAGAACGGTGAGGCCCTCACGGAACGACGCCTTGATGGGACGCGGGATCGTCTCGTTCTTGGCGTTGGACACCAGACCACGCATACCGGCGATCTGACGCATCTGCATCATGTTTCCACGAGCACCCGAGTCGACCATCATGAAGATGGGATTCGTCTTCGGGAAGTTCGCGTTCATGGCCTCGGCGACCTCGTTGGTCGCCTGGGTCCAGATGCCGATGAGCTCCTGCTTGCGCTCGTCGTTGGTGATCAGGCCGCGCTCGTACTGACGCTGGACCTTCTCCGCCTTCGCCTCGTAGCCCTCGAGGATCTGGGGCTTGCTCGGCGGGACGACGACGTCGGAGATCGAGACCGTGACACCCGAGCGGGTGGCCCAGTGGAAGCCGGCCGCCTTCAGGTTGTCCAGGGTCGCCGCGACGACGACCTTGGGGTAGCGCTCCGCCAGGTCGTTGACGATCGCGGAGAGCTGCTTCTTGCCCACCTCGTAGTCGACGAACGGGTAGTCCTCGGGCAGCAGCTCGTTGAAGAGCGCGCGGCCCAGGGTGGTCTTCAGGCGGAAGGACTCGCCCTCGAACCAGTTCGACTGACCGTCCTCGTCGACCGGCGGGGTCCAGCCACGGGGCGGGACGGTGCCGATCGGCAGGCGGATGTCGATGACGGCCTGGACGTCCAGCTCCTTGGCGTCGAAGGCCATGACGGCCTCGGCGGTCGAGGAGAAGGAGCGGCCGGCGCCCTTGACGTTGTCGCGGTCCGAGGTCAGGAAGAACAGACCCAGCACCATGTCCTGGGTCGGCATGGTGACGGGGCGACCGTCGGCCGGCTTCAGGATGTTGTTCGAGGACAGCATCAGGATGCGGGCCTCGGCCTGCGCCTCCGCGGAGAGCGGCAGGTGGACGGCCATCTGGTCACCGTCGAAGTCCGCGTTGAACGCGGTGCAGACGAGCGGGTGGATCTGGATGGCCTTGCCCTCGACCAGCTGGGGCTCGAAGGCCTGGATGCCGAGGCGGTGCAGGGTGGGTGCGCGGTTCAGCAGCACCGGGTGCTCGGCGATGACCTCTTCGAGCACGTCCCACACGACCGGGCGGGCACGCTCGACCATGCGCTTGGCCGACTTGATGTTCTGCGCGTGGTTCAGGTCCACCAGGCGCTTCATCACGAACGGCTTGAAGAGCTCCAGCGCCATGGCCTTGGGCAGACCGCACTGGTGCAGCTTGAGCTGCGGGCCGACGACGATGACCGAACGGGCCGAGTAGTCGACTCGCTTGCCGAGCAGGTTCTGACGGAAACGACCCTGCTTGCCCTTCAGCATGTCGCTGAGGGACTTCAGCGGGCGGTTGCCGGGGCCCGTGACCGGGCGACCACGACGGCCGTTGTCGAACAGCGCGTCGACGGCCTCCTGGAGCATGCGCTTCTCGTTGTTCACGATGATCTCGGGGGCACCGAGGTCGAGAAGGCGCTTCAGGCGGTTGTTGCGGTTGATCACGCGGCGGTACAGGTCGTTCAGGTCGGAGGTCGCGAAGCGGCCACCGTCCAGCTGCACCATCGGACGCAGGTCCGGCGGGATGACCGGGACGCAGTCCAGCACCATGCCGTTGGGCTTGTTGGTGGTCTGCAGGAACGCGGAGACGACCTTGAGGCGCTTCAGCGCACGGGTCTTCTTCTGGCCCTTGCCGGTGCGGATGATCTCGCGCAGGCGCTCGGACTCCTCCGCCAGGTCGAAGGTCTCGAGGCGGTCCTTGAGGGCCGCCGCGCCCATCGAGCCGGAGAAGTAGGTGCCGAAGCGGTCGCGCAGCTCGCGGTAGAGCAGCTCGTCGCCCTCCAGGTCCTGGACCTTGAGGTTCTTGAAGCGGGCCCACACCTCGTCGAGGCGGTCGAGCTCGCGCTGCGCGCGGTCGCGCAGCTGCTTCATCTCGCGCTCGGCACCCTCGCGCACCTTGCGGCGCACGTCGGCCTTGGCGCCCTCGGCCTCCAGCTCGGCCAGGTCGGTCTCGGCCTTCTTGGCGCGGGCTTCGAGGTCGGAGTCGCGGCGGTTCTCGATCTGCTGGCGCTCGACCGAGACGTGCGCCTCCAGGGACGGGAGGTCGCGCTGGCGACGCTCGTCGTCCACCCAGGTGATCATGTAGGCGGCGAAGTAGATGACCTTCTCGAGGTCCTTCGGCGCCAGGTCGAGCAGGTAGCCCAGGCGGGACGGGACACCCTTGAAGTACCAGATGTGGGTGACCGGGGCGGCCAGCTCGATGTGGCCCATCCGCTCACGGCGCACCTTGGCGCGGGTCACCTCGACGCCGCAGCGCTCACAGATGATGCCCTTGAAGCGGACGCGCTTGTACTTACCGCAGTAGCACTCCCAGTCCCGGGTCGGACCGAAGATCTTCTCGCAGAAGAGTCCGTCCTTTTCGGGCTTCAGGGTGCGGTAGTTGATGGTCTCCGGCTTCTTGACCTCGCCGTGCGACCACTGGCGGATGTCGTCGGCGGTGGCCAGGCCGATGCGGAGCTCGTCGAAGAAGTTGACGTCAAGCACTGGTCGTCAAGCCCTCTTTCGTAAGTCGAGAGTCGTTCATGTGGTCTGAGGGGGGCCTGGGGGCGGGCCGGCTCCCAGTGGTGAAGAGCCGGCCCTGCCTCCGTCAGACCTCTTCGACGCTGCTCGGCTCGCGCCGGGACAGGTCGATGCCGAGCTCCTCGGCGGCGCGGAACACGTCCTCGTCGGAGTCCCGCATCTCGATGGACTGGCCGTCCGAGGACAGCACCTCCACGTTGAGGCAGAGCGACTGCATTTCCTTGATGAGCACCTTGAAGGACTCGGGAATGCCGGGCTCGGGGATGTTCTCGCCCTTGACGATGGCCTCGTAGACCTTCACACGGCCGAGAACGTCGTCGGACTTGATGGTGAGGAGTTCCTGCAGCGCGTAGGCGGCGCCGTACGCCTCAAGGGCCCACACCTCCATCTCACCGAAGCGCTGACCACCGAACTGCGCCTTACCACCCAGCGGCTGCTGGGTGATCATCGAGTACGGGCCGGTCGAACGGGCGTGCAGCTTGTCGTCGACCAGGTGGTGCAGCTTGAGGATGTACATGTAGCCGACCGAGACCGGCATCGGGAACGGCTCGCCGGAGCGGCCGTCGAACAGCCGGGCCTTACCGGTGGAGTTCACCAGGCGCTCACCGTCACGGGTGAGGGTGGTGTTGTCCAGCAGGCCGGTGATCTCGTCCTCGCGGGCGCCGTCGAAGACCGGGGTGGCGAGGTTGGTGCCGCCCTGGACGGTGTCGGCGCCGATCGCCTGGAGGCGCTGGGCCCACTCGTCGGCGAGGCCGGAGACGTCCCAGCCCTGCTTGGCGAGCCACCCGAGGTGGATCTCCAGGACCTGTCCCGGGTTCATTCGGGACGGGACACCCAGCGGGTTGAGGATGATGTCGACCGGGGTGCCGTCCTCCAGGAACGGCATGTCCTCGACCGGCAGGATCTTCGAGATGACGCCCTTGTTGCCGTGACGGCCGGCGAGCTTGTCACCGTTGGTGATCTTGCGCTTCTGGGCCACGTAGACGCGGACCAGCTGGTTGACGCCCGGGGGCAGCTCGTCGCCCTCTTCGCGGTCGAAGACGCGGACGCCGATGACCTTGCCGGACTCACCGTGCGGCACCTTCAGCGAGGTGTCGCGGACCTCGCGGGCCTTCTCACCGAAGATCGCGCGGAGCAGGCGCTCCTCCGGGGTCAGCTCGGTCTCGCCCTTGGGCGTGACCTTGCCGACCAGGATGTCACCGGTGACGACGTCGGCGCCGATCCGGATGATGCCGCGCTCGTCGAGGTCGGCGAGGACCTCCTCGGAGACGTTCGGGATGTCCCGGGTGATCTCCTCGGGGCCGAGCTTGGTGTCACGGGCGTCGACCTCGTGCTCCTCGATGTGGATCGAGGAGAGGACGTCGTCCTGCACGAGGCGCTGCGACAGGATGATCGCGTCCTCGTAGTTGTGACCCTCCCACGACATGAACGCCACGAGCAGGTTCTTGCCGAGGGCCATCTCGCCCTCGTCGGTGCACGGGCCGTCGGCCAGCACCTGGTTGACCTCGACCCGGGCGCCCTCGTCCACGAGCACCTTCTGGTTGAAGGCGGTGCCCTGGTTGGAGCGGGTGAACTTGGCGGCGCGGTACGTGGTGTACGTGCCGTCGTCGTTGGCCACGGTGACGTAGTCGGCCGAGACCTCCTGGACGACACCGGCCTTCTCGGCGGTGATGACGTCCGCGGCGTCGACGGCGCAGCGGTACTCCATGCCGGTGCCGACCAGCGGAGCCTCGCTCTTCAGCAGCGGCACCGCCTGGCGCATCATGTTCGAGCCCATGAGCGCGCGGTTGGCGTCGTCGTGCTCGAGGAACGGGATCATGGCGGTCGCGACCGACACCATCTGGCGCGGCGAGACGTCCATGTAGTCGATCTCGGTGCCCGGGATGTAGTCGATCTCGCCGCCACGGCGGCGGACCAGGACACGCGGCTCGGCGAAGGTCAGCTCCGCCGTCAGCGGGGCGTTGGCCTGCGCGATGACGTAGCGGTCCTCCTCGTCGGCCGTGAGGTAGTCGACCTGCTCGGTGACGACACCCTCGATGACCTTGCGGTACGGGGTCTCGATGAAGCCGAACGCGTTGACCCGGCCGTACGAGGCCAGCGACCCGATCAGACCGATGTTCGGGCCTTCCGGGGTCTCGATCGGACACATGCGCCCGTAGTGCGAGGGGTGCACGTCACGGACCTCGAAGCCGGCGCGCTCACGGGAGAGACCACCGGGGCCGAGGGCGGACAGACGGCGCTTGTGGGTCAGGCCCGACAGCGGGTTCGTCTGGTCCATGAACTGCGACAGCTGGCTGGTGCCGAAGAACTCCTTGATGGAGGCGACGACCGGCCGGATGTTGATCAGGGTCTGCGGCGTGATCGCCTCGACGTCCTGGGTGGTCATGCGCTCGCGCACGACGCGCTCCATACGGGCGAGACCCGTACGGACCTGGTTCTGGATGAGCTCGCCGACGTTGCGCAGACGACGGTTGCCGAAGTGGTCGATGTCGTCGACCTCGACCACGATGTCGCGGCCCTCGGTGTCACGCCACTCGGTCTCGCCCGCGTGCAGCTTCACCAGGTACTTGATCGCACCGATGATGTCGGGCTCGGTGAGCACGCCGGAGTCCAGCGACTCGGCGTTGCCCAGCTTGCGGTTGACCTTGTAACGGCCGACCTTGGCGAGGTCGTAGCGCTTCGGGTTGAAGTAGAGGTTCTCCAGAAGCGTCTGCGCGGCCTCGCGGGTGGGCGGCTCGCCCGGGCGCAGCTTGCGGTAGATGTCGAGCAGCGCGTCGTCCTGGCCCTGGGTGTGGTCCTTCTCCAGGGTGGCGCGCATCGACTCGTACTCGCCGAACTCCTCGAGAATCATCTCGTTGGTCCAGCCGAGGGCCTTGAGCAGCACGGTGACGGACTGCTTGCGCTTGCGGTCGATGCGGACGCCGACCATGTCGCGCTTGTCGATCTCCATCTCCAGCCAGGCACCACGCGAGGGGATGACCTTGCAGGAGTAGATGTCCTTGTCGGACACCTTGTCCAGGGTGGAGTCGAAGTACACACCCGGGGAGCGGACGAGCTGCGAGACGACGACACGCTCGGTGCCGTTGATCACGAACGTGCCCTTGTGGGTCATGAGCGGGAAGTCGCCCATGAAGACCGTCTGAGACTTGATCTCACCGGTCTCGTTGTTGGTGAACTCGGCCGTGACGAAGAGCGGGGCCGCGAACGTGAAGTCGCGGTCCTTGCACTCGTCAATGGAGTTCTTCGGCGGCTCGAAACGGTGGTCGCGGAAGGTCAGCGACATCGACCCACTGAAGTCCTCGATCGGCGAGATCTCTTCGAAGATCTCCTCCAGACCGGACTTGGTGGGGACGTCCTGACCACTCTCCAGGGCCGCCTCGACCCGGGCCTTCCAGGCCGCGTTGCCGAGCAGCCAGTCAAAGCTCTCGGTCTGCAGGGCCAGGAGGTTCGGGACCTCGAGGGGCTCCTTGATCTTCGCGAACGAGACGCGGAGCGGGGCGGTGGATGCGGCGGAATTGTTCGAGGCGTTGCGCGGCGCGGCCAAGAGGGGGGTCCTTCCGAGGGCTCGGAGCTCACTGCGCGCGTACCGGCCGGGCCTGGAAAGGCTTGGTCCCACCTCCCTCGCCACTGGCCTCTGCCGGGTCGTGAAACCCGAGGTCAGAGCCGTTTTGCGGAGGCGGTGCCAGACCCCTTCAGGGCAACGCAAACTCCGGGCGACGAGTCACGGAGCAGCTAACAGGCAGCGCAAAGGGACAGTGTAGCCAAACGGCACACTGCTGTCCAGCTCTGATTCGGAAACCGAATCGGAGACTCCTCCCGGTAGCCGGCGGACGCGAACGCCCACCGGGTACTGCACTGGCCCGGACACCGCCGGGCCGCCTCGACTCACGTGGAGTCACTTCCCTCCGGAGCCGCTGGTTATGCATCCACCAGCGAACCAACCGGGGCGGACTCGCGCCACGAGAATCGCGCGCCGCGCCCGGTTCGTCAAGGGCCCGCCTCCGGCACGGACCTCGACCCGTCCATCGCCCTGGACCCGCCCGGCGTTACAGAAGCCGTGGTGGGGGCCACTCTCGATGACAGCGATCACCATACCCGCCCGCACCGACGGTGCCGAGTGCGCTCTCGGCCACTCCGGTGCCGCCTGGTCGCGGGGGCCGCCGCGGGGCCGCCGCGACCCGCTCCGGACGCCTCTGCCCGGCCCCCCGGCGCCGGCGCCCGGTCCGGACCCTCCCGGGGCCCGGGAACGCGAAAAAGGCCGGGCCGACCACCCGCGAGGGTGATCGGCCCGGCCCGTGGCATCCTCCGCCCTCAGTGAGGGCGTGCGGCTGCCTCCCGGCCCTCAGGGCCGGGGAGGAGTCACTTGACGGTGACCTTGGCGCCAGCGGCCTCGAGGGCAGCCTTGGCCTTCTCGGCAACGTCCTTGGCAACCTTCTCCAGGACCTTGGCACCAGCGGTGTCAACGAGGTCCTTGGCCTCCTTCAGGCCGAGGGAGGTCAGGGTGCGCACCTCCTTGATGACCTGGATCTTCTTGTCGCCGGCACCGTCGAGGATGACGTCGAACTCGTCCTGCTCCTCAACAGCCTCGACCGGGGCAGCGCCACCGGCGGCGGCAACGGCGACCGGAGCGGCAGCGGTGACGTCGAACTTCTCCTCGAACGCCTTCACGAAGGCGGCGAGCTCGATGAGGGTGAGCTCCTCGAACTGCGCGAGCAGCTCGTCCTGGGTCAGCTTCGCCATGATTGGCGTCCTTCCACTAATTCGGCAGGTGGTGCCGTATGTACGGGTTGGCGGGCGTACGGGCCCGCAGCGAGGCGTGAGCCTGCGGAATTACTCCGCGGCCTCGTCCTCGGCGGCGGGAGCCGGCGTACCGGCACCGCCCTGCTCGACCTTGTCGCGCAGCGCGTCCACAGTGCGGACGAGCTTCGACGGCAGGGCCTGGAAGAGCGCGGCAGCCTGGGACTGCTTGCCCTTCAGCGCGCCGGCCAGCTTGGCGAGCAGCACCTCGCGGGACTCGAGGTCCGCGAGCTTCTTGATCTCATCGGCGGTCAGCGCCTTACCGTCAAGGACACCGCCCTTGATGATGAGAGCGGGGTTCTCCTTGGCGAAGTCACGCAGAGCCTTCGCCGACTCCACCGGGTCACCGGTGACGAAGGCGACAGCCGTCGGACCGGCGAACAGGTCGTCGAGCTCCGTGATCCCGGCCTCATTGGCCGCAATCTTGGTCAGCGTGTTCTTCACCACGGCGTACTGGGCGTTGTCACCCAGCGAGCGACGCAGGGTCTTAACCTGCTTCACCGTCAGACCGCGGTACTCGGTCAGCACGGCCGCGTTCGAGGCACGGAACTGCTCCGTGATCTCGGCGACGGCGGCAGCCTTGTCGGGCCTAGCCATAGGCTTACGCCTCCTTCCGTGATGTCGAAGTCAGGCCGACCGCGAAAGTCGACCATTCGAACCTCGGACCACCGGACGGAAGGAAAGCTCCTGCGGAAAAGCAGATGAGCCCCGGTGCGCAGGCGCACGGGGCTCAGTTCGACCTCGACGGTTCCACGTGCGAACACGCGGGTCCCGGAAGTCCAAGCTCCAAACAATCCTGCGCGGGCTGCCTGCGACGAATCGCAGATCCTTCGGTCCCCGCGCCCCTTGCGAGTGCACGGCGACAACCAGCGGTCTTTGGCTTCGGTAACACTAGCCGGACTCGGCCGTCCGGGGCAAATCGCCCACCCGGGGCCCTCAGCGGGCCAGCGGGGAGACGCTTCGGGTGCCCACGTCCACGGTGTCCGCCTCGGCCGGGGCCTGCACCGAGAGGGTGCCGGCGAAGTCGCTGTAGAGCACCGCGTCGTCCGCCCGGCCGCTCGCCCCGGTGCCCGTGCGCTGCAGCCGGACCAGCTGGTCCTTGTCGTTCAGCCACAGGTCCAGGGTCAGCGAGACCGAGCCGCCGGGGGCCAGCGCGGCCCGCAGGCCGTCCCGGCGGGCCTGGCCCAGCTGGACCTGGGCGGCCGCGTAGCGCTCGGCGTCGGTGGTGACCCGGAAGTGCTCGACCGCCGAGTCCTCGAACCTCTCCTCGCCGAGGTACTGCGCCTCGATCCCGTCGGCGGTCGCGGCGGCCAGCGCCTCGACCGGGTTCAGCAGGTCGATCAGCCCGGCGTAGGGGATCTCCCGGTGGCCGTCCGCGGTCGGCGCCACGGAGAACCGCTCCCAGTGCCGGCCGGCCTGCCGGGCCGCGGTGGCCGCGTCACCGCCCTGGTACGCCACGGTGTCCACGACGATCAGCTGCTCGGCCTCGGCCGACGTGGAACGTTTGACCTGGAGCGCGGTCTTCGGCTGCCAGAACAGCGGGCCGGAGCCGGCGTCCGCCCCCAGCCGGTAGCTGACCTTGGCCCGGCGGGCGGTCTGCATGGTGAGCTGGGCGGAGAGCAGGACGCCGTGCGGCGACCGGTCGGTGGGCTTGGCCGGCCCGGTCGCGGCGACGGTGCTCGGCGACGGGGTGCCGGACGGCACCGGCGAGGCGCCCCCGCCGCTGCCGCACGCGGTGAGACCGCTCGCCAGGAGCACCGCGGCCGTGATGGCCGCCAGTCGCTGCCGCACCGCCATGCCCCCTCTCCTTCCGTCCGGTCACCACTGCGGCGGTCCCGCTGCGGGCCGCCCCGTCCCCGGCCGCCGTGGACCGGCCGTGCTGTTCCAGCCACCTTGCCACCAGGGACCGGACCGACCCGCGGCGACCCCCTCGGCCCGCCGGGCGGTGTCGCCGGCGCCCGGTGGGGTCAGCTGCGGAAGAGCTTGGCGAAGTCGGCCCCCTTGCCGACGTCGCCCGCGGCCGGCGCCTCGATCTTGGGCGCGGCGCCGAGGCCCGAGTAGGTGACGGTGACGGCCGAGGACTCGCCGCCCTTGTCGCCGTACTCCCGGAGCTGGACGAGCTCCTGCTTGTCGTTGATCCAGAAGTCCACGGTCAGCGTGCTGCCGCCGGTGTCGAGCGTCTGGCGGACGGCCGCGCGCTGGTCGCCGCCGAGCGCGCTCAGGGTGTCGGCCAGCTTGGCGACCTCCTCGACGGCGCGGTAGTGGGTGGTCTGGACCCCGCCGACCGCCTCCGCGCCGACCTTGGTGAGCTTGCCGCCCTGGGCCGCCGCCGACAACTGGAGGACCGGGTTCGTCAGTTGCGCGACGGTCAGGAACATCACCGACATCGAGCCGACGACCGGGTCCTTCGGCTCGATCCTGGCCCAGTGCTTCCCGCCCAGCACGGCCGTGGTCTGCAGACCGCCGCCGAGGTAGACCTCGTCACCGATGATCCTCGCCCTGGTGCCCGACTCGGTCTTGGCCGCGACGTCGACGACGGTCCGCTGCTGCCATTCGGCGGTACCGGCCATCGGGCCGGCCTCCGCGGTCAGCGCGAGCGAGCCGTTGCCGGCCCGCTGCATCACCACGGCCGAGGCGGCCAGCGCCGCGCGCGGGTCGAGTCCCGCCGCGGCGCCGGCGACGGCGTCACCGGCCGCCTTGGTGCCGGTCGTACCGTCGCTGCCGCAGGCCGCCAGCCCGGCGGCCAGGACGGTCGCCGCGACCGTGACGCACGCATGGCGCAGAACGCGCATAAGGAGCCCCCCAAAGACCTGATCATCAGAAAATACCCAGCGGACTCTAATGGATCACCGGGCGCCTTCCCCACCGCGTGCGGTGGCGCCGCCTAGCCCGCGGGGGCCGGGCTCTCGGTGCCCGTCCCGAGCTCGGAGACGTCCGTCGTGGTGACCACGGTTCCGGCGCTGCCCACAGCGGTGGCGCGCAGCCGCAGCAGGCGGTCGCCGGGCGCGATCCAGGCGTCGTACCCGATGGCGGTCACGCCGTGCTCCCGGTAGTAGCCGAGGACCACCGCGAGCCGCTCGGGGGTGAGGCCCTGGTCCGCGGCGAAGTACTCGGCCACCGGCGCGCTCCCCTGGTAGTGCGCCACGGTGGTGCCGGCGAGCTCCTCCCCGCCGAGCGAGGTGAGCCGGCCGGCCAGTGCCATGGTGTGCGCCGAGTCGCCCGGGTTGGATATCAGCCCGGTCATCCAGCCGCCCGCGTAGCCGCCAACGCCCGGGGCGGCCCGCGGGTCGAGCGACTCGGCCTCGGCCCGCTCGGCCCGCAGCGGCGCCGCCCCCTCGTACCCGAGGTCGACCGTGCCGTCCTGGCTGCGCAGCCGGCCGGTGCCCCGCTCGTCGGTGACGGTCAGCTCGGCCGCGTCCCGGGGGCCCCAGACCACGGTGCCGGCGGCGGTGCGCCGCCCGGCCGGGCCCTCCTCGACCGTCCGCACCCGCGCGCCGCCGGTGTCGTCCAGCGTCTGGGTGGCCGAGAGCAGCACCTGCTTGGGCGGGCGGACCGTCGCGGGTGTGCCCAGCGGCGTGCGGTCCCCCGAGACCGCCAGCAGGCTGCACGCCGTCAGACCGCTGGCGAGCACCAGGAGGGCCGCCCCCCAGGCGGCGGGGCGAAGGGCGGGCGGCACGGCACACTCCGGCGGTCGGCTTCGGTCGGGCATCGATCAGATGATCGGACCGGCCGAGCGTACGACGAGCCGACCGGGAGTTCCCCACCGCCGGGATCTCGATCCGGACACGACGACGGGCCCGCACCCCCGAGGGGGTACGGGCCCGTCGTGCGGACTACTGCTGCGCCCAGGACGCGGCTACCGGTCGGAGCTCAGGGCTCAGACGGAGGCCGGGTCCTCCTCGACCAGGAGGTTGCGGGTGCGGTTCGGGTCCACCAGGATGCCGGGGCCGATCGTGGTGCTGATCGCGGTCTTCTTGATGTAGCGACCCTTGGCGGCGGACGGCTTGGCGCGGAGCACCTCGTCCAGCGCGGCGGCGTAGTTCTCGACCAGCTGCTCGTCGGTGAAGGAGGCCTTACCGATGATGAAGTGCAGGTTCGAGTGCTTGTCGACGCGGAACTCGATCTTGCCGCCCTTGATCTCGTTCACGGCCTTGGCCACGTCCGGGGTCACGGTGCCGGTCTTCGGGTTCGGCATCAGGCCACGGGGACCGAGCACGCGGCCCAGGCGGCCGACCTTGCCCATGAGGTCCGGGGTGGCGACGACTGCGTCGAAGTCGAGGCGGCCCTTGGCGACCTCGTCGATGAGCTCGTCGGAGCCGACGATGTCGGCGCCCGCAGCACGCGCGGCCTCGGCACGCTCGCCGGTCGCGAAGACCAGGACCCGAGCGGTCTTACCGGTGCCGTGCGGGAGGATCACGGTGCTGCGGACCATCTGGTCGGCCTTGCGCGGGTCGACGCCCAGACGCATGGCGACCTCGACGGTGCCGTCGAACTTGGTGGTGCTGGTCGCCTTGGCGAGGCGGATGGCCTCGAGGGGGGCGTAAAGGCGCTCGCGGTCGACCTGTGCGTCCGCGGCCTTCAGAGCCTTGCTGCGCTTCACTGCTGCTCCTGAATGGGGAATGGAGTCGTGGTATGGACGGGCCGCGCAGGCCCTACCACAAGGACGAGAAGGGTGATCAGCCCTCGACCGTGATGCCCATCGACCGGGCGGTGCCGGCGATGATCTTGGACGCGGCGTCCAGGTCGTTGGCGTTCAGGTCGGGGAGCTTGACCGTGGCGATCTCGCGGACCTGGGCGGCCGTGAGCTTGGCGACCTTGGTCTTGTGCGGCTCGGCCGAACCCTTGTCCACGCCCGCGGCCTTCAGGATGAGGCGCGCGGCCGGCGGCGTCTTCGTGATGAAGGTGAAGGAACGGTCGTCGTAGACCGTGATCTCCACCGGCACGATCATGCCGCGCTGCGACTCGGTCGCGGCGTTGTAGGCCTTGCAGAACTCCATGATGTTGACGCCGTGCTGACCCAGCGCGGGGCCGACCGGCGGCGCCGGGTTGGCCGCACCGGCGTTGATCTGGAGCTTGATAAGCCCCGTGACCTTCTTCTTCTTGGGAGGCATTTCTCTCCGGGTCCTTCCGAGAGGTGATTGCTGGTGCGTGCGGAACCGGGGCGACACCCAGCCGCCAGCACACACATCGGACCAGGCTAACGCGGATGCGCCGCTGGACCAAAACGACTTCGGGGCGGGGCCGAAGCCCCGCCCCGACGCCGAGGACTCGTCCGAGTCCCCGCGGCCGTACTAGTTCTTCTGGATCTGGTCGAAGGAGAGCTCGACCGGGGTCTCCCGGCCGAAGATCTCGACCAGGCCCTTGACCTTCTTCGAGTCCGGGTTGATCTCGTTGATCGTCGCCTGGAGGGTGGCGAAGGGGCCGTCGGTGACGGTGACCGAGTCGCCGACCTCGAAGTCCAGGACCTGGATCTCGCTGGGCTTGACCGGCGACGGCTTGCCGGCGTCCTTGGCCGCCTGGCGCTCGACGTCGGGGGCGAGCATCTTGACGACCTCGTCCAGCGTCAGCGGGTACGGGTCGTAGGCGTTGCCGACGAAGCCGGTGACACCGGGGGTGTTGCGCACGACGCCCCAGGACTCCGGGGTGAGGTCCATGCGCACCAGCACGTAGCCGGGGAGCTTGTTCTGGCGGATGGTCTTGCGGTCGCCGTTCTTGATCTGGACGACCTCCTCCTGCGGCACCTCGGCCTGGAAGATGTACTCCTCGACGTTGAGGGAGACCGCGCGCTGCTCCAGGTTCTGCTTCACCCGGTTCTCGTAGCCGGCGTAGGTGTGGATCACGTACCACTCGCCGGGCATGAAGCGCAGGTCCTCGCGGAACTTGGCGACCGGGTCGACCTCGACGGCCTCCTCGGCGGCTTCCTCCTCGGCCTCCGCCTCGGCGCCGGCCTCGTCCGCCGCCTCGTCCTCGTCCTGGTCCTCGGCGGCCTCGGTGTCCTCGGCGTCGAGCTCCTCGGCGGACTCCGCGTGCAGCGCGGCCTCCTCGGCGGGCTCGCCGGCCTCGGCCTCGTCGTCCGCCGCGACCTCGTCCTCGTCGCTGTCCGCGGCGTCCACGATCTGCTCGGCGGCCTCGGCTTCGTCAGCCAGCTCGGCCGCGTCCAGCTCGGCGGCGACATCCGCCTCGCGGACGGTCTCGTCGGCGTCGTACAGGGGGGACTCAGACACGGTGGCTGCTTCTTTCCTGGAGATGGTGAAGGTGGCGCGCTCCGGGACCTTTCCGGCGCCGCTGCTTCACGCGGGCGCCAGGAGATGACTCGGAGACTTCAACAGTACCGAGTCAACGGTAGCGGCCTCGTACGTCCGGCGCCGACAGCTCGACCCGGGCCGAAGAATCGGCCCGGGTCGGGAAGCTGTTTCGAAGGTGGGACCGCTCGGTCAGCCGAAGACCCAGAGGCTGAGCTTCGAGAAGCCGTAGTCGAGGCCGGCGACGAACGCCATCACGACCACGACGAACACGACCACCACGGTGGTGTAGTTGACCAGCTCGTTGCGGGAGGGCCAGACGACCTTGCGCAGCTCCGCGATGATCTGGCGGTAGAACAGCGCGAGCCGGGCGAAGGCGCCCTTCTTGGCACGCTTGCCGGACTTCTTGTCCGCGCGGCCCGCCCGCTTGCGGTCGCGGCGCGACTGCCCCTCGTCCCCGCCCTCGGCAGGCGTGGTCTCGTCAGCGCCGTCGGCACCCTCGGGGTTGCCGCTCTCAGGCGTTGCGGTGGAGCCCGTGGTCTCCGTCACTCGTCCTCACCTGAATCCGGGTCCTGCCGAGCATCACCTGCGTGCCCGAGAGGGCACGAGCGGCCGGCTAAAGCGGTGCTGTTCGGAGCCCTCTCCGCATCAAGCCCGCTCGCTCTGTGGAGCGAACGGGCTGAATACGGATCAAGCAGCAGGGCAAGAGGGACTTGAACCCCCAACCGCCGGTTTTGGAGACCGGTGCTCTACCAATTGAGCTATTGCCCTACGGTGCCTCTCGGCCCCTGTAGCGACCACCAACCTACCGCATCTCCCGCCGCTGCATGCACAGGCGGTGGAAGCGTGGCTTCTCGGTGGCCGTCGAGGAGTGAGTGTACGTGGTCGAGAGGCGTTTGGTCGAACCTCTTCTTTCACGTCCGACCACCGAACCGGCCACCTGACGACCACGGACCGGCCCCGCTCCGGGCCACCATCCGGACGAGCCCGTACATATGGTGAAACCCCCATGCCCGGTCCGTCCCGGTTCTGCGACCATGCAGGCATGAGCGCTTCCACCCCGCAGCCCGACAGTTCCGTCCGCCCCGCCGACCGCCGGGTCTCCGCCCGGATCGGCGCGATCGCCGAGTCCGCGACCCTCGCCGTGGACGCCAAGGCCAAGGCCCTCAAGGCGGCCGGCCGGCCGGTCATCGGCTTCGGCGCCGGCGAGCCGGACTTCCCCACCCCGGACTACATCGTCGAAGCCGCCGTCGAGGCCTGCCGCGACCCGAAGAACCACCGCTACACCCCGGCCGGCGGCCTGCCGGAGCTGAAGGCCGCGATCGCCGCCAAGACGCTGCGCGACTCCGGCTACCAGGTGGACGCCTCCCAGGTGCTGGTGACCAACGGCGGCAAGCAGGCGATCTACGAGGCCTTCGCCGCGATCCTCGACCCGGGCGACGAGGTCATCGTCCCGGCCCCGTACTGGACCACCTACCCGGAGTCGGTGCAGCTGGCCGGCGGTGTGCCGGTGGAGGTCGTGGCCGACGAGACCACCGGCTACAAGGTCTCGGTCGAGCAGCTGGAGGCCGCCCGCACCGAGAACACCAAGGTGGTGCTCTTCGTCTCGCCGTCCAACCCGACCGGCGCGGTCTACACCGAGGCCGAGGCCCGGGCCATCGGCGAGTGGGCCCTGGAGCACGGCCTCTGGGTGCTGACCGACGAGATCTACGAGCACCTGGTCTACGGCGACGCGAAGTTCACCTCGCTGCCGGCCCTGCTGCCCGAGCTCGCGGACAAGACCATCGTGGTCAACGGCGTGGCCAAGACCTACGCCATGACCGGCTGGCGGGTGGGCTGGCTGATCGCCCCCAAGGACGTCGTCAAGGCCGCGACCAACCTGCAGTCGCACGCCACCTCGAACGTCTCCAACGTCGCGCAGCGCGCCGCGCTCGCCGCCGTCAGCGGTGACCTCGCCGCCGTGCACGAGATGCGCACCGCCTTCGACCGGCGCCGCAGGACCATCGTGAAGATGCTGAACGAGATCGAGGGCGTCCTCTGCCCCGAGCCCGAGGGCGCGTTCTACGTCTACCCGTCGGTCAAGGGCCTGCTGGGCAAGGAGATCCGCGGCACCCGTCCGCAGAGCTCCGCCGAGCTGGCCGCGCTGATCCTGGACGAGGTCGAGGTCGCGGTCGTCCCCGGCGAGGCCTTCGGCACCCCGGGCTACCTGCGGCTCTCCTACGCGCTCGGCGACGCCGACCTGGTCGAGGGCGTCGGCCGGATGCAGAAGCTGCTCGCCGAGGCCACCGCCTGACGGTCCCGACCGTCCCGCTCCACCGCGGACCGCCCCCTTTTCACCCCTTCGGGGGACGGGAAGGGGGCGGTTCCCGTATCGGGGCCCGATACGGCAGTATCGGCGAATGGAACGCCTGCTGAATCCGCGAGACGTCAGGGACCTCCCCAAGGCCCACCTGCACCTGCACTTCACCGGCTCGATGCGCCCCGCCACCCTGCTGGAGCTGGCCGACAAGCACGGCGTCCGGCTGCCGGAGGCGCTCAGCTCCGCCGAGCCGCCCAGGCTGCGGGCCACCGACGAACGCGGCTGGTTCCGCTTCCAGCGCCTCTACGACACCGCCCGCTCGGTGCTGCGCGACGAGTCCGACATCCGCCGCCTGGTGCTGGAGACCGCCGAGGACGAGCGGCGGGACGGCTCGCGCTGGCTGGAGATCCAGGTCGACCCGACCTCGTACGCGCCCCGGCTGGGCGGTCTGATCCCCGCCCTCGAACTGATCCTGGACGCGGTGGAGCAGGCCGCCGGGGCGACCGGCGTCGGGATCCGGGTGCTGGTCGCGGCCAACCGGATGAAGTCCCCGATGGACGCCCGGACGCTGGCCCGGCTGGCCGTCCGCTACACCGACCGGGGCGTGGTCGGCTTCGGCCTCTCCAACGACGAACGGCGCGGCCTCGCCCGGGACTTCGACCGGGCCTTCGACATCGCCCGCAAGGGCGGGCTGCTGGCCGCCCCGCACGGCGGCGAACTGGCCGGGCCCGAGTCGGTCCGGGACTGCCTGGACGACCTGGGCGCCGGCCGGATCGGCCACGGCGTCCGGGCCGCCGAGGACCCCCGGCTGATGCAGCGGCTGGCCGACCGGCAGGTCACCTGCGAGGTCTGCCCGTCCTCCAACGTCTCGCTGGGCGTCTACGAGCGGGCCGAGGACGTCCCGCTGCGGCGGCTGTTCGACGCGGGCGTCCCGCTGGCGCTGGGCGCCGACGACCCACTGCTGTTCGGCACCCGGCTGGCCGCCCAGTACGAGCTGGCCCGCGACGTGCTCGGCTTCTCCGACGCCGAACTCGCCGAGCTGGCCCGCCAGTCGGTGCGCGGCTCACGCGCGCCGGACAGCGTCCGCAAGGAGCTGCTGGCGGACATCGACGGCTGGCTCGGGGACGGCACCACCCCGGGGGTGGCGGCCGCCCGGGGCTTCCCGGCCGACCGGCACCCGGGCCGCGCCGCCGGCTAGAGCTCGACGCCCACCATCACCGGCTCGTTGACCAGCTCCACGCCGAACGCCGACCGGACGCCGTCGCGGATCTCGCGGGCCAGCGCCAGCAGGTCCTCGGCGGTGGCCGCGCCGCGGTTGGTCAGGGCCAGGGTGTGCTTGGTGGAGAGGGTGGCCGGGCCGCTGCCGTACCCCTTGCCGAAGCCGGCCTTGTCGATCAGCCAGGCCGCCGAGGTCTTGGTCCGGCCGTCCGGCGCCGGGTAGGCGGGGGCGGTGAGCTCGCGCGCGGCCGCCAGCGCCAGGAAGGCGGCGTACTGCTCGGCGGTCAGCACCGGGTTGGTGAAGAAGGAGCCCGCCGACCAGGTGTCGTGGTCGGCCGCGTCGAGCACCATGCCCTTGCCCGCGCGCAGCGTCAGCACGGCGTTCCAGGCGGTGGTGAGGTCGACCCGCTCGCCCGGCAGCACGCCCAGGTGCCGGGCCGTCTCGGCGTAGGCGACCGGGGTGGAGAGCCCGCCGGCGTCCTCCAGGCCGAAGCGGACCCGGAGCACGACGTAGCGGTCCGGGTCGGCCTTGAAGCGGCTGTGCCGGTAGGAGAAGCCGCACTCGGCGTTGGTGAGGGTGACCACCCGGTCGGTCCGGCGGTCGTAGGCGACCACCTCGGTGATCGACTGGGCGACCTCCTGGCCGTACGCGCCCACGTTCTGGACCGGGGTGGCACCGGCCGAGCCGGGGATCCCGGCCAGGAACTCGATCCCGGCCAGGCCGTGCTCCAGCACGGTCCTGGTCACCGCGTCGGCCCACACCTCGCCGGCCGCGAGCTCCAGGGCGGTGCCGTCCAGCACGAAGCCGGTGGTGGCGATCCGCAGCACCGTCCCGGCGAAGCCGGCGTCGCCGATCACCAGGTTGGAGCCGCCGCCGAGGACCAGCAGCGGCTCGCCGGCCGCGTCGGCCTTCCGGACGGTGGCGATCACGTCCTCGTCGGTCTGCGCGGTCACCAGCCGGCGGGCGGGACCGCCGAGCCGCAGGGTGGTCAGCGGGGCGAGGGGGGCGTCGAGTTCTACCAGCACGCCCCCAGCGTACGGGGAGGGGCCGGTCCGCCCCTCCCCGCCGGGCGCTCGGGCTCCGGATGCGCGGGCTCCGGGCGCTCAGGCCAGCCGGACGACGGCGCGGGACATGCCCAGCACCTTCAGGCCGCCGAAGGTCGCCAGCAGGTCGACCTGCACCTTCCGGTCGTCCAGCAGCTTGGCGACCTTGCCGGTCACCTCGATCACGGAGCCGACGCCGTCGTTGGGCACCGTCACCGGCCGGGTGAAGCGCACGCCGTACTCGACCACCGCGCCCGGGTCGCCGACCCAGTCGGTGACCACCCGGACCGCCTCGGCCATGGTGAACATGCCGTGCGCGATGACGTCGGGCAGGCCGACCTCCAGCGCGAACTTCTCGTTCCAGTGGATCGGGTTGAAGTCCCCGGAGGCGCCCGCGTACTGCACCAGCGTGGCGCGCGTCACGGGGAAGGACCGCGCCGGCAGCTCGGTGCCGACCGCGACCTCGTCGTAGCTGATCGCCATGGTGTTACTCCCCCGCCTCGTCGGCGGCCCGGGCCACCAGGGTCATGACCGACGTCACCACGTGCTCGCCGGTCGCGTCCGTCACCTCGCCGCGCACCGTGAGCACGTCGTTGCCCGCGAGCGACTTGATGTTGTCGATGGTCACCGCGACGGAGAGCCGGTCACCGGCCCGCACCGGGCGGGTGTAGACGAACTTCTGGTCACCGTGCACCACGCGGCTGTAGTCCAGGCCCAGCTGCGGGTCCTCCACCACCTGGCCGGCGGCCCGGTAGGTGAGCACGAACGGGAAGGTCGGCGGGGCGATGACGTCCGGGTGGCCGAACGCCTTGGCCGCCTCCGGGTCGGTGTACGCCGGGTTGGCGTCGCCCACGGCGACGGCGAACTCGCGGATCTTCTCCCGGCCGACCTCGTACGGCTCGGTGGGCGGGTACGTCCGCCCGATGAAGGAGGGGTCGAGTGCCATGGCAGCTCCTCAAGAGCGCGGTGAATGACGAAAAGACTCCGGGCCGCACCCTGTGAGGGGTACGGCCCGGAGTCGTAGACCTGTGATCACACAGGCCCGCGGACACGCGACAGGGTCAGCGGGTCTCGCGGTGCGCGGTGTGCGAGTTGCAGCGGGGGCAGTGCTTCTTCATCTCAAGACGGTCCGGGTCGTTACGCCGGTTCTTCTTGGTGATGTAGTTCCGCTCCTTGCACTCCACGCAGGCCAGCGTGATCTTCGGGCGGACATCGGTGGCAGCCACGGGAGTGCCTTCCTTGGACATTGAATAAGAACACAACAAGAGTAGCCGACCGGGAGTGCGATCTCCCGACCGACTACGCGGGGTAGCGGTGACCGGACTTGAACCGGTGACACAGCGATTATGAGCCGCTTGCTCTACCAACTGAGCTACACCGCCACAGTGATCCGGAGCACAGCCGAAGCTGACTCCCTCTCACCAGAGCCCCCATGCGGAATCGAACCGCAGACCTTCTCCTTACCATGGAGACGCTCTACCGACTGAGCTATAGGGGCGAACGAGGAAGAGATTACACGTTCCGCGCCCAGAGGTGAAATCCGTATCCCGGCGCGAAGACCGCAGGTGGGCGAGGTGCACGGGCGAGCGATCGAAGGCAGGGCGTTCGATCGGCCCCGGTGGGGCGCGGCCCGACCCGATACGACTATTGCCCGCGTCCCCGCACCCCGCGCCCCCGCGCCATAGGCTCGTCGCTCATTGATCGGGACGGGCCGGGGATCCGCACCGGCCGGCGCGAGGGAGGAACCGGGCGATGGACAGCGCACCCTCCGACGGGCCCCACCCCGGGTCCGGGCCGGCCGCCAACCCGCTGGGGCACGGCCCCGTCCTGCTGCTCACCGACGCCCGGCTCGCCGACGGCCGGGTGGTGGACGTACGGATCAGCGGCGACCGGATCCAGGCCGTCGGCACCACCGGCAGCCTCGGCCCGCTGCCGGCCCTGCCCGGTGCCCCCACCACGACCACCGGGGCCCGGATCGACCTCAAGGGCTATCTGCTGCTGCCGGCCCCCGCCGAGGCGCACGCCCACTACGACGTCGCCTTCTCGGCCGCGCTGCCCGCACCGCCGCCGGAGACCTCCGGCGACCTGACCCGCCGGGTCACCGAGGCCGCGCTCACCTCGCTGGGCTACGGCGCCACCGCGCAGCGCACCCACGTCCGGATCGGCGACGTGCACGGGCTGCGCCGGCTGGAGGCGGTGCTCACCGCCCGGCAGGCGCTGCGCGGCCTGGCGGAGCTGCAGGCGGTCGCGATGCCCCGGCTGCTCACCGGTCTGGCCGGCGCGGACGGCCGGGCCCAGCTGCGCGACGCGCTCAAGCTCGGCGCCACCGCGGCCGGCGGCTGTCCGGAGCTGGACCCTGACCCGGCCGGGTACGTCCAGGTGCTGCTGGAGGCCGCCCGGGAGGCGGACTGCCCGGTGGACCTGCACACCACCGGGGCCGACGCGGCGCAGCTGGCCCGGCTGGCGAGCGCGCTCGCCCCGCTGCGGCCCCGGGTGGTGCTCGGCCCGTGCGGCGCGCTGGCGCCGGGCGGGCCGGCGGTGCTGGCCAGCAGCGGCGTCCGGGTGGTCTGCCTGCCGCAGAACGGCGGCTGCAGCGGTCTGGAGGGCCGGGCGGCCGGGATGCGGCCGGGGCTGCCGCGGGAGCTGGCGCAGGCCCGGGTACCGCTCTCGGCCGGCAGCGGCTCGCTGCGGGACCCGGCCAACCCGGTGGGCCGGGCCGATCCGCTGGAGGCCGCCTACCTGCTGGCGGCGAGCGGGGTGCTGGACGTGGAGGAGGCGTACGACGCGGTGGCCAACCAGGCCCGGGCGGCGCTCGGGCTGCCGCCGGTCCGGGTGGACGCCGGGTTCCCGGCGGAGCTGCTGGCGGTGCGCGGGGACAGCCTGGCGGGGGCGCTCGCGGGCGGGCACAGCCGGCTGGTGGTGCACAGCGGGCGGATCGTCAGCCGGACCAGTGCCGTGCGGGAGTTCGCCGACACGGTGGCGCTGGCGCTGCCGCGGCAGTCGGGGAGCGCGGGCGGGGGCTGAGCGGCGGGCCGGCGGCGGCCCGACCAGGGCAGCTGAGCAGGCCCGACCGGGGCAGCTGAGCAGGGCCGAGCGGGTGACAGGGGCGCGCGTCGTTGGGCGCGCGCCCCTCCCCCACCGGTCGGCCGCCGAGACGGCGGAGCGGTCCCGGCATCCCCCACATGGAGCAGGGCCGCTCGCTCACCGACGACGCTACGCCCGCCGACCGCCCCGGCCGGCCGTCCTGACGCCCTCCTGTCGCCCGGCGGCCCACCCTTGACGCTCCGTTGACGCGCGGCCGTCGGGGGGGCCGCCGCCGTCCCGGCGTCAGGGCTCGTACCGGTAGCCGAGACCGGGCTCGGTGATCAGGTGGCGCGGCCGGGCCGGATCGCGTTCCAGCTTGCGGCGCAGCCCCGCCAGGTAGACCCGCAGGTAGTTGCCGCGCCCCTCCTGCGCCGGGCCCCAGACCTCGCGCAGGATCCGCCGGCCGGGCACCAGGCGGCCGGGGTCGGCGAGCAGCAGCGCCAGGATCCGCCACTCGGTGGGGGTGAGCCGGACCGGGCCGTCCGGGCCGGTCACGGTGGTGGCGGCGAGGTCCACGGTGTGGGCGCCGATCACCCGCGCGGCCGGGGCCGGGCCGCCCGGTGGACGGCGCAGGACGGCGCGCAGCCGGGCCAGCAGTTCCTCCATCAGGAACGGCTTGGTGAGGTAGTCGTCGGCGCCGGCGTCCAGGGCGCCCACCTTGTCGGCCGCGCCGGTGCGGCCGGAGAGCACGATGATCGGTACGGCGCTGCGGCTGCGCAGGCCCCGGATGACATCCAGGCCGTCCAGGTCGGGCAGGCCCAGGTCGAGCAGGACGGCGTCGGGCGAGGTCCGGGCGGCGCGGTCCAGGGCCTCGCCACCGCTGGCGGCCGTCCGGACGGCGTACCGGCGGGCGCTCAGGTTGATCCGCAGGGTGCGCAGCAGCGCCGGTTCGTCGTCGACGATCAGGATCTCGCTCATGCGGGCGCTCCTCCCGGGTGGGCGGCGGGCAGGGTGAGCAGCATGGTGGTGCCGCCCCCGGGGGTGTCCTCGACCTCCAGGCCGCCGCCCATGGCCTCGGCGAGGCCGCGGGAGAGGGCGAGGCCGAGGCCGACGCCGGTGGTGTTGTCGGTGTCGCCGAGGCGCTGGAAGGGCAGGAAGACGCGGTCGCGGTCCTCGGCGGCGATGCCGGGGCCGCGGTCGATCACCCTGACCTCGACCCGGTCGCCGAGGTGGCTGGCGGCGACCAGGACCGGGGTGCCGGGGGCGGTGTGGCGCAGGGCGTTGGCGATGACGTTGGCCAGGACGCGCTCCAGCAGCGGCGGGTCGACCAGGACGGCCGGGACGCCCTCCTCGATGTCGAACGTGAGGTCGAGCGGCCGTACCGGCGCGTACGGGTCGGGGAGGGTGTCCAGGGCCCGGGGCAGGATCTCGTCCAGGTGGGTCTCGGCGAGGTGGAGGGTGAGGGCCCCGGCCTGGAGGCGGCTCATGTCGAGCAGGTTGTCCACCAGCCGGGTGAGCTTGACCAGGGACTCGTCGGCGGTGGCCAGGAGTTCGGCCCGGTCCTCGGCGGAGAACTCGACGTCGGGGCTGCGCAGCGAGCCGACCGAGGCCAGCGCGGCGGCCAGCGGGGTGCGCAGGTCGTGGCTGACGGCGGCGAGCAGGGCGGTGCGCATCCGGTCGGCGGCCCTGATCGGTTCGACCTCGGCGGCCACCACGGCGAGCCGGTCGCGTTCCAGCGCGGCGGCCACGTGGGCGGCGAACGCGGTGAGGACGCGCTGGTCGGCGGCGGGCAGCCGGCGGCCGGTGAGCGCCAGCAGGGCGTCGGCGCCGACCGGGACCTCGGTGGTCTCGCCGGGCCCGGCGGGCCCGCCCTCGCCGTCGCAGCGGGCCAGCACCGCGCCGCCGGTGCGTTCCAGCAGGGCGACGGAGTCCATCCCGAAGGCCGTCCGGGACTTCTCCAGCAGGGCGGGCAGGGCGTCGGCGCCGCGCAGCACGCTGCCGGCCAGGGTGGAGAGGGTCTCGGCCTCGGCGGTGGCCCGGGCGGCCCGGGTGGTGAGCCGGCCCGCGTGGTCGACCACGGTGGAGACGGTGAGCGCGACGGCGGCGAACACCAGCAGGGCGACGAGGTTGTTGGTCTCGCCGATGGTCAGGGTGTGCAGGGGCGGGATGAAGAAGTAGTTCAGCAGCAGCGAGGCGACGAGGGAGGCCAGCAGGGCCGAGGTGGCGCCGCCGAGCAGGGCGACGACGACCACGCCCAGCTGGAAGATCAGCGCGTCGGTGGTCAGGTTGACGGTGCCGTGGGACTGCGAGAGGCCGGCCGTCAGCAGCCAGGGCAGCACGAGTCCGGCGGCGTAGCCGGCGACGGTGCGGCGCCTGGAGTGGCGGCGGCCGAGCGGGGGCAGCCGGCCGCGGCCGGTGAACGCGTGGGTGACCATGTGGACGTCGATGTCCTCGGAGGCGTCCACGGTGGTCTCGCCGATGCCGGGGCCGGTGAGGAGCCGGGCGATCCGGCCGCGCCGGCTGGTGCCGAGGACGAGCTGGGTGGCGTCGTGGGCGCGGGCGAAGGCCAGCAGCGCGGTGGGGATGTCGTCGCCGACCACCACGTGGTAGCCGCCGCCCAGCGCCTCCACCAGCTGCCGCTGCTGGGCGAGCGCCCCCGAGGACGCCCCGGCCAGGCCGTCGCTGCGGGTGACGTGCACGGCGAGCAGGTCGCCGCCCGCCGTGCGGTCGGCGATCCGGGCGGCGCGGCGGATCAGCGTCTCGCCCTCGGGGCCGCCGGTGAGGGCGACCACCACCCGCTCGCGGGCCTCCCAGACGCGGTCGATGCGGTGGCTGGCCCGGTAGTCGCGCAGCCCCTCGTCGACCCGCCCGGCCACCCAGAGCAGGGCGAGCTCGCGCAGGGCGGTGAGGTTGCCGACCCGGAAGTAGTTCGAGAGCGCGGCGTCCACTTTCTCCGCCCGGTAGACGTTGCCGTGAGCCATCCGGCGGCGCAGCGCCTGGGGAGCCATGTCGACGAGTTCGATCTGGTCGGCCCGGCGGACCACCTCGTCCGGGACGGTCTCGCGCTGGGGGATGCCGGTGATCTTCTGGACGACGTCGTTCAGCGATTCCAGGTGCTGGACGTTGACGGTGGTGATGACGTCGATCCCGGCGGCCAGCAGCTCCTCGACGTCCTGCCAGCGCTTGGCGTGCCGGCCGCCGGGGACGTTGGTGTGCGCGAGCTCGTCCACCAGCACCAGGGAGGGGCGGCGGGCGAGCAGCGCGTCGAGGTCCATCTCCTCGAACTCGGCGTCCCGGTAGGACCGTCGGGCCCGGGGAGCGACGTCCAGGCCGTCGAGCATGGCCTCGGTGTGGCGGCGGCCGTGGCACTCGATGTAGCCGACCACCACCTCCGCGCCGCGGTCCTGTCTGCGCCTGGCCTCGTCCAGCATCCGGTAGGTCTTGCCGACACCGGGGGCGGAACCGAGGTACACCCTCAGCCGGCCGCGGCGGGGGCCGGTGCCGGGGGCGAGGTCGCGGGCCATGGGCGCTGCTCTTTCGTCTTCGTACGGGGGTCGGGAATTGCGTCTTTCGTCTTCGTACGGGGGTCGGGGCGTGGTGCTTTCGTCTTCGTACGGGGGTCGGGACGTACGGCGGCCGACCCGGGCGCGGGGTGGTGCCCCGGCCCGGGTCGGCCTGTCTCACGGTGCTGCCTGCCTGTCCGTCACTTCTGGTGCGCCAGAGCCGTGTTGAGGAGGACGACGTTGACTCCCGGCTGGCCGAGGAAGCCCAGCGAGCGGCCCTCGGTGTACCTGTCGATCAGCTTCTCCACCGTCTCCACCGGCAGGTTCCGGGCCCCGGCGACCCGGGCGGCCTGCTCCTCGGCGTAGGCGACCGAGATGTGCGGGTCGAGGCCCGAGCCGGAGGCGGTGACCGCGTCCACCGGCACCTTCGCCGGGTCGACGCCGTCGAACGCGGCGACCGCGGCGCGGCGGTCCTCGATCGCCTTGGCGAGGTCCTCGCTGTTCGGGCCCAGGTTGGAGGCGCCGGAGCTCTTCGGGTCGTACCCGCCGGCGGAGGGCCGGGGCTGGAACCACTTCGGGTCCGGCCGGGCCGCCTCGTTCTCGTCGCCGGGGTTCCGCTTGGGCAGGTCGAAGGTCTGGCCCAGCAGGCTGGAGCCGACCTCCTTGCCGTCGGCCCTCACGATCGAGCCGTCGGCCTTGTCGGCGAAGGCGACCTGGCCGATGCCGGTGACCAGCAGCGGGTAGGCGAGGCCGAGGATCACCGTCATCACCAGCAGCATCCGCAGTGCGGTGAGGTGCGTGCGCACGGTGGTGGGCAGGGGCTTGGACATCTGGGTTCTCCTCTCTCAGCTCAGGCCGGGGACGAACTGGACGACGAGGTCGATCAGCTTGATCCCGACGAAGGGGACGACCAGACCGCCGAAGCCGTAGACCCCGAGGTTGCGGCGCAGTAGGGAACTCGCGTCCGACGGGCGGTACTTGACCCCGCGCAGGGCGAGCGGGATCAGGCCGACGATGACCAGGGCGTTGAAGACGATCGCCGAGGTGATCGCGGACTGCGGGCTGTGCAGGCCCATGATGTTGAGCCTGTCCAGGCCCGGGTAGACCGCCGCGAACATCGCCGGGATGATCGCGAAGTACTTCGCGACGTCGTTGGCGATCGAGAAGGTGGTGAGCGCGCCGCGGGTGATCAGGAGCTGCTTGCCGATCTCGACGATCTCGATCAGCTTGGTGGGGTTGGAGTCCAGGTCGACCATGTTGCCGGCCTCCTTGGCCGCCATGGTCCCGGTGTTCATCGCGACGCCGACATCGGCCTGGGCGAGGGCGGGGGCGTCGTTGGTGCCGTCGCCGGTCATCGCGACCAGCTTGCCGCCCGCCTGCTCCTTCTTGATCAGGGCCATCTTGTCCTCGGGGGTGGCCTCGGCGAGGAAGTCGTCCACGCCCGCCTCCTCCGCGATCGCCCTGGCGGTCAGCGGGTTGTCGCCGGTGATCATGATGGTCTTGATGCCCATCCGGCGCAGCTCGTCGAACCGCTCCCGCATGCCCTCCTTGACCACGTCCTTGAGGTGGATGACGCCCAGCACCCGGGCCGGGGCCGAGGCCGTGCGCGTCGCCACCACCAGCGGTGTGCCGCCGGCCGCGGCGATGCCGTCGACCAGGGCGGAGACCTCGTCGGTGACCGTGCCGCCGTGGCCGGTGACCCAGTGGGTGACCGCGGCGGCCGCGCCCTTGCGGATCTGGTGGACCCCGTCGGCCTCGTCCAGGTCGACGCCGGACATCCGGGTCTGCGCGGTGAACGGCACCCAGGTGGCGTGCGTCAACTCGCCCTGGGCGCGGGCCCGCAGGCCGTAGCCGGTCTTGGCGAGAACGACGATCGAGCGGCCCTCCGGAGTCTCGTCCGCGAGGGACGACAGCTGGGCGGCGTCCGCGAGCCGCTCGGTGGAGACGCCCGTGGCGGAGAGGAACTCGGCGGCCTGGCGGTTGCCGAGGGTGATGGTGCCGGTCTTGTCGAGCAGCAGGGTGTTCACGTCGCCGGCGGCCTCGACGGCCCGGCCGGACATCGCCAGCACGTTGCGCTGGACCAGCCGGTCCATGCCCGCGATGCCGATCGCCGAGAGCAGCGCGCCGATGGTGGTCGGGATGAGCGCCACGATCAGCGCCACCAGCACGATCATCGACTGCGGCGCACCCGCGTAGGTGGCCATCGGCTGGAGCGTGACGACCGCGACCAGGAAGACGATCGTCAGCGAGGCCAGCAGGATGTTGAGCGCGATCTCGTTCGGCGTCTTCTGCCGGGCCGCGCCCTCGACCAGGGCGATCATCCGGTCGATGAACGACTTGCCGGGCTCGGAGGCGATCTTCACCACGATCCGGTCGGACAGCACCTTGGTGCCGCCGGTGACCGCGCTGCGGTCACCGCCCGACTCGCGGATCACCGGCGCGGACTCGCCCGTGATCGCCGACTCGTCCACCGAGGCGACCCCCTCGACGACGTCGCCGTCGCCGGGGATGATCTGCCCGGCCTCGACCACCACGTGGTCGCCCAGGCACAGCGCCGTCCCCGGCACCTCCTCCTCGGCCCGGCTCGCCGGCCAGTCGGTGAGCCGGCGGGCCATGGTGTCCGTCTTGGTCTTGCGCAGGGTGTCCGCCTGCGCCTTCCCGCGGCCCTCGGCCACCGCCTCGGCCAGGTTGGCGAAGACGGTGGTCAGCCAGAGCCAGACGGTGATCGACCAGGCGAAGACGGACGGGTCGGCGATCGCGGCGATCGTGGTCACGACCGAGCCGACCTCGACCACGAACATCACCGGGTTCCTGACCATCACCCGGGGGTCGAGCTTCTTCACCGCGTCGGGCAGCGACGAGACGATCAGCTTCGGGTCCAGCAGTCCGCCGGAGACCCTGTGCGGCGCCGCCGCGGGCGCCTGCGGCTGCGCGGCCGGCTTGTCGGTAAGGGTGGAGGACATCAGGAGAGACCTTCCGCGATCGGCCCGAGAGCCAGGGCCGGGAAGTAGGTGAGACCGACGACGATCAGGACGACGCCCGACAGCAGGCCCACGAACAGCGGCTTGTGGGTGGGCAGGGTGCCCGGGGTGGCGGGGACGGGCTGCTGGCTCGCGAGCGAGCCGGCCAGCGCCAGGACGAAGACCATCGGCAGGAACCGGCCGAACACCATCGCCAGTCCGATCGCGGTGTCGTACCAGTCGGTGTTCACCGTGATCCCGGCGAACGCCGAACCGTTGTTGTTCGCGCCGGAGGTGAACGCGTACAGCACCTCGGAGAAGCCGTGCGCACCGGAGTTGAGCATCCCGGCCCGCTCACCGGGCAGCGCCATCGCCACCCCGGTGCCGACCAGCACCAGCGTCGGCGTGGTCAGGATGTAGAGCGAGGCGAACTTCATCTCCCGCCCGCCCAGCTTCTTGCCCAGGTACTCCGGGGTGCGGCCGACCATCAGCCCGGCCACGAAGACCGCGACGACCGCCAGCACCAGCATCCCGTACAGGCCCGAGCCGGTGCCGCCGGGCGCGATCTCGCCCAGCATCATGTTGAACATCGTCAGCCCGCCGCCGAACGGCGAGTACGAGTCGTGGAAGGAGTTCACCGCGCCGGTCGAGGTGAGCGTCGTCGAGGCCGCGAACAGGCTGGACGCCGCGATGCCGAACCGCTGCTCCTTGCCCTCCATCGCGCCGCCGGCCGCCTGCATCGCGGTACCGGAGTGCCGGGCCTCGGAGAGGGTGATCAGCGCGACCGAGGCCACCCAGAACAGGCCCATCACCGCGACGATCGCGTAGCCCTGCCGGTGGTCGCCCACCATCTTCCCGAAGGCGCGCGGCAGCGCGAACGGGATCAGCAGGATCAGGAAGACCTGCAGCAGGTTGGTGAACCCGGTGGGGTTCTCGAACGGGTGCGCCGAGTTGGCGTTGTAGAAGCCGCCGCCGTTGGTGCCCAGCAGCTTGATGACCTCCTGCGAGGCCACCGCCCCGCCCGGGACCGCCTGCGGGTCGCCCGCCAGGGTGGTCACCTCGTGGAACCCGTGGAAGTTCTGCACCACCCCGTTCGCCACCAGGACCAGCGCGAAGACGATCGAGACCGGCAGCAGCAGCCGCAGCGTGATCCGGGTCAGGTCGACCCAGAAGTTGCCCACCCGGTCCGTCCGGTTGCGGGTGAAGCCCCGGATCAGCGCGGCCACCACGGCGATGCCGACGGCGGCGGAGACGAAGTTCTGCACCGCCAGGCCCGCCATCTGCGCCAGGTGCCCCATCGCGGACTCGCCGCTGTAGGACTGCCAGTTGGTGTTGGCGGTGAAGGAGATCGCGGTGTTCCACGCCTGGTGCCCCGACATCTGCGGGACCCCGAGGCTCAGCAGCAGGTGTCCCTGGAGCCGGATCAGGCCGTAGAGGAAGAGCACCGAGACGGCCGAGAAGGCTAGCACCGAGCGCAGGTAGACCGGCCAGCGCTGGTCGGCGTCGCCGTCCACCCCGACGACCTTGTACAGGCCGCGCTCCGCTCTGAGGTGCTTGGACGTGGTCAGGATCCGGGCGACGTAGTCGCCCAGGGGCCGGTAGCACAGGGCCAGCGCGCCCACCAGGGCGACGACCTGCGACCAGCCCGCGAGAACGGAACCCATGTCAGAACTTCTCCGGGTAGATCAGCGCGACGACGAGGTAGCCGACGAGGGCGACGGCCACGATGAGACCTGCGACGTTCTCGGCGCTCACAGCTTCTCCACCCCCCGCGCGATCAGGGCGATGACGGCGAACACGGCGACCGTGACACCGACGTGGATGAGATCGGACATGGGCTCCACCACAGTGGTTCGGAGGTGGCCGCGGCCCGGCCCCTGCGGGCGGTCGACGCGGCACCGGCGGTGGGCCGGCCTCGCCAGCCAACCGCGCCTACGGACCGCTACCGCCGTTCTTGACGTCCTCCATACGGCGCCCGTCCGATTGTTGACGGGCTCCATACGGTGACTCCCCGCGCTGCCCTTCACGCCTCGCCCGTCGCACTGCCGGGCGTCCCTCGGGACGGCCGCGCGGATACGCCGAGAGCCCCGGACCGCGTGGTCCGGGGCTCTCGGCGGCGGCGCCTCAGGCGTTCTCGGGCGCCGGCAGCCGCTCGTACTCCGACCGCGTCGCCGGCTCGCCGCGGCGGACCGCGCCGGGGGCCCGGCGGGACGGGTGGTGCGCCTTGCTGGAGGAGGTCAGCTGCCACGGCACGCTGATCACCATCACGCCCGGGGTGAAGAGCAGCCTGCTCTTCAGCCAGAGCGCCGACTGGTTGTGCAGTAGGTGCTCCCACCAGCGCCCGACCACGTACTCGGGGATGAAGACGGCCACCGCGTCCCGGGGGCTGGTCCGGCGGTACTCGCGCACGTACGCCACCACCGGCTTGGTGATCTCCCGGTACGGCGAGTCCAGCACCTTCAGCGGCACCCGGACGTCCAGTTCGCCCCACTGCCGCTCCAGTTCGCCGGTGGCCTCCCGCTCCACCGCCACGGTCAGCGCCTCCAGCGAGTCCGGCCGGAACGCCTCGGCGTAGCCGAGCGCCCGCAGGGTGGGCTTGTGCAGCTTGGAGACCAGCACGATCCCGTGCACCTGGGAGGGGCGCACCGAGTCGGCCTCGGGGTCGTCCACCGCCAGTTCCTCGGCGACGCGGTCGTAGTGCCGGCGGATGCCCCGCATCATCACCCAGAGCACCACCGCCGCGACCACGGCCAGCCAGGCGCCCTGGGTGAACTTGGTGAGCAGCACGATGACCAGCACCAGCGCGGTGGTGACCGCGCCGAAGGCGTTGATCACCCGGGCGCGCTGGGCCGGGCCGCGCACGCCCGGCTCGGTCTCGGTGCGCAGCACCCGGTTCCAGTGCTTCACCATGCCGATCTGGGAGAGCGTGAACGAGGTGAAGACGCCCAGGATGTAGAGGTGGATCAGGCTGGTGACGTCCGCCTCGTACAGCCAGAGCAGCCCGCCGGCCACCACCGCGAGGGCGATGATGCCGTTGGAGAAGGCGAGGCGGTCGCCGCGAGTGTGCATCTGCCGGGGCAGGTAGCGGTGTTCGGCCAGGATCGAGGCCAGCAGCGGGAAGCCGTTGAAGGCGGTGTTGGCCGCCAGGATCAGCACCAGCGCGGTGACGGCCTGGATGAAGTAGAAGAGGAAGCTCCGGTCGCCACCGAAGATCGCGGCCGCCAGCTGGGCGATCACGGTCTGCTGCGGCGCGGTGTGGCAGTCCCCCGCGAAGCCGGTCAACGTGCAGGCGTCGTCGGCGATGTGGACCTTGGACATCAGCGCCAGCGCGGTGATGCCGACGAACATGACCACGGCCGTGGTGCCCATCACGGCCATCGTGGCGGCGGCGTTCCTCGACTTGGGCGCCCGGAAGGCCGGTACGCCGTTGGAGATCGCCTCCACGCCCGTCAGTGCCGTGCAGCCGGAGGCGAACGCCCGCAGGCCCAGCATCAGCAGACCGAGGCCGGCCAGGGTGTCCTTGCCGTCCACGGGCAGGATCCCGTACGAGGCGCTGGCCGCCACCGGGGTGTCCCCGAAGATCGCCTTGACCAGTCCGGTGACCACCATCAGCAGCATGCCGCCGATGAACAGGTACGTCGGCGCGGCGAAGGCCTTGCCGGACTCCCGGACCCCGCGCAGGTTCATCGCCGCGAGCAGCACGACGAAGGCGACCGCCAGTTCGACCCGGTGGTCGGCCAGCGAGGGCAGCGCCGAGATGATGTTGTCGACGCCCGAGGCCACCGACACCGCGACCGTCATCACGTAGTCGACCAGCAGCGAAGCCGCCACCACCAGGCCCGAGTTGGCACCGAGGTTGCGGGACACCACCTCGTACGAGCCGCCGCCGCTCGGGTAGGCGTGGACGACCTGGCGGTAGGACATCACCACGACCGCCATCAGCGCGACCACACCGGCCGCGACCCACGGGGTCAGGTACAGGAAGGCGGTGCCACCGACGGTGAGCACCAGCAGGATCTCCTGGGTCGCGTAGGCGACCGAGGAGAGCGGGTCGGAAGCGAAGATCGGCAGCGCCAGCCGCTTGGGGAGCAGCGTCTCGCCCAGCTCCTCGCTGCGCATGGCTCGGCCGATCACTAGGCGCTTGAGCGCCTGGGGCAGGTTGAACACATGGGCGAGCGTAAGGGCGGAAAACGGACCGTCCATGGGCCCGAGCGGAGTACCGCGAGCGCCGGACGCGCCCTTTGGGCGGGGTGTTCCCGCAGGTGGAAGCCGCTATGGGGAGCGTGCTCCGAGCGGTACGGAGGCGTTTCGGGAGCGTTAAGGGGGGCCGTTAAGACATCGTCAAGATATGACGATCGGATAGGACATTTACGACATAGGCTCTCAATTCCCGCCTTCGCGAGCCACCCCCGGAGCATCACCCCGGCCGCTGCATCCACCGCCACAGCCGGCAGGCCGCCGCGTCGGCGTGCTGGAGCCGCGCCGCTCGCCGACGCCTCGTAGGGGGTCTCTGTGCGGGGTGGGCGGGCCGATGTCCCGGCGGGCGCCGGTTGGGAAGACGATCAGCTCGGACGGAGGACTCCCGGCGCACCTGGGCACGTCCGGAACTTCTCGGCGGGGAGGCTGAACGGCCCGGCCCCACCCCTCGGAGAACACTCTGCTGCCCCCAGGAAGCAATTGCAAGTAATGCGCAATAATGCGGATCCCTCCGACGGGCTACGCTCCGCGCATGGATCACCACTCTCCGCAGGCGAGCCCGCTCCTCCTCATCGACCTCGACCACACCCTGGTCGAACGCGACGGCGGCACCGACGCCTGGGCCACCGCGTTCTGCACCGCCCACGGCCTCCCCGTGGACACCGCACCCACCATCGTCACGCTGGTGCGCGCCGACCGCTCCCCGGCCGGCTTCGCCGGGATCGCCGCCCGCTACGGCCTCCGGCAGTCCGGCGAGGCCCTCTGGGAGGAACACGTCGCCCACGAGGCCGCCCGCACCCACCCGATCCCGGGCGTCCCCGCCGCCCTCACCGCCCTGCGCGAAGCCGGCTGGACCATCGGCGTCGTCACCAACGGCTACACCGACGTCCAGCGCGCCAAACTCGCCCGGACCGGCCTGCTCCCCGCCGTCGACGCCGTCTGCGTCTCCCAGGAGGCCGGCGCCCGCAAGCCCGACCCCGAGATCTTCCACCTGGCCGCCGCCCGCCTCGGCCGCACCCTCACCCCGGACACCTGGATGGTCGGCAACAACCCCGCCACCGACCTGCTGGGCGCCCACGCCTGCGGCATCCGCTCCATCTGGATCACCCCCACCCCGCCTCCGCCGCTCCCCCCGGCCCACCCCGCCCCCACCCACACCGCCCCCGACACCCCCGCGGCGGCCGCCCTCCTCCTGGCCGCCCCCTGAGCCGCACCGGCCGCCCGCCGATGTCGGCCCCCTCGGGCAGGCTTCACCCATGCGCGCACCACGAGTCCAGTGCCCCGCCTGCGGCCGACCGGTCGCCCTGATGCCCACCCGCCGGGCCGGCTACGGCGTCATCCACGACCACAAGAGGGACCGCCGCTCCCTCCTCCTCTGCGAGGCGAGCATGCGACCCCTCCCGCTCTCCCGGGCCACCGCCTGGCAGGACGCCCTCCCCGGCGTCACCCCCGACCCTCCGGCCCCCACGCTCTTCTGACCCCCCGGCACCGCCGAACCGGAACGCCCGCGCCCGAGACCCGCCCCCGGGTACGACAAAACCGGCCCTGAACAACGTTTCCGCTGTTCAGGGCCGGTCTGGTAATCCAGTGGCTGGTGCAGGGTTCGAACCTGCGTAGCTTACGCGGCAGATTTACAGTCTGCTCCCTTTGGCCGCTCGGGCAACCAGCCAGGATTTGGTGTCTCGCGGGGCTTGCCCCGTTCGACTCCGTAAACGATACCTGATGCCGGGGGGTGGTTCGCCACCTGGTTGGTCACGTGATGATCAACGGATGTGGCGTGGCTGTCGGGGGCGGGGGCGGGGTGGTGCTGGATAGGCTGGGGCTGCGGGCGTCCGGTGGGGCGGGCCGTGTCAGTGAAGCCAGAGCATCAAGGAGACCAACACCCATGGCCGACTCCAGTTTCGACATCGTCTCGAAGGTCGAGTGGCAGGAGGTCGACAACGCGATCAACCAGACCTCGCGTGAGATCGCCACCCGCTTCGACTTCAAGAACGTCGGCGCCGAGATCAGCCGCTCCGGCGAAACGATCGAGATGAAGGCCAGCGGCGAGGAGCGGGTGAAGGCCATTCTGGACGTGCTGCAGAGCAAGTTCATCAAGCGTGGCCTGTCGCTGAAGGCGCTGGACGCCAAGGAGCCGCAGCTGTCCGGCAAGGAGTACAAGATCTTCGCGGACGTGAAGGAGGGCATCTCCCAGGACGATGCCAAGAAGGTCGCGAAGATCATCCGTGACGAGGGCCCGAAGGGCGTCAAGGCCCAGGTCCAGGGCGACGAGCTCCGCGTGACCTCGAAGAGCCGCGACGACCTGCAGACCGTCCAGGCCCTGCTCAAGGGCAAGGACCTCGACTTCGCGCTCCAGTACGTGAACTACCGCTAGGTCCCGTCGGGACGGGGAGTGGCGACGGCCCCCGGACACCGTGTGGTGTCCGGGGGCCGTCGTGGCGGGCGGTGGGTCAGGGGCCGGTGAGGCGGGTGACCGTGCCGGTGGTGGTCGCGACGGTGTCGGGGGCCAGAGCCGTGACGGCCTGCTGGACGGCGGCCGGGTCCGGCTTGGCGGCCGTGGCGGCGTCGACCAGGGCCTTGGCCTTGGTCCCGAGCGAGGCGAGCCGGTCCTCCAGGGCCAGCGGCGGGAGCGCGGGGGTGGTGGTGCGCGGGGGCTCCGCCGCCGGCTGCTGGTCCAGCGGGGCCGGGACGGGCACGGGGGCCGCCACCGGGGCCGCGGGCAGCTGGGCGAGCAGGCCCTTCGTCGCCGTGTCGAGCGTGGCGAGCAGCTGCTGGAGGACGCCGAGGTCGGGGCTGCCGGTCGGCGGGGTGGCGGCCGAGAGCAGGCCGCTGACCAGCTTGAGGACGTCGCCGAGGCCGCCCAGCGCCCCGAGCGCGGCGGCCGGGTCGGGCACGGCGGCCGGCGCCGCGGCGAGGTCGGGTGCGGCGGGGAGCGCCGGAGCCGGGGCGGAGACCGGCGGGGCCGCGACCGGCGGCACGCCGACCGGCAGCGGGACGTCCGCGAGGATCGCGGGGGGCGAGCTGGCGGGGGTGAAGGCCGCGGCTTCGTTGCCGGCGGCGGTGGCGGACGCCGTGGCGACCGGGGTCAGCGCGATGGCTGCGGTCAGCGCGGCGGCCATCCAAGTGGCACGCATGGGTGATGCTTCCTCTCGATGCGAATCAGGCGAAATGCCTGATTCACACGTTGGGGCAAGCCAGTTGACCCAGCCACCGCGGGTACGCCGAACGGTTCACGCCCCGTCGGGAGCGGCCCAGCCGTCGGTGCGGCGGTGGGCGGTCAGGCCGACCGCCTCGAACTCGTCGTGGTGCTGGGCGTCCACGACGCGGGCGCCGATGCGCCGCAGGGCGCGGGAGATCGGGGTGCCCTCGGGCGGGCTGGGTTCGAACTCGCCGCTGACGAGCGGGCCCAGGTCGAGTCGGCCGTCGGCCCAGACGGCGGCGCGCTGGGTGCCGCTGCCACCGAAGTAGTCGGCCTCCACGCAGGCGATTGGACCGGCCTTGGACCACGCGGCGAGCCGGCGTTCGAGGCCGTCCGGGAACCAGTCGAAACCGGACTCACCGCCGAACCCGGGCTCACCGCGGCCGAACTGGAGCGCGGACAGGAAGGCGGGGGTGGCCGGTATCAGGGCCAACCCCTGGGCCAGCGGACTGAGACGGGCGGCCGGGACCTCCGCGGCGGCCACCGCGAGCAGCTCCGCCGAACCGATCAGCGCCTGAAGTTCGTACGACATTCAGTCATCCTGAACCAAGGCACTGACACTCCGCCCGGCATTTACCATTCCGTACCCGGACGGGTAGGGCCCGGACGGCACGGCTCCGGGTTCGGCCGCCCGGGGCAGGGCCCCGGACAGGGCTTCGGGCAGGGCTTCGGGCAGGGCCCCGGGCGCATCGGACCGCCGGAGACCGCGGTGCGGCGTGCGGACGGCCCACGCGGACGGACCAGGCGGTCCTGACCGCCGGAGGCACCGGGACGGCCGACCGGGCACCGGGGCCCCCGCGGGCCAAACCTCCGCCGCGCGTCCCTGACAGTCGCTCACCCGAGCGGGCGCACGCCGCATGCGACACCCCCGGCAACCGGGTGAACTGGCCGGGTACGGCCCGCCCCCGGGGCTCTCCCGGGGCGAACCCCACCGCCGGAGCGGACCCCCGGTGGACGTACCCCGGGCCGCACCCGAGGAGGACGCATGAGTTCGATGGAGGCACCCTCGCCCGGCCGGGGCAGCCCCGGCCCGAGCGCCGCCCGCAGGAGCGGCGGCGCGGTCGCCACCCGGATGGCCGGCGCACCACGGATGTCCTGGCTGACGCTGGCGCTGATGACGACCAGCTCCGTGGCCAGCCTCCGGGCCGCGCCGACCATGGCGGTCTACGGCCTGGCCTGCGTCTTCCTCTACCTCGTCCCCGCGATCGTCTTCCTGCTGCCGACCGCGCTGGTCTCCGCCGAGCTGGCCTCCGGCTGGGAGGGCGGCGTCTACCGGTGGGTGTCGGAGGGCCTGTCGAAGCCGCTGGGCTTCCTCGCCGTCTGGTGCCAGTTCGCGATGACGATCTTCTACTACCCGTCGCTGCTCGCGTACGTGGCCTCGACGATCGCGTACGTGGTCAACCCGGCGCTGGCCAGCAACGGGCCCTACACCGCCGTCGTGATCATGGTGCTGTACTGGACCGGCGTCTGGGTCTCCTCGCGCGGGACGAAGGCCGTGGCCGGCCTCTCCTCCTGGGGCCTGGTGATCGGCACCCTGATCCCCGGCACGCTGCTCGTGGTGCTCGGCCTCGTCTTCCTCGGCCAGGGCAACACCTCGGCCGCCCCGATGAACGCCGCGCACCTCTTCCCGCAGTGGACCGGCCTGGCCAGCCTGGTGCTGATCGTCAACAACTTCCTCAGCTACTCCGGCATGGAGATGAACGCGGTGCACGTCTCCTCGCTCCGCGATCCGGCCCGGGAGTTCCCGCGGTCGATGTTCACCGCCTCCGGGATGGTCCTGCTGATCTTCATCCTGCCCGCGCTGGCGATCAGCTGGGTCGTGCCGTCCAGCCAGCTGAGCCTGACGGCCGGCGTGATGCAGGCCTTCGACTCCTTCTTCCAGTACTTCCACATCGGCTGGCTCACCCCGGTGATCGCGGTGGCGCTGATCGCCGCCTCCCTCGGCGGCATGCTCACCTGGCTCGCCGGACCGTCCAAGGGCCTGCTGATGATCTCCCGCCAGGAGGGCTACCTGCCGCCGTTCCTGCAGCGGCTGAACAAGGAGGGGATCCAGCAGAACCTGCTGGTCACCCAGGGTGTGGTCACCACGGTCATCGCCCTCGCCTACGCCCTGATCCCGAACGTCTCCAGCGCCTACTGGATCTTCTCGGTGATCACCACGCAGGTCTACCTGATCGTCTACCTGCTGATGTTCGCCGCCGCGATCCGGCTGCGCCGCACCCAACCGGACCACCCCCGCGGCTACCGCGCCCCGGCGCTGGTCCCGGTCTGCGTGACCGGCCTGATCGCCTCGGCGGCCGCGATGGCGATCGGGTTCGTCCCGTCCTCGCAGTTCGGCAGCGGCAGTGTCTGGTCGTATGTCGCGATCGTCGGCGGCGGCCTGGTGCTGCTCGGCCTGGTGATCCCCTACCTGTTCCTGAGGCTGCGCAAGCCCTCCTGGCGCAACGCCGACGCCCAGGCCGAACTGGCCGAGCAGGAGGCCGAGGAGCGGCGCGGCACCACCGGAGGTGCGGCATGACCGGCACCATGATGGCCTCCCGCCACCGCTGGATCTACCTGGGCGCGATCGTCCTGCTGGTCGGCATGCTGATCACCGGCCTGCTGACGTACTCCCAGCTGCACAGCACCAACGAGGCCAACGACAAGGCCAAGCAGCTCTCGTCCGCGCTGACGGCGGCCGGCTACCCGGTCCCCAGCCAGAGCCAGATCGTGCACACCCTGGGCGAGGACGGCGGCGCGGTCTGCGAGAACCCGGCCGACGCGCTGAACCAGGCGCAGTGGAAGTACGGGATGTCCAACGGCGCGGGCGGTCCCGGGCAGCGGCCGGTGCTCTCCGACCGCGAGGTGGTGTTCGCGGAGTCGATCGTGCTCTCGGTGTACTGCCCGGACAAGCTCGCCGACATCCGGCAGAAGATCGACGACCTCAAGCTCCGTGACACCGTGCGCAGTTGACGATGAGCCCACCGAACCGACCGATCGCCCAGGAGCCGTACCCATGACCGACGAACTCGCCCGCCGGATCGCCGCCCTGATGCCCCGGGCCAAGGACGACCTGGCCGAGCTGGTCGCCATCCCCTCCGTCGCCGACCCCCGCCAGTACCCGCCGGAGAAGTGCCGCGAGGCCGCCGAGTGGGTCGCCGCCGCCTTCACCCGGGCCGGGCTGCGCGACGTCCACCTGGAGGAGACGCCGGACGGCAGCCACGCCGTGATCGGCCACCGCCCGCCGCCGCCCGGCGGCCCGACCGTCCTGCTCTACTGCCACTACGACGTCCAGCCGCCGCTCGACGACGCCGCCTGGACCTCCCCGCCGTTCGAGCTCACCGAGCGCGACGGCCGCTGGTACGGACGCGGCACCGCCGACTGCAAGGGCAACATCGTCATGCACCTCACCGCCCTGCGGGCCCTCGGCGACGACCTCCCGGTCGGCATCAAGTTCGTCGCCGAGGGCTCCGAGGAGCAGGGCACCGGCGGGCTGGAGGCGTACGTGCCGCCGCACGCGGGCGAGTTGCACGCCGACGCCCTGCTGGTCTGCGACACCGGGAACGCGGCGGTCGGCGTGCCGACCGCCACCACCTCGCTGCGCGGGGTCACCAACGTGGTGGTCGGCGTCTCGACCCTCGCCGGCGACGTGCACTCCGGCATGTTCGGCGGACCCGCCCCGGACGCCCTGGCCGCGCTGATCCGCGCCCTCGACTCGCTGCGCGACGCCGAAGGCGGCACCCGGATCGACGGCCTGGACTCCACCGGCACCTGGCGCGGCGTCGGCTACGACGAGCAGCAGTTCCGCACCGACGCCGGGGTCCGGGAGGGCGTCCGGCTGACCGGTTCCGGCACCGTCGCCGACCGGCTCTGGGCCAGGCCCGCCGTCACCGTGCTCGGCATCGACTGCCCCCCGGTGGTCGGCTCGGCGGCCGCCGTCCCGGCCACCGCCCGCGCCCGGGTCAGCCTGCGGGTGCCGCCCGGCACCGACGCGCGGGCCGCCCAGGACGCGCTGACCGCGCACCTGAAGGCCGCCGTGCCATGGGGTGCGCAGGTCACGGTCGAGCCGGAGAGCGTCGGTTCGCCGTTCCAGGCCTCCACCGGCGGGCCGGCGTACCAGGCGCTCGACCGGGCCATGCGGGAGGTCTACGGCAAGCCGATCTCCTTCCTCGGCCAGGGCGGCTCGATCCCGCTCTGCAACGTGTTCGCCCGCACCTACCCGGACGCGGAGATCATCCTGATGGGCGTCGAGGAGCCGCGCTGCCTGATCCACGCGCCCAACGAGAGCGTGGATCCCGGCGAGATCGAACACATGGCCCACGTCGAGGCGTTGTTCCTCCGGCACTACGCCGAGTCCGCCCGGACGTGAGGGAGTTCGGTACCCGCGACAGCCCGCGCCCGGCGGCCGGCCCGACCCGGACGGCCACCGGTCCGGGACCGGTTACAGAACGGGAAGGACGGCGGGGAAGACAGCGGGGAAGACAGCGGGAAGGACAGCGGGAAGGACAGCGGGGAAGACCCCACGGGACAGAAGCCGAATTCCGGTACGGGGCAGACGCAGCACTTCCGGTACGGGACAGACGCAGAGAGGAACCCTCATGCCACGACCGTTCACCACCGAGGACTACACCGCCCGGATGGCCCGGGCCACCGCCGACGCGGCCGCCGCCGGACTCAGCGGCCTGGTCGTCGCCCCCGGCCCCGACCTGGTCTACCTCTGCGGCTACCAGCCGACCGCGATCACCGAACGGCTGACCGCGCTGCTCCTCACCGACGGCCGCGAACCCGCCCTGATCGTTCCCACGTTGGAGCGGCCCGATGCCGAACGGGCCACCGGCACCCCCGGCCTGCGGCTGCTCGACTGGACGGACGGCGAGAGCCCCTACGACACCGCCGTCCCGCTGCTCGACCCCGCCGGCCGCTACGGCGTCTCGGACAACGCCTGGGCGATGCACCTGCTCGGCCTCCAGGCCGCCCTGCCGGGCGCCGGCTGGACCTCGCTCACCGAGGCGCTGCCGATGCTCCGGGCGGTCAAGGACACCGACGAGCTGGAGCGGCTGGCCGCGGCCGGCGGCGCCGCGGACGCCGCCTACCGCGGCATCCTGGAGGTGCGGTTCGCCGGCCGGCGGGAGACCGACGTGGCCGCCGACCTCAGCGCCCTGCTCATCCAGTACGGGCACAGCCAGGTCGACTTCACCGTGGTCGGCTCCGGCCCCAACGGCGCCAACCCGCACCACGAGGCGGGTGACCGGGTCATCGAGGCCGGGGACACCGTCGTCCTGGACTTCGGCGGCCTCAAGGACGGCTACGGCTCCGACACCACCCGGACGGTGCACGTCGGCACGGACGTCCCGGCCGAGGTGCGGACGGTGCACGACGTCGTCCGGCAGGCGCAGCAGACCGCGTTCGAGGCGGTCCGGCCCGGCGTGACCTGCCAGGAGATCGACCGGATCGCCCGCCGGGTGATCACCGAGGCCGGGTACGGCGAGTACTTCATCCACCGCACCGGGCACGGCATCGGCATCACCACGCACGAGCCGCCCTACCTGGTCGAGGGCGAGGAGCAGCCGCTCGTCCCGGGGATGTGCTTCTCGATCGAGCCCGGTGTCTACCTGCCCGGCCGCTTCGGGGTGCGGATCGAGGACATCGTGACGGTGACCGACCAGGGCGGCCGGCGGTTCAACAACACGCCCCACGAGCTGGGCACCGTCTCCTGACCACCGTCTCCTGACCACCGTCTCCTGACCACTGCCGACCGGCCCCGCGACCTGCGGCGGAGTCCGCCCGCACGGCGCCGCACGGGGCCGTGCGGCGCGAGCCAGGCCGTTCCGCTGTCCGGCGTCTTTCTGAGTCTTTGCTGGACGACAGGCCGTTCGCGTGAAGAGTTCTCAAAGAATGCCTTGCTAGCTTCGGCTGGCATGACCAAACTGCTCCGCCCGGCGCCGCCCCCACCCGCGAGCGCCGGGCGGCTGCGTCCGGTGACCCGGCCGCTGCCCGGTGCGCGCGCCAGCGCACTGACGCGGCTGCGGCTCCTGGCGTGGCCGCTCTACCTCGTCGCCCTGCTCTGGTACGTCCGCGCGTACGGCCTGCCGTACTCCAACGACGTGGTCTTCTGCTGGCTGATCGGCGCGCTGCTGGCCGCCGCCGTGCACAGCGGCCACGGGACGCGCGGCTTCCTGCTGGTGCTGCGCGACTGGGTGCCGGTGATGGCCGTCGTCTGGGCGTACTCGCTGCTGCGCGGGTACGGCGCGCACACCCCGTGGGCCCCGCACTGGCGGCCGCAGCTGCGGGCGGACGAGCTGCTCGGCTTCGGTGAGACCTGGACGGTCCGGCTGCAGCACGGGCTCTACACCGCCGGTTCGCCGCACTGGTACGACTACGCGGCGGTCCTGGTCTACATGTCGCACTTCTTCATGATCTTCGTGGTGCTGGCCGTGCTCTGGCGGCGCCGCCACGACCGGTTCCGGCACCTGCTCACCTGCTACCTCGCGCTGACCTTCGCCGGTTTCGCGACGTACATCCTGTTCCCGGCCGACCCGCCGTGGCTCACCGCGCAGGAGGGCCACATGCCGGCGCTCACCCGGGTGGTGTCGGACGTGCTGACGCAGAGCGGGCTGCCCCGGGCCGGGTCGGTCTTCGAGAACGGCAGCCGGTTCGCCAACGACGTCGCCGCGATGCCCTCGCTGCACTCCGCGTACCCGGCGATGCTGCTGTTCTTCTTCTGGCCGACGGCCGCGCGGTGGGTCCGCGTGCTGCTGGTCGCGTACCCGCTCGCGATGGCGTTCACCCTGGTCTACGGGGCGGAGCACTTCATCGTCGACATCCTCGCCGGCTGGGCGTACGCGGCGGCGGTGGTCTACGGCGTGCGGTGGCTGCGCGCACGGCGCCGGGCCCGGCTGCTGGCGGTGGCCGTACCGGGGTAGCCGCGCCGCCCGGCCGGGTGCGGACCGCACCACCCCCGTACCCGGCCGGCGGCCGCCACCGGCAGACTGGGCGGGTGACCGAGACGCCCAGGAAGCCCACGCAGGACCAGCTGCTCGCCGCTCGCGACAGCACCATCGCGGACATCGCCGGCCCCGGGCTCCGGGTGCTGTTCTGCGGGATCAACCCCGGCCTCTGGTCGGGCGCCACCGGTCACCACTTCGCCCGGCCGGGCAACCGGTTCTGGCCCGCGCTGCACCGCTCCGGCTTCACCCCGCGCCAGTTCCGCCCGGACGAGCAGCGCGAGCTGCTCGACCTCGGCCTCGGCATCACCAACGTCGCCCCCCGCGCCACCGCCAAGGCGGACGAGCTCACCGCCGACGAACTGCGCGAGGGCGGCGCCGCGCTCGCCGCCCGCGTCCTGGCGCTGCGCCCGCGGGCGCTGGCCGTGCTCGGCATCGGCGCGTACCGGACGGCCTTCGGCCGGCGGACGGCGGCGGTCGGCCGGCAGCCGGAGGGCCTCGGGGAGACCGAGGTCTGGGTGCTGCCCAACCCGAGCGGACTCAACGCGCACTACACCCTGGACGCGCTGGCGCGGGAGTTCCGACGGCTGCGCGAGGCCGTGGAGTGACCGGGGCCGGGACCGCCGGAGGGCCGGCAACCGGCCCGCAGGGGCGGTTCAGCGCGCGCCGAACCGCTCGTCGGTGGGTACCACCTCGCGCCCCAGCGGCATCAGCGAGATCGGGATCATCTTGAGGTTGGCCCAGCCGAACGGGATCCCGATGATCGACACGAACAGCGGGATGCTCGTCGCGATGTGCGCCAGCGCCAGCCACCAGCCCGCGAACACCAGCCAGATCACATTGCCCACGCAGGACGCCGCCCCGGCCTCCGGCCTCTCCACCGTCGTCCGGCCGAACGGCCAGATCACGAAACCGGCGATCCGGAACGAGGCGATGCCGAACGGGATCGTGACGATGAGGACGCAGCAGATGATGCCGGCGATGACGTAGCCGAGCGCCATCCAGATCCCGCAGAAGATCAACCAGATGGCGTTCAGGACGAACTCGATCACCTTCATGGTGGGCACCCTCTCACGACGGACGGCCGACCCCTATGACGTGCCATGCCCGCTGTCCGCCGTGTCTACGCCGCCGCCCGCCGCCCCGCCCGCCGGACCGACCGCAGAACCGACGACCGAACCGACCGCCGAACCGGCCCGCCACGCGCGGTCCGCCGGTGCCGGGCCCCTACAGCGCCGGGCCCCTACAGCGGGGTGACGGCCTTCAGCACCAGCAGCAGCGCCACCGCCGCGTTGACCGCGCAGAGCGCCGACGCGGCCGTGCCGATCGCCGCCACCATGGCCGCGAGGCCCGCCCGGGTGTGGGCCGGCGGCCAGTTCCGCGAGGACGGCACCGGGCCGAGCAGCGCGGCCACCCGGCGCGGCACCGGGCCGGGCACGGCCCCCGGCGCGGCGAAGGCGGCGAAGCCGGGAGCGGGCGCCCGGTGCGAGACCAGCGCCGCCCGAGCCACCGCCCGGGCCGTGATCCGCCGGTCGCCGACCGCCTGGGCCGACTCCTCGTCCGCCCACCGCTCCGCGCTGTACGCCACCGCCTGCTGCAGGGGCCGCAGGAACGGGTTGACGCAGCCCGCGAGTTGGGTGATCAGCAGATAGCGGTGGTGCCGGTGCTCCAGGTGCGCCCGCTCGTGCGCGAGCAGCGCCTCGCGCTCGTCGGCCGCCAACCCGGCCAGCATCCCGGTGGAGACCACCACCCGCCCCGGGGAGCCGGGCAGCGCGTAGGCGTAGGGCCGGTCGTCCGGCAGCACCGCGAGGTCGTCCGGGAGCCCGCCGGGCGTGCCGCCGAGTCCGTACCCGGCGGTCCCGGCGAGTCCGTACCCGGTCGTGCCGCCGAGGTCGCGGCCGAGCGCCCGGCGGGCCCGGGCCCGGATCCTCAGGTGTCGCACCACCGTGCGCAGACAGGCCGCGGCCACCACGGCCAGGACGCAGATCGCCGCCGTGCCGACCGTCTCGTGGTACGGCAGCGCCGCCCGCACCTCCGGGTCGGACCAGCTGTCCGGCAGCGGGTTGCCCGGGATCTGGGCGGTGCCCACCACCCCGGTCAGGCCGAGGCAGACGGCGCTGCACAGCGCCATCACCGCACTGATCACGGTCAGCAGCCGGGACGCCCCGCGCGGATGCAGGTGCTGTTCGGTGAGCCGGGCGATCGGGACGGCGGTCAGCGGCAGGATGAGCGGGAGGAAGACGAAGACGCCCACGGGTCAGCTCTCGTGGTCGGCCACTGCCGGATCGGCACCGGCGCTGTCCAGCAGCGTCCGCAGCAGCTCCTCGTCGTGCGGCAGCAGGGCCGTGACGAAGCTGGCCAGGACGGCGTCCCGGTCCGGCTCGCCGTCCAGCATCCGGCGCATCCGCAGTGCGGCCAGCCCGGCCGCGTCGGAGGACGCCTGCCAGAGGTAGGAGCGGCCCGAACGGGTCCGCGAGACGGCCTTCTTGGCGTGCAGCCGGGACAGGATGGTCATCACGGTGGTGTACGCCAGGCCGCCGTCCAGGCGCTCCTGAACCCAGACCGCGGTGGCCGGGCCGGGCGCCCGCTGGAGCACCGCCAGCACCTGGGCCTCCAGCTCGCCCTGGCCTCGCCGGCGGGCCCGTGGATCCCCGGCCGCCGGGGCGTGCCTCTCCTCTGCCATGACGGCCACTCCCTCCGGATGCCGCGCCCCGCAGCCGGCGGGACGCGCTCTCATCCTAACGAGCGGCCGCCGGCCCCCGGCCGCCCACCGGCCCGCTCAGACCAGCGGCTCACGGGCGTTCTGCCGCCGGTCCAGCTCGGCGATCCCGGGGTGGTGCAGGTCGAAGGCCGGGGACTCCGAGCGGATCCGGGGCAGGGTGACGAAGTTGTGCCGCGGCGGCGGGCAGGAGGTGGCCCACTCCAGCGACCGCCCGTACCCCCACGGGTCGTCCTCGGTGACCCTGCGGCCGTACCGCGCGGTGTGCCAGACGTTGTAGAGGAACGGCAGGGTGGAGATGCCGAGCAGGAAGGAGCCGATGCTGGAGACGGTGTTCAGCGTGGTGAAGCCGTCCGAGGCCAGGTAGTCGGCGTAGCGGCGGGGCATGCCCTCGGCGCCCAGCCAGTGCTGCACCAGGAAGGTGGCGTGGAAGCCGACGAAGAGCGTCCAGAAGTGGATCCGCCCGAGCCGCTCGTCCAGCATCCGTCCGGTGAACTTGGGCCACCAGAAGTGGAAGCCGGCGAACATCGCGAAGACCACGGTGCCGAAGACCACGTAGTGGAAGTGGGCGACGACGAAGTACGAGTCCGAGACGTGGAAGTCGATCGGCGGCGCCGCGAGCAGGACCCCGGTCAGCCCGCCGAACAGGAAGGTGACCAGGAAGCCGACCGTCCAGAGCATCGGGGCCTCGAAGCTCAGCGAGCCCTTCCACATGGTGCCGATCCAGTTGAAGAACTTCACCCCGGTCGGCACCGCGATCAGCATCGTCATGATCGAGAAGAACGGCAGCAGCACCTGGCCGGTGACGAACATGTGGTGCGCCCAGACCGTGATCGACAGGCCGGTGATGGCGATGGTGGCGGCGATCAGCCCGGAGTAGCCGAAGACCGGCTTGCGGCTGAAGACCGGGATGATCTCGGTGACGATGCCGAAGAACGGCAGCGCGATGATGTACACCTCCGGGTGCCCGAAGAACCAGAACAGGTGCTGCCAGAGCAGCGCCCCGCCGTTCGCCGCGTCGAAGACGTGCGAGCCGAACTTGCGGTCCGACTCCAGGCAGAGCAGCGCGGCCGCCAGCACCGGGAAGGCGAAGAGCACCAGGACGGCGGTGAGCAGGATGTTCCAGACGAAGATCGGCATCCGGAACATCGTCATCCCGGGGGCCCGGAGGCAGACGATCGTGGTGATGAAGTTGACCGAGCCGAGGATGGTCCCGAAGCCGGAGAAGGCCAGGCCCATGATCCACAGGTCCGCGCCGAGGCCCGGGCTGTGCTCGGCGCTGTTCAGCGGCGCGTAGGCGAACCAGCCGAAGTCGGCCGCGCCGTCCGGGGTGACGAAGCCGTAGAGGGCGATCAGCGAGCCGAACAGGTAGAGCCAGTAGGCGAGCGCGTTCAGCCGGGGGAAGGCCACGTCGGGCGCGCCGATCTGCAACGGCATGATCCAGTTGGCGAAGCCGGCGAACAGCGGGGTCGCGAACATCAGCAGCATGATCGTGCCGTGCATGGTGAAGAGCTGGTTGAACTCCTCGTTGGAGAGCAGTTGCAGCCCCGGCCGGGCCAGCTCGATCCGCATCAGCATCGCCATCAGCCCGCCGACCAGGAAGAACAGGAACGCGGTGGTGATGTAGAGGGTGCCGATCCGCTTGTGGTCGGTGGTGGTGAGCCAGCCCACCAGGGCCCGGCCGCGCCGTCGGCGCGCGGCCGCCCGCCGGCGGTCCAGTCGCGGCGTGCGCGACGGGCGCGGAGCCCGCTCCACGGCGTCCTTCGGCAGGAGAGTCACGCGGCGCACCTTCCGTACTCGGGGCCGGGCCCCGGTCGAGCCCGCCGGCCCGGGCCCGGACAGCAGTCGGACAACGACTACCAGCCGCCGCCCGGCCCCGCCGGGGGCGCGCGGGGCCGGTCACCCGAACAGGCGCGGTCCGGTTGCCCGGCGCCCGGCCGCGGCGGACGGTCGAGGTCCGTACCCCTTTCCGTGCGCCTGTTGGCCGTCGGTCCGGCTCCGGCCGGGTACCGCCGACGACGCCGGCCCGCGGCCCAGGAGGAGTCCATGAGCACCTCGTCGCCCACCCCCGACCAGCCCCCGCCCTGGCGCTCCGGCACCGGGGCGCCGCCCCCGCCGCCATCGGCCGACCGGTTCCGTGACTGGGCCCCCGGCCTGGTGATGTTCGCGGGTGTGCTGATGCTCATCAACGGCTTCATGGAGGCGGTGCGGGGCATCATGGCGGTCGCCGACGACGACATCTTCGTCTCGACCCCGCGCTACGTCTTCCGCTTCGACCTCACCGGGTGGGGGTGGGTGCACATCGTCATCGGCGCCCTGGTCGCGGTGGTCGGTGCCTTCGTCCTCAAGGGCGCCGCCTGGGCCCGCTGGGCCGGTGTGTTCCTCACCGCGCTGAGCGCCCTGGACAACTTCCTGGCCCTGCCGTACTACCCGCTCTGGTCGATCGTGGTGATCGCCCTGGACGTCTTCATCATCTGGGCGCTCTGCGTCTACCGGCCGGAGGACGACGTGTACTGACCGGCCGCACCGACCCGCCCCGCGCCCGTACCGCACCGCCGGTACGGGCGCGGGCCGTCTCAGCTGCGGGCGCGCTGGGTGACCGCGATGCAGACCAGCACCACCACCGCGGTGACCGGCGCCGCCACCGGCAGCTCCTCGCCCAGCAGCAGCACCGCCCAGACCAGCGTCAGCAGCGGCTGGGCGAGCTGGAGCTGACTGGCCCTCGGCACCCCGATCGCCGCCATCCCCCGGTACCAGAGCACGAACCCGCCGAGCTGCGACACTGCCGCCGTGTACGCCAGCCCGGCCAGCGCCTTCACCCCCGGGTGCGCCGGCTCGCCCGGCAGCGCCAGCGCCGTGGTCACCACGGTGACCGGCAGCGCCGCGACCACCGCCCAGGCGATCACCTGCCACCCTGGCAGCTCCCGCGAGATCCGCCCGCCCTCCGCGTACCCGGCCGCGCAGACCACCAGCGCGGCGAACAGGTAGAGGTCGGCGGTGGTCGGCCGCCCGTGGCTCTGCAGCAGGGTGAAGGCGAGCACGGCCGCCGCACCGGCCAGCGCCGCGCACCAGAAGGCCCGGGACGGGCGCCGGCCGGTGCGCAGCGCCGAGAACGCGGCGGTGGCGAGCGGCAGCACACCGATGACCACAGCCGAGTGGGCGGTCGAGGAGGCCCGCAGCGCCAGCGTGGTGAGCAGCGGGAAGCCCAGCACGCAGCCGGCCGAGACCACCAGCAGCCCGGGCCAGTGCCGGCGGGCGGGGAGGGGGACGCGGGCGGCCGCCAGGCAGAGCGCGGCGAGCAGCCCGGCCACGGCGCCGCGCAGGCCGGTCGCCGTCCACGGACCGAAACCGGACAGGGCCCAGGCGGTCGCGGGGAAGCTGAAGGAGAAGGAGAGGACGCCGAGGGCCGCCAGGGCCGTACCGGAACTGCCGGAGCTGCCGGAGCCGATCGGTGCCTGCGGTGCTATCGCGATCGGGCGGGTAGCGCTATCTTGTGCCGTCATGAACGAGCGTAGCAGCGTGACCGATCTGGCCGACAGCCTGCGCCGGGAGGTCGAGCGCTACCCGGAGGGACGCAAGCTGCCGTCGAGCCGGGCCCTGATGGAGCGCCACCAGGTCAGCCCGGTGACGGTCTCCCGGGCGATCGCCGTGCTGGCGGCCGAGGGCCTGGTGGTCTCCCGGCCGGGCGCCGGGGTCTTCCGGGCCGCCGCCTTCGCGGGCGGCGGCACCACCGGCGGCGGTTCGCCGCTCGCCGCGCCGACCGCCCGGCCCGGCGACCTCTCCTGGCAGGAGCTCGCGCTGAGCGCCGACGCGGGCCCGCGCGACCGGGGCGCGGGCGCGCTGTTCGCCACCCTGAACGTCCCGCCGCCCGACGTGGTCGACCTGAACGGCGGCTACCCGCACGCCTCGCTCCAGCCGGAGCGGCTGCTGGCCGCCGCCCTGGCCCGGGCCGGCCGGCGGCCCGGCGCCTGGGAGCGCCCGCCGGTCGACGGGCTGACCGAACTGCGCTCCTGGTTCGCCCGGGACATCGGCGGCAACGGCGGGCCGCTGGGCGCGGGCGACGTCCTGGTCACGGCGGGCGGGCAGAGCGCGCTGACCGTCGCGATCCGCTCGCTGGCCGCCCCGGGCGCACCCGTGCTGGTGGAGTCGCCGACCTACCCCGGGACGCTCGCGGTCGCCCGCGCGGCGGGCGTGCGGCCGGTCCCCGTCCCGGTGGACGAGGACGGCGTGCGCACCGACCTGCTGGCGGCGGCCTTCGACGCCACCCGGGCCCGGGTCTTCGTCTGCCAGCCGCTGTTCCAGAACCCGACCGGCGCGGTGCTCTCCCCCGAGCGGCGCGCCGAGGTGCTGCGGATCGCCCGGACGGCCGGCGCGTTCGTCGTCGAGGACGACTTCGCCCGCCGGCTGGTCCACGCCGACTCCCCCGCGCTGCCGCGCCCGCTCGCCGCCGACGACCCGGACGGCGTGGTGGTCCACCTGCGCTCGCTGACCAAGGCCACCTCGCCCAATCTGCGGGTCGGCGCGCTGACCGCCCGCGGCCCGGCCCTGCGGCGGCTGCGGGCGACCCAGGTGGTGGACAGCTTCTTCGTGCCCCGGCCGCTCCAGGAGGCGGCACTGGAACTGGTCGCCGACCCGGGCTGGGCGCGCCACCTGCGCACCCTCGGCGCCGAGCTGCGCGACCGCCGGACGCTCACGGTGGCCGCGCTGCGCCGCGAACTCCCCGGTCTGCTCGGCCCGCACCGGCCCGGGGGCTACCACCTCTGGCTGCGGCTGCCGGAGGGCACCGACGAGGCCGCGCTGGCCACCGCCGCGCTGCACGCCGGGGTGCTGGTCGCCCCCGGAAGCCCCTACTACGCCGCCGAGCCGCCGGCGCCCCACCTGCGGCTGAGCTATGCCGCCGTCGACAGCCCGGCCCGGATCGCCGAGGGCGTCCACCGGCTGCGCCGGGCCTACGAGGGTCTCACCGGCTGAACGCGGCCGGCCGCCGAGCGGGCGGGCGGGGGCGCGGGGCAGGCGGGCCCTCGTCAGCCCCGGTAGCCCGCCATCCGCTCCAGTCGGGCGATCCGCTCCGCCATCGGCGGGTGGGTCGAGAAGAGCTTCGTCCCGGCCTCGCCCGGGCGGAACGGGCTGGCGATCATCATGTGGCTGGCCGTCTGGAGCTGCGGCTCCGGCGGCAGCGGCAGCTGCCGGGTGCCGACGTCCAGCTTGCGCAGGGCGCTCGCCAGGGCGAGCGGGTCGCCGGTGATCCGGGCGCCGTCGGCGTCGGCCTGGTACTCCCGGGAGCGGCTGACGGCCAGCTGGATCAGCGAGGCGGCGAGCGGCCCCAGGATCATGATCGCGAGCATCCCGAAGAGCCCGGGGCCGTCGTCGTCGTCGCTGCGGCCGAACGGCACCAGCCAGGCGAAGTTCACCAGGAACATCACCACCGAGGCGAGCGCGCCGGCGACCGAGGAGATCAGGATGTCCCGGTTGTAGACGTGGCTCAGCTCGTGGCCGAGCACCCCGCGCAGCTCCCGCTCGTCCAGCAGCTGGAGGATGCCGTCGGTGCAGCAGACCGCCGCGTTGCGCGGGTTGCGGCCGGTGGCGAAGGCGTTCGGGGCCGGGGTCGGGGAGATGTACAGCCGCGGCATCGGCTGGCGGGCCGAGGTGGAGAGCTCACGGACGATCCGGTACAGCCGCGGCGCCTCGATCTCGCTCACCGGGCGGGCCCGCATGGCGCGCAGGGCGAGCTTGTCGCTGTTCCAGTACGCGTAGGCGTTGGTCCCGAGCGCGACCAGCAGGGCGATCACGAAGCCGGTGCGGCCGAAGAAGCTGCCGATCACCAGGATCAGCGCCGAGAGGCCGCCGAGCAGTGCGGCGGTCCTCAGTCCGTTGTGCCGGCGGTGCACGGCAGGCCCTCCAATGGTGCGGTGGGGAAGCCCTCGCTGCCTCGTCCCTCTGCCCGCTCAACGGGCGAGCCCGGCGGCCTTGTTCCCTTGTGACCACCGCTACACCCGGACCGCCCAGGCGCCCGCCCCGGCCGGCGGCCTCAGAACAGCGTGCCGCCGACCACCTGGAGGACCAGCTGCGGGGCCACCGAGAGCACCACGGCCACCGAGGCGGTGAGCCCCAGGGTGGCCGTCAGCGAGGCCGGCAGCCGGCGCTCGGCGACGGCGGTGACCGCGTCCTGCGACGGCGCCGGGGCGAAGAGCCGCGCCGTCCACAGCAGGTAGTAGTACAGCGCGATGACCACATTGACGGCCATCACCACGGCCAGCCAGCCCAGCCCGGCGTCGACGGCGGCGCGGAACACCACCACCTTGCCGAACAGGCCGATCACCCCGGGCGGGAGCCCGGCCAGGCAGAGCAGGAAGAAGGCCAGCGCCAGGGCCGTCCAGCGGCGCCGGGCGAACAGGCCGCGGAACTCGTCCACGCTCGTCCCGGCCCGGCGGCCGACGGCGGCGACCACCGCGAAGGCGCCCAGGTTCACCACGCCGTAGATCAGCGCGTACGCGGCGGTGGCGCCCAGGCTGTCCGCCCCGGTCCGTGCGTAGCCGGCGGCGGCGAGCGGCACCAGCAGGTACCCGGCCTGGCCCACCGAGGACCAGGCGAGCAGCCGCACCGCGCTGTACCGGGTGTCGAACCGCTGGCGCAGCGCGCCCACGTTGCCGACCGTCATGGTGACGGCGGCCAGCACCGCGAGCACCAGGCCCCAGGTGTGCGCGTACGGCCGGAAGGCGATCGTGGTGACCAGCGCCAGGCCGGAGAGGCCGGCCGCCTTTCCGACCACCGAGAGGTAGCCGGCCACCGGCAGCGGGGCGCCGACGTAGGTGTCGGGCACCCAGAAATGGAACGGGACGGCGGCGACCTTGAAGGCGAAGCCGACCAGGGTGAGCACCGCGCCGGCCTCGGCCAGCGGCTTGAGCTGGGCGGGCGCGTGGGCCAGGCCCTCGGCGACGGCGCCCAGGTGCAGGCTGCCGCTCGCGGCGTAGACGAAGCCGATGCCGAGCAGCGTCACCGCGGTCGCGGTGACGGAGGAGAGGAAGAACTTCAGCGCGGCCTCCGCGCCCCGGCCGTCCCGGCGCAGCGCGACCAGGGCGAAGGCCGGCAGCGAGGCCACCTCCAGGGCGACCACCAGGGTGGCGAGGTCCCGGGAGGCGGGCAGCAGGGCGGCGCCGGTGGCGCTGGAGAGCAGCAGGAACCAGTACTCGCCGCCGGGCAGCCCCCCGGCGGAGCGGTCGTCCGATGCCGGGCCGTCCACGGTGTGCGTCGAGAGCAGCGCGGCGATCAGCGCGCCGCCGAGCGCGAGCAGCTGGAAGACCAGCGCGAAGTGGTCCGCGACGTAGGAGCAGCCGGCGTCCCGCACGCAGAAGGTGCTCCGGGGCGAGCCGCCGGTGAGCGGGAGCAGGGCGAGCAGCGCGAGGGCGAGGCCGCCCACGGCCAGGGCGCCGAGCAGCTTGCGGTGGCGCGCGGGCAGGAAGAGGTCGGTGACCAGCACCGCGAGGGCGGCCAGCGCGGCGATCAGCGGGGGCGCGATCGCCACCCAGTCCACGGACTGGATCAGGCTGCCCGGGTCGGCTACGGCGAGGGAGGTCACAGTGGGCTGCCCCGTGGAGTGAGGTCCGAGTGCGGCGAGCTGGGGTCCGAGCATGTCAGCCACCCCCGAGGAGGTGCTTGACGGCCGGGTCGGAGAGACCGAGCAGGAGTGCGGGCCAGAGGCCGGCGAGCAGGGTGAGGGCGGCCAGCGGGGTCCAGCTGACGGCCTCGTACGGGCGCAGGTCGGCGAGCTCGGCCACCGGGGCCGGCTGCTTCGGGTCGCCCATGCAGACGCGCTTGACCACCATCAGCAGGTACCCGGCGGTGAGGAGGGTGCCCAGGCCGGCCAGCACCATGTAGGTGACGAACGCGGGGCGCGAGAGGCCCTCGGCCGGGTCGAACGCGCCGAACATCGCGAGCAGCTCGCCCCAGAAGCCGGCCAGCCCCGGCAGGCCGAGGCTGGCGACGGCGGCGAAGGCCAGCAGGGCGCCGATCCGCGGGGCCCGTCCGTAGAGGGCGGCCCCGGTGGAGCCGGCCAGGGTGTCGAGGTCCGCCGTGCCGTAGCGGTCCTTCAGGGCCCCGACCACGAAGAACAGCAGGCCGGTGATCAGCCCGTGGGCGATGTTGGCGAACAGCGCGCCGTTGACGCCCACCGGGGTGAGGGAGGCGATGCCCAGCAGCACGAAGCCCATGTGGCCGACGGAGGAGTAGGCGATCAGGCGCTTGAGGTCGCCCTTGGCCCCGGGCCGGACCAGCGCGAGGCAGGCCAGCGAGCCGTAGACGATGCCGACGGCGGCGAACGCGCCCAGGTAGGGGGCGAGCGTCGCGGTACCGTCCGGGACGACCGGGAGGAGGACCCGAACCAGGCCGTACGTCCCCATCTTCAGCAGCACGCCGGCGAGCAGCACCGAGCCGACCGTGGGGGCCGCCGTGTGCGCGTCCGGGAGCCAGCTGTGCAGCGGCCAGGCGGGGGCCTTGACCACCAGCCCGACCATGATCGCCAGGGCGGCGACCACCTGGGTGGTGTGGCTCAGGCCGCTGCCGTGCGCGGCGGCCAGCGCCTGCATGTCGAAGGTGCCCGCCTTGCTGCCGACCAGCAGGAAGCCGAGCAGCATCACCGCCGAGCCGAGCAGCGTGTACAGGATGAACCGGTTGGCGGCCGGCACCTTCGCCCCGGTCCCCCAGCGGGCGATCAGGAAGTACATCGGGATCAGCACGATCTCGAAGGCCAGGAAGAAGAGCAGCAGGTCCAGCACCGCGAAGGTGGCGAGCATGCCGACTTCGAGCAGGAGGAAAAGCCCGGTGAAGGCCCGGGCCGAGGGGACGCCCTCCCCGGTCGGCAGCCGCTTCTCCGAGTACAGCGCGCAGAGGAAGGTGAGCAGCGCGGTCAGCACGATCAGCGGGAGCGAGACGCCGTCTACGCCGAGGTGGAGGCGCACGCCGATGGCCGGGATCCAGGACACGTCGGTGGTCGCCTGCATCCGGCCGGGCCCGTCGTGGTCGAAGCCCGCCGCGAGGACGATGCCGAGCACCAGGACGGCGCCGGTGACCACGGTGTTCAGCCGCAGCGCGCGCCGGTCGGCGGCGGCCGGGTCGGCGCCGAACGCCGGTACCAGGGTCAGCGCGGCCCCGGCCAGCGGCAGCACCAGGAGGGCGATGAGGACTGCGTTCATCGGGGGCTCCTACGGGCTGCGGTCGGCGGGGCTGGGCGGCGGGGCTGCCTGTTCTGGTCCATCCGGCTACACCGCCACCAGGACGGCCAGCAGGACGACGCCGGCGAGCAGCGCGCTGAGGTAGGTCTGCGCGTTCCCGGTCTGGGCGAGCCGGACGGCCCGGCCGAGCAGGCCGGCCGCCGTTCCGCTGCCGCGCACGTACGTCTCGACGACCTCGCGGTCGAGGAAGCGGACCAGCCGGGCGGCGGCGGTCACCGGCCGGACGAACAGCGCGCTGTAGAGCCGGTCGACGCCGAAGCCGTGCCGGGCCGGGCCGAACAGCGGGCCGAGCAGGGTGCGGCCGGGGTCGGCGACGATCACCTCGGCGGCCGGGGCGCCGGCCTGCTCGGGCACCCGGCCCAGCGGTGCGGCGGGCGGCAGGCCGGCGCCGAGCCGGGCGGTGGCGGAGCGCCAGGCCCCGTAGGCCAGCAGCGCGCCGACCACGGCGAGGCCGGTGCCGGTCACGGCGGTGACGGCCGAGGGCCGCAGCGAGCCGCCGTCCAGCAGCGCGGGCAGCCAGTCCGAGCGCAGGCTCGTCACGCCGAAGGCCATGGTCGGGACGGCCAGCACCCAGAGCGGCCAGCGCATCGCGGGCGGCTCGGCGATGGCCGGGTCGGCCTCGTCCACCTCGGGCGAGTAGGGCGCGTCGGCCTCGTGGTCCGCCGGCGAGGCGGGCGCGGCGGGGGCGGCGGCGCCGGCGGCGGCCGGGCTGTGGAAGGCCACCAGGAACAGCCGCGCCGCGTACGCCGCGGTCAGCAGGGCGGTGAGCGCGGCCGAGATCAGCACGATCCAGCCGGCCGCCTGCGGTACCGCGGACACCGGGCCGAGGCCGTTGGTCAGCGCCTCGCCGTTGGCCGCGTGCTCGGCGGCGGTCAGCACCGCCTCCTTGCTGAAGAAGCCGGAGAACGGCGGCAGCCCGATCAGGGCGACGAGCGCGATGCCCATCGTCCAGTAGGCGTCCGGCACCCGCTTGCGCAGCCCCGGCATCCGGGACATCGCGGAGATCGAGTTGGTGTGCGCGGCGTGGATCACCACACCGGCCGCGAGGAACAGCAGTGCCTTGAACACCCCGTGGCTGACCAGGTGGAAGACGGAGGCCTCGCGGTCGCCGGCGGCCAGGGCGCCGGCCATGTAGCCGAGCTGCCCGACCGTCGAGTAGGCGAGCACCCGCTTCAGGTCGTCCTGGGCGAGCGCGCAGAGCGCCGAGCCGATCATCGTCACGGCGGCCATCACCGCGAGCACCACCAGCGCCGCGCCGGAGAGCAGGAAGACCGGCAGCAGCCGGGCGACCAGGTAGATGCCGGCCGCGACCATGGTGGCGGCGTGGATCAGCGCGGAGACCGGCGTCGGACCGGCCATCGCGTCCGGGAGCCAGGTGTGCAGCGGGAACTGCGCGCTCTTGCCGGCCACGCCGGCGAGCAGCAGCAGCGCGGTCAGCGTCGGGTGGCCGAGCCGCCCCTCGGCGGCGGCCGCCAGGACGTCAGAGATCCGGAAGCTGCCGGCGTCGGCGCCGAGCAGGAAGATGCCGAACAGGAACGGCACGTCGCCGAGCTTGGTGACCAGGAAGGCCTTCAGCGAGGCCGACCGGGCGTCCGCGGTCTCCCAGTGGTGGCCGATCAGGAAGTACGAGCAGATGCCCATGACCTCCCAGCCGACCAGCAGCACGATCAGGTCGCCCGAGTAGACGACCAGGAACATCGCCGCCGTGAACAGCGAGACCAGCGCCGCGTACGACGGGTAGCGCGGGTCGTCCTTGAGGTAGGCGGTCGAGTACACCTGCACGCAGGTGGCGACCAGGCCGACCAGCACGGAGATCAGCGAGCTGTAGCCGTCCAGGTAGAGGCCGAGCGTGAGGTCCGGCCCGCCGGTCGGGGTGAGCCGGGTGCCGGCCTCCAGCACCTGGCCGGTGCCCAGCTGGAGGGCGACCACCAGGGCGAGCACGGCCGAGACGGCGACCGGCACGATCGCCAGCGGCCGGGCCAGACCGGGCGCGCGCCTGCCGACGGCCAGGGTGGCGGCCGATCCGAGCGCGGGCAGGACGGGGACGAGGACGGGCAGGGCGAGGTTCATGCGGCGGCCTGGCCCTTCAGTGCCCCGGCGCCGGCCGGCGCCTCCTCGGCGGACTCGGCGGGATCACCGAGCGCGGTGGCCCGGTCGATGTCCGCGGTGCCCCGGGCCCGGAAGAGCAGCAGGACGATGGCGAGCCCGAGGCCGATCTCGGCGGCGGCGATGGTGATGGTGAACAGGGTGAGCGCCTGGCCGGCGTGCAGGGAGTCCCGCAGCCAGGCGTCGAAGGCGACGAGGTTGAGGTTGACGGCGTTGAGCATCAGCTCCACGGACATCAGCACCAGGACGACGTTGCGCCGGGCGAGCACGCCGTACACGCCGACGCTGAACAGCAGCGCGGCGAGCACGACGGGGTAGGCGAGATGCATCAGCTCTCCTCCGCCGAGGTCGTCGAAGCGGGAGCCGCGGGCTCGGCCGGGGCCTTCGGCGCGGTGGCGGCGACCGTCCCGTTGGAGCCCACCGGCCGGCCCGCGCGCAGCTTGGCGGCCCGGGGCGGCGGCACCCGCCGGCCGGCCCCGCGCGACAGCACGATCGCGCCGACCAGCGCGGCCAGCAGCAGCACCGAGAGCGCCTCGAAGGGCAGCACCCAGGTCCGGAACAGGCTGGTACCCGTCGCCTGCGCCGAACCGCCGCCCCCGCCGAGGTCGATCCACGACGTCCGGAAGGCGTCGACGAGCAGCGTCACCAGCGTCCCGGCCGTGGCCAGCGCCACCACCAGGGCGACCCAGCGGTTGCCCGAGTCGGCGTCCGGCGAGCGCCCGATCGGCGCCCGGGTGAGCATCAGCCCGAACAGCACCAGGACGACCACCGAGCCGAGGTAGATCAGCACCTGCACCCAGGCGATGAACTCGGCGGTGAGCAGCAGGAACTCCACCGCCAGGCCGCCGAGCGCGACCACCAGCCAGAGCGCGGCGTGCACCAGCTGCCTGGTGGTCACGGCCATCACGGCCGAGCCCAGCACGGCGACGCCGACCAGCAGGAAGACGATCTCGACCCCGGTCGGGGAGAGGAACGAGCGGGCGGCCGGGTCCAGCGACCCGGCCGCGGTCAGCAGGGCGGCACTCATCGCGGGTCACCCTCCTCCGGCGCCGCCGAGGCGGCGGCGGCCAGCTTGTCCGCGGCCTTGCGCGCGGTGGCGATCTCCTTGGGCTCCTCGGCCGCCGGGTCCAGCGCCGGCGGCGCCGGCACCGTCCACATCCACTCGCGGAGCTTGTCCCGCTCGTGGGTCAGCTCCAGGATGTCGGTCTCCGCGTACTCGAACTCCGGGGACCAGAACAGCGCGTCGAACGGGCACACCTCGATGCAGATCCCGCAGTACATGCAGAGCGAGAAGTCGATGGCGAAGCGGTCCAGCACGTTGCGGGTCCGGGCGCGGGCGTTCGGGTCGGCGGCCGGCAGCGTCTCCTTGTGGGAGTCGATGTAGATGCACCAGTCCGGGCACTCGCGGGCGCACAGCATGCAGACCGTGCAGTTCTCCTCCAGCAGCGCGATCACGCCGCGCGAGCGCGGCGGCAGCGCGGGCTGCACGTCGGGGTACTGCGCGGTGACGGTCTTCTTCGTCATCGTCCGCAGGGTGACGGCCAGGCCCTTGGCCAGTCCGGAGCCGGGGAAGCTCATGCGCCCACGCCGCTCCGCCGGGCCGGGGCGTCGGCCCCCGCGTGCCTGTCGGCCACGAGCTCGCTGCGCTCGGTCATGAGATCGCCACCTTGATGATACCGGTGAGGGCGAGCTGGACGAGGGCCAGCGGGATCAGCACGAGCCACGCGAAGCGCATCAGCTGGTCCTCCCGCAGTCGCGGGTAGGTGACCCGCAGCCAGATGACCACGAAGGCCAGCGCGAAGGTCTTCAGGATCGTCCAGAGCCAGCCGAGCTCGTCCGGCAGCGGACCGTGCCAGCCCCCCAGGAAGAGCACCGCGGTCAGCCCGGAGACCACCAGGATCCCGACGTACTCGGAGAGCAGGAAGAGCGCGAAGCGCAGCCCGGTGTACTCGGTGTACGCGCCGAAGATGATCTCCGAATCGGCCACCGGCATGTCGAACGGCGGGCGCTGGAGCTCGGCCAGACCGGCCGTGAAGAAGACGAAGGCGCCGATGAGCTGCCACGGGATCCAGTACCACTGCCAGGCGTCCAGGATCCCCGGGAGCGAGAGCGTGCCGGCCGCCATCGCCACCGAGGCGGCCGCGAGCACCATCGGCAGCTCGTAGGACATCAGCTGCGCGGCCGTCCGCAGACCGCCGAGCAGCGAGAACTTGTTCGCCGAGGCCCAGCCGGCCATCAGCTTGCCGATCACGCCGACGCCCATCACGGCCAGCACGAAGAAGAGGCCGGCGTCGATCGCCTGGCCGACGAAGCCGTCCGGCCCGACGGGGATGGCGAGCAGCACGAACAGGTAGGGCAGCAGGGAGACGGCGGGCGCCAGCTGGAAGATCCTGCGGTCCGCCCCGGCCGGGACGATGTCCTCCTTCTGCGCGAACTTCACGCCGTCGGCGACGAGCTGCGCCCAGCCGTGGAAGCCGCCGGCGTACATCGGACCGAGCCGGCCCTGCATGTGCGCCATCACCTTGTGCTCGGTCTGGCCGATGACCAGGGGGAAGGTGAGGAAGACGACGAGGGTGGCGACGCAGCGCAGCAGCGTGTCGAGCAGGTTCACGTGCTGTCTCCGTCCTGGTCGGCCGGGTCGGCCGGCGTCTCCTTCGTCCCGTCCTCCGCGCGCTTCCCGTGCTCGCCGGGCGCCTCGGGCGCGGCGGCGGCCTCGGTCTCTGGTGCGGTCTCGGGCGCGGCAGTGCCCTCGGCCTCGGAGCCGTGCGCGGGCACCGGGGCGTGCCAGGGCGCGTCCGCGGACTGGGTCCGGGCCGGCGCCGGCCGCCCGGGCTTCGGCTCGGCGCTCTCCACGACGGGCTCCCCGGCGGGGGCCTGGCTCGCCGAGCCGTCCGTGACGGACCTGGTCCGGCGCGGCCGGTCGGCCCGCACCGGTGGCGCCGCCTCGGCGGCGGCTCCCTCGGCGACGGCTCCCTCAACGGTGGTTCCCTCGGCGACGGTCTCGGCGGCCTGGCTCACCGAGCCCGCGTCGACCGACCTGGTCCGGCGCGGCCGGTCGGCCCGGACGGCGGGCCCGCCCTCGGCCGGAGCGGCGGCCGCACCGGCCCGGGG
>NZ_JBHWUI010000003.1:0-151781 GCF_042737525.1 Kitasatospora sp. NPDC059973 | reverse complement strand
CCGACCGGACGGTCCCGGTCGGTGCACGGCTCCGGTGCACGGTTCCGCTCTGCCGTACGCCGTCGACGTGCGGGTCGTTCGGCGTCCCGGTCGCGCTACTCGGCCACGTACGTGCTGTGGGTCCAGACGAAGACCCGCAGCTCGCGGTCGTCGACGAGAGTGGTCTCGGAACTGGCCTCGAAGTGCTCGTAGCGGTTGCCGAGCGGGACCTTCACCTTGGTCGCACCGGTATCCGCCACGTGGCGCAGCCGCTCCGCACCGGTGAGCACGGGGGCGCCGGTGAGGAACACGTTGGGTGCACCGTTGTCGTTCATGATCACCCTCACTTCTCTGGGGTTCGGGATTCCTGTTCTTCTCCGGTCTCGGTTCCTCGACGTCCCTCGACGAGGCGCGCGCGGTGGTTCCGCTCTCCCCCGGGGCCGGGTCGGCCCGGCCGGAAGAGGGAAGGGCCGGGTGCTTCGGGGGAGCGCACCCGGCCCTGGCCTTGCGCATGATCGTAACAATCCCAACCGCCCTTGGCCGTGCGGCAGTTGAACAGTCGAACGGCCTGCTCGGGAGGGCTCCGCGGGGAGTGGGTCCAGACCCACCCACCCGTACGGACAGACCCATGTCGGGGCGGGCCGGCGATCCGTAATGTCGTTAGCACAACGACACGAAGGAGCAGGAACCATGGCGAACACCAGCGACATCACGGCCTCGGCGGCGCAGCTCGGCGAGTCCCGCACGCAGGACGCATTCGACACCGTGAAGAAGTGCATCACGCTCTTCGGCGCCGTCGGCGCCATCGTCCTGGGCACGGTCGCCGTCATGGCGTTCACCGGCCACGAGGCCTCGCCGTTCATGTGGATCCGCGGCGCGATCCTCTTCCTGATCACCTTCCTGCTGCACCGGATGACGGCCCGCGCCGCCCAGGGCTCCTACAAGGCCTTCGACCGGGTGCGCACCCTCTCCACGATCATGCCGATCGCGATCATCGTCGTCGACCTGATCCCCGGCCTCTGCCCGGTCTGGTACGCCGTCCTCCAGGGCCTGTCCGCGCTGGCCCTGATCGGCGTCGCCGTCCTCACCCGCGGCTCCGCGCTGAGCGCCGTCTTCCCCGCCCCCGACAAGAAGTGACGTGCTGAGGACCTGCTCCGCCCCTCCGATGGCCGGACCCCCCTGGGCATCCGGCCATCCGGCGTCCGGGCCCCCGGCGCGCGCGGGACACCCGCGCGCGTGGCGTACCGGCAGCCCCGGTAGGGGACCCGCCCGGCGTACGTTCGCAGGTACCGCCTGAGGAACCGGCGCCCGGCTGACACAATGATCACCCTTGCGAAAGGAACTGGCAGATGCGGATACCGCTCGGAGGCAATCCCCTGCGGTGGGGCGCCGGGATCGGGCTCGGGCTGTACCGGTCCGTCGTGCTGACCGGCCTCACCTGTGTGATGGCCCTGGTCGCCGTGCCCGTCGCGGTGGCCGGCTCCGCCCTCGCCTACTCCTGGTCCGACGGGCTGTCCGCCCCGCTGGCCGTCCGCGCGCTGGCCACCCTCGGGGAGACCCTGGTGGTGGTCCTGTGGGTCGCCGTGTCGCTCTGGGTGGTCCACCCGCTGACCAGCCGGGCCCTCGCCAGGGGCGCGCGCCACTGCGCGGAGAAGTGGCTCGACCTGGAGATCCGGGTGGCCTACCGCCCCGTCCCGCCGGTCACCAGGATGGCCACGGGCTTCTGGTGGGACGGCCACGAGTACCACAAGTCCGAGCGGGAGGCCCGCCGGCGGGCCAAGGTGCACGCCCGGTTCCACGACCCGCAGCTGCACTGGGACGGCGTCTGGTCCCTGGTCGCCTCGGTCACCGTGCTCCCGGTCGCCGCCCTGCCGCTGCTCGCGCTCGGCTACGGCGGGTACATGGCGCTGACGCCCGCCCTCACCGGTTACGGCGTCGCCGTGATCGTGGCCGGCCTGGCCGGCGCCCCCTTCGCCTGGCGGATCCTGGGCCCGATGGCCCGGCGGTTCCTCGGGCCGGTCCCGAGCACCCGGCTCGGGCGGCGGGTCGAGGAGCTGGAGGCCATCCGCGCCGACCTGACCCAGACCCAGGCCGCCGAGCTGGAGCGCATCGAACGGGGCCTGCACGACGGCGCCCAGGCCCGGCTGGTGGCCATGGGGATGTCGATGGGCGCCGCCGAGCAGCTGGTGGACACCAACCCCGACGCCGCGAAGGCGATCCTCGCCGAGGCCCGGGCCACCTCCGCCACCGCGCTCGCCGAGCTGCGCTCGCTCGTCCGCGGCATCAACCCGCCCGTCCTCGCCGAGCGCGGACTGGTCGACGCCCTGCGGGCCCTGGCCCTGGACTCCTCGGTGAAGGTCAACGTCTTCAGCGAGGTGCCGGCCCGGCCCGAACGCCCCGTCGAGTCGGCCGTCTACTTCTCCGTCGCGGAACTGCTGGCGAACGTCGCGAAGCACTCCCGCGCCGAGCGGGTCAAGGTCGAACTGAACTACGCGGCACGGTTGCTGACTGCTACCGTGAGCGACGACGGAATCGGCGGAGCGGCCGCATCCACAGGGTCCGGGCTGAGTGGCATCGAGCGCCGCATGGCGGCGTTCGGCGGACGTCTGGAGATCGACAGCCCGGCCGGTGGACCCACTCGTATCACCGTGGCGGTGCCGTGCGAATTGTCGTAGCCGAAGACCTCTTCCTGCTCCGCGACGGGCTGGTGCGCCTCGTCGAGGCGTACGGCCACACCGTCGTCGCGGCCGTCGACTCGGGGCCGGCCGCGCTCGACGCGCTGGTCACCCACAAACCGGACGCGGCGATCGTGGACGTCCGGCTGCCGCCGACGTTCTCCGACGAAGGACTCCAGGCCGCGCTCTCCGCCCGCCGGGTCGTCCCCGGGCTGCCGGTGCTGATCCTCTCCCAGCACGTGGAGCAGCTGTACGCGCGCGAGCTGCTCGCCGACGGCCACGGCGGCATCGGCTACCAGCTCAAGGACCGTGTCCTGGACGCCAACCAGTTCATGGACGCGGTCCAGCGGGTGGCCGACGGCGGCACCGCGCTCGACCCCACGGTGGTCGCCAAGCTGCTGGGCCGGCCGATGCGGGCCGACCCGCTCGCCACCCTCACCGAACGGGAGCGCTCCGTCCTCGCGCTGATGGCCGAGGGGCTCTCCAACACGGCGATCGCCAACCAGTTGTTCCTCAGCGAGGGCTCCATCAGCAAGTACACGACGGCGATCTTCGCCAAGCTCGGGCTCGCCAACGACGACGACACCAACCGCCGGGTCCGCGCCGTCCTCACCTACCTCGGCGCCGACGGGCAGGGCGAGGACTGAGCACCGGGCAGCCGGACAGCCGGACAGCACATGGCAGCGGCCCTGCGGGACGTCCTCCCGCAGGGCCGCTGCCGTGTGCGCGGGACGGTCAGCCGGCCGGCGCCTGCGCCCGTGCCGAGTCCCGGACGGCGGCGGCCAGTTCCCGCGGCGTACGGCGCTCGAACACCTCGGCCAGGCTGACCGACACCCCGCTGATGTTCTGGAACTCCTGCATCGCCAGCGCGGCGAGCATGGAGTTCCCGCCGTTGGCGAAGAAGTCGGTGTCGGCGTCGAGCGCCTCGTCCCGCAGGATGCTCCGCCACAGCCCCGTCAGCTCGGCCGTCAGGTCGTCGACGTCGCGCCGCTCCGGGCGGTCCGGGCCGGACCGGGTGGCGGCCGCGCGCCGGGCTTCGACGATCCGCTGCAGCGCGGGGTAGTCGACCTTCCCGCTGCCGTTGACCGGCAGCGAGTCGACCGTCACGAGGTCCCCCGGCAGCATCGACCGGGACAGCCGGGCGCGGGCGTGCGCCCAGACGCTCCCGGTGTCGATCGGCCCGGCGGCCGGCTCCAGGCAGCCGATCAGCACGGCGTCCGCGCTCGGGTCGCCGACCATGACCACCGCGGCGCCGCCGACCTCGGGGTGCGCCAGCAGGGTCGCCTCGATCTCGCCGAGTTCGATGCGGTTGCCCCGGAGCTTGACCTGCCGGTCGCTGCGGCCGAACAGGTCGAGCAGGCCGTCCGCGCGCCAGCAGGCGACGTCGCCCGTCCGGTAGAACCGGCCGAACCCGGGGTGCTCGCCGAAGCGCTGGGCGTTGAGGTCCGGCCGGCCGTGGTACCCGATCGCCACCCCGACGCCCGAGATGCAGAGCTCGCCGCGGACGCCGACCGGCAGCTCGCGGCCGTGGCGGTCGAGCACGTGGACCCGAGTGTTGCGGATGGGCGCGCCGACGTCGAGGCGGCCGGCCGGCGCCTCGGTGACGACGCGTGACGTCGACCAGATGGTCGTCTCGGTCGGCCCGTAGGCGTGGTGCAGCACGCAGCCGGCCGCCACCAGCCGCCGGGCGAGGGACAGCGGCACGGGCTCGCCGCCCACGACGACGCCGCGGCCGCGCAGGCAGTCCGCCACCCGGTCGATCACCAGCCGCCAGGTGGTCGGCGTCGCCTGGACGAACCGTGCCCCGTACCGCTCGATCAGCTCCCGCAGGACCCGGCCGTCGCTCCTGGCGCGGTCGGGGGCGGCCACCAGCCGGCCGCCGGAGCTGAGCGACACGAACAGTTCGAGGCCGGAGATGTCGAACGCGAAGGTGGTCGTCCACAGCGTCGTGTCACCGGCCGCCGCGCCGAACTGCTCGGCGAAGTGCGCGACCACGTTGGCCAGCGCCGCGTGGTCGACCAGCGTGCCCTTGGGCAGGCCGGTCGAGCCCGAGGTGTACATCAGGTACGCGCAGGCCGCCGGATCCACCGCCGCGGGCCGGGCCTCGGCCGGCACCCGGTCCGGCGCGTCCTCGACGGCCGGCGCGGTCAGCACCACCGGGCCGGTCCCGGCCGCCTGCTCCGGGCCACCGGGCCCGCCCGTGGCCCCGGCCGGGCCCGCGACCAGCACCTTCGCGCCGGAGTCGGAGAGCTGGTGGCGGATCCGCTCCTCGGGGTGGGCCGTGTCGACCGGCAGGTACGCCGCACCCGCGAGCCACGCCCCCAGGACGGACGCGACCAGTTCGGGCCCGCGCGGAAGGGCCGTCGCCACCACGTCGCCGGCCCGGACCCCGGCGCCCCGGAGGAGGGCGCCCATCGCGTGCGCCGCGCTCCACAGCTGCCGGTACCGCACCGAACGGTCGCCCTCGACGACGGCGACCGCGTCGGGCGAGCGCAGGACCTGGGCGTGGACGGCTTCCAGGACGGAGCCGGGCCGCACGGGCCGGGCGGTGTCGTTCGCCGCGCCGATGATCGCGTGGTCCCGGTCGCTCCAGCACCGCACGTCGCCGACCGCGCGGTCCGGATCCTCGGCGAAGGAGGCCAGCACCGCCTCGAAGCGGCCCAACAGCAGCTCGGCATGGGCCCGTTCGAAGAGCTCCGTCCGGTACACGGCCCGCAGCGAGACGGCGTCCGCCGTCGAGGTGGCGCAGAGCTGGAGGTCGAACTTGCCGAAGCCGCTCCCGACGGCGACCAGCCTGACCGGCAGCCCGTCCAGGGCCGGCGCGGCGGCGCCACTCGCCGTCCGGTGGTCGAACACGTGCCGGAAGGGCAGCGACCACCGGCCGGTCCGCGCCGCGGGCATGAGGTCCGCCCGGGCGTCCACGGCCACGTCGGCGTGCGCCGCGCCCGTGCGCAGCCGCTCGCCGCTGCGGCGCACCAGCGCGCGGACGCTCTCCGCCCGGTCCAGCCGCAGCCGCAGCGGCACATGGGTCACGTGGTACCCGATCGTGCGGGCGGCGTGCGGCGGCCGGAGATCGACCGGGCACCCGACCAGCAGGTCGGGCCCGGCGCCGGACGCCTCCAGCAGCACGTAGTAGGCGGCCAGCAGGACGGCGGACTCCGGGACGCCGAGGTCCTCGGCGAGGCGGCGGACCCCGGCCACCGTACCGGGCGGCAGGGTGCGGTCGAGCTGCGCCGCCGCCAGCGTCGGGCGGTCCGGCTCGGGCTCGGTGCAGGCCAGCTCCATGGTGTCGGTGCTCGCGCCCGCCAGCTCCGCGCGCCAGTGGGCGAGGCTCTCCGGGGTCGGGTCCGGCTCGGTCCAGCCGGGCACGGGCGCGGGCGGTGCGTTCCTGTCGGTGTCGGCGTCGGCGTTCTCGTAGGCCGAGGCCAGGTCCGCCAGGAACACCGGGACGGACACCTCGTCGAAGACCAGCTGGTGCGCCGTGACGCAGAGGACGTCCGACTCCGGCGAGCGGAGGAGCACCGCCCGCAGCATCGGCCCCCCGTCCAGCCGGAACGGCGCGGCGGCCACCGATGCCAGGTCGGCCTCGCCGGGTTCGCCCGCCAGGACGACCTGGACGAGCTCCAGCCGGAAGTCGGCCGCGGCGACCACCCGCTTGGTCAGCCGGGTGCCGTCGGCGCGGTAGACGGTGCGCAGGGCCGCGTGGCCCCGCAGCACGACGGCCAGCGCCGCGTCCAGCCGCAACGGGTCCAGCCGGCCCGCGACGGCGAACGCCGCGGACACGTTGTTCACAGGCGTGCCCGGCACCAGCGACTCCAGCAGCCACAGCGCCTCTTCCCTGGGGGAGACTCCCGCGTCGTCAGCCGGATCCGCAGGCGTACGCCCTTCCGCGGAAATCATCACGTCACTCCTCTACCCGTTACCAGTCCGTTGGGTCCGCCGGCGTTCCCGCTGCTGCCCGACCGCTCAGATCCCCAGCTCTTTGTCGATCAGGTCGAAGATCTCGTCGTCCGTCGCCCCGATGATGTCCTCGTCGGAGGGCGCGCCGTTCGCGTCCGCACCGCGGAACTCCTCCAGGAGCAGTTCGAGACGGCTCGTGATCTTCGCGTTCTGGCCGCCGCCCCGCCGGGCGATCGCGGTCAGCAGGGACTTGAGCCGGTCGAGCTCGCCCAGCACCGGCTCGTAGTCGATCTCCTGCTCGGCGACCCGGTCCCGGAGGTAGCGGGCCAGCTCCGCGGGGGTGGGGTAGTCGAAGACCACCGCCGCGGGCAGCCGCAGCCCGAGGGCGCCGCTGATCCGGTTGCGGAACTCCAGCGCCGTCAGCGAGTCGAAGCCGAGCTGACGGAAGTACCGGCCGGCCTCGATGGATTCGGAGCCCGGCCGGTTGAGCACCAGGGCCGCCTGGGTCAGCACCAGGTTCAGGACCGCGCCCTCCAGCTGCTCCGGCGGGAGCGCGACCAGCTGGTTCAGGAGGCTCCTCCCGCCCTCCGGACCGGCCCCGCGCCCCACCGAGCGCCGACCGGGGCGGACGAGCCCGGTCACCAGCGCCGGCACGACGCTCCCGGGGCGACGCATCGCGGGCAGGTCCAGCCGGGCCGCGACCAGCAGGGGGTCGACGGCGTGCGCGGCCGCGTCGAGCAGCGCGAGCCCTTCGGAGGCGGACAGCGGCTTCAGGCCCTGCCGGGCCATCCGACGGCGGTCGGCCTCGGTGAGCTCACCGGCCATGCCCTGCTCCCAAGGGCCCCACGCCAGCGACACACCGGGCAGGCCCTCGTGCCGCCGGTGGGCGGCCAGCGCGTCCAGGAAGGTGTTGCCGGCCGCGTAGTTGGCCTGCCCCGGGGTGCCCCAGACACCGGCCACCGAGGAGAAGAGGGTGAAGGTGTCCAGGTCCAGGTGGCGGGTCAGCTCGTGCAGGTGCCAGGCGGCGTCGGTCTTCGGCCGCATGACCCGCTCGACGCGGTCGTCGGTGAGCGAGCCGACGACACCGTCGTCGAGAACACCCGCCGTGTGGACGACCCCGGTGAGCGGCTCGCCGTTCAGTACGCCCGCCAGTTGCGCGCGGTCGGCGGCGTCGCACGCCACCACCCGCACGCTCGTCCCGGCACCGGCCAACTCGGCCGCCAGCGCGGGCAGCTGGGCGGCGGCCGGGCCGCGACGGGAGGCCAACAGGAGCCGTCCGGCCTGTCCGCTCGCCGCCAGGTGCCGGGCGACCAGACCGCCCAGGGCACCGGAGGCGCCGGTCACGAGGACGGTGCGCGGGCGGTCGGTGGTGTGGAGCCGGTGCCGGTCGTCCCGGTCGTCCCGGTCGTTCTGGTTGTTCCGGTCGTTCCGGTCGTTCCGGTTGGAGGCCTGCTCGCCCGGCTCCTGCCGGTCCTGATCGGCCGCGCGCGTCAGCCGCGGCACTCGCACGGTGCTGTCCCGCACCGCGAACCCGGGCTCCCCCAGCGCCGTTCCGGCCACGACGAGCGGCCCGGAGCCCGCCAGCTCCGCCACGTCCGCCGACACGATCCGCTCCGGATGCTCACCGGCCGCCGCCCGCACCAGTCCGACCACGCCCGCGCTGTCCAGTCGCACGCTCGCGCCGCAGCCGGCCTCCACACCGCGCTCGGTCACCACGACCAGCCGCGTCCCCTCGAGCGAGCCCGCCGCCAGCCAGTCCCTGAGCACCGCCAGCACACGCAGCACGGCGGCCCGCGCCGCGGCCGGGACGACGCCCGCGCCTTCGCCGGTGGTCGTTCCGAAGGGTGCTGTTCCGGGAACGCCGCAGACCAGCACGACGTCCGGGACCGCAGCCCCCGCCTCCACGGCCGCGACCAGATCCGCCACGTCCGCGTACGCCGCGGCGCCGGGCACGGCCAGGCCACCGTCGTCGCCCAGCACCGCCCACGCCCGACCCGGCTCGCCGGCCGTCTCCGGCGCGGCGACCGGCACCCAGTCCACCCGGAAGAGTCCGTCACCGACCGCCCCCGCGGCCCGGTCCAGCAAGCCGGCGGCCGGCGCTCCGAGCACCACCGAGCCGACCGAGACGATCGGCTGTCCGGACTGATCGGCCAGGGCCACCGAGACGCCCTCACCCGAGGCCGACGGCGCCACCCGTACGCGCGCCGCCGGGGCGCCCGAGGCGTGGACCGTCACGTCGGCCCACCCGAGGGGCAGCAGCGGGCCCTCCTCGGCGTCCTGTTCCAGGCCGACGAGGTGCAGCGCGGCGTCCAGCAGGGCGGGGTGCACCCCGAACCCGGACACCTCGGTCCCCTCGGCCGACGCCACCTCGGCGAACACCTCGTCGCCGCGCCGCCACGCGGCCCGGACCGCCGGCCGGTAGCCGAGCCCGGCCGCCGCCAGCCGCGCGTACATCGCGTCCACGTCGGCCACCTCGGCACCCACCGGCGGCCACTGCACGCTCCACGCCGCCGGGTCCGCTCCGGAGTGGCCGGCCGGCTCGCCGGGCTCGTCCGGGGCCAGGGTGCCGGACGCGTGCCGCACCCACTCCCCGTCGTCCGCCCGCGCGAACAGCGCGACCTCCCGCCGCCCGGCGGGACCGCTCTCCCCCACGGTCACCTGGACGCGCACGCCGCCGCGCTCCGGCAGCACGACCGGCGTCTCGACGGCCAGTTCCTCGACCCGTCCGCAGCCGACCTCGTCGCCCGCGCGCACGGCCATCTCGACCAGCGCCGCCGTGGGGACCATGACCCGGTCCCTGAGGAGCGACTGGGCCAGCCACGGTTGCGCGGCCAGTGACAGCCTTCCGGTCAGGACGACGCCGCCGGTGGCCGGCAGGGTGACGGCCGCGCCGAGCAGCGGGTGTCCGGGGTTCTCCAGACCGAGGTCCTCGGCACGGCTGCCCGCCGTCGCGGTCAGCCAGTAGCGCTGCCGCTGGAAGGCATAGGTGGGCAGGTCGACCTGCTGGGCACCGGTGTCCGCGTAGACCTGCTCCCAGGCGACCGTCAGACCGCGCACGAAGAGCTTCGCGAGCGCGGTGAGCAGGGCGCGGGGCTCGTCACGGCCGCGACGCAGCAGCGGGAGCCAGACCTCGGGCTCGCCCTGGTCGTCCGTACGGGTCTGCGGGCCCATACCGGACAGCACACCGTCGGGGCCGATCTCCACAAACGTCCGCACACCGGCCGCGCGAAGGGCCTGTGCGGCGTCGTGGAAGCGAACGGCCTCGCGGACGTGCTTCACCCAGTAGGCCGGGTCCGTGACCTCGTCCGTGACCGGGAGACCGGTAAGGGCGGAGACCATCGCCAGCTTGGGCGGGCGGTAGCTGACGGCGGCGACGACGCGGGCGAACTCCTCCAGCATCGGCTCCATCAGCGGGGAGTGGAACGCGTGGGAAACCTGGAGACGCTTCGTGCGTGCGCCGGATGTGGCCAACTCGGCTGCCGCAGCCAGGACTTCATCCTCGACGCCCGAGATCACCACGGCCTTGGGGCCGTTCACCGCGGCGATACCGACACCGGCCCGGCCCGCGATCGCTTCGAGAACCTGCTCCTCCGTCGCCTCGACGGCCACCATCGCACCACCGGACGGCAGTTGCTGCATCAGCCGGCCACGCGCGGCCACCACCGCACAGGCATCCTCCAGCGACCACACCCCCGCCACATGCGCCGCCGCCAGCTCACCGATCGAATGACCGGCCACCACCTGCGGACTCACACCCCACGACTCCAGCAAGCGGTGAAGGGCAACCTCGACCGCGAACAGTGCGGGCTGCGCCCACCCCGTCTCATCGATCGGGCCCTCACCCCGGATCACACCCGCCAGCGAACCGTCCAAATGCTCGGCCAGCCCCGCACACACCGCGTCGAAGGCCTCGGCGAACACCGGGAACGCCTGGTAGAGCCCCTGCCCCATGCCGACGCGCTGCGCACCCTGGCCGGTGAACACGAACCCGACCTTGCCCACACCCCCCACGGACCCGGTCACCACACCGGGGACCTCACGGCCCTCGGCCAGCGCCGCAAGACCCGCCAGCAACTCCTCGCGGTCCGAGCCCAGCACCACCGCCCGCTGCTCCAGTGCCGCCCGCGACACCGCCAACGACCAACCAGCGTCCAGCACATCAGGATCAGCACGCTCAACGAACGCCGCCAACCGCTCCGCCTGACCGGCAAGACCCTCCCCCGACCGCCCCGACACCACCCACGGCAGCACCGGGAGCGTCCGGTGGTTCGCCCGGGGGCGCGGAATGTCCTGCTCGGGAGCCTGCTCGATGATCACGTGTGCGTTGGTCCCGGAGAACCCGAACGACGACACGCCCGCCCGACGCGGCCGCTCACCCGTCTCCGGCCACGGCTGCGCCTCGGTGACCAGCCGGACCGCGCCTGCCGCCCAGTCCACATGCGAGGACGGCTCGTCCACGTGCAGCGTCGCCGGAACGGTCCCGCGCTGCATCGCGGCAACCATCTTGATGACACCCGCCACACCGGCGGCCGCCTGGGCGTGCCCGATGTTCGACTTCACGGACCCCAGCAGCAGCGGCCGGTCGACCGGCCGGTCCTGGCCGTAGGTCGCCAGCAACGCCTGCGCCTCGATCGGGTCACCCAACCGCGTGCCCGTACCGTGGCCCTCGACCACGTCCACCTCGCTAGCCGACAGACCGGCGTTGGCCAGGGCCGCCCGGATCACCCGCTGCTGCGACGGCCCGTTCGGCGCCGTCAGACCGTTGGACGCGCCGTCCTGGTTGACCGCCGAACCCCGCACGACCGCAAGCACCTTGTGACCATTGCGGCGCGCGTCCGACAGCCGCTCCACCACCAGGACGCCGACGCCCTCGCCCCAGCCGGTGCCGTCGGCGGACTCCGCGTAGGCCTTGCAGCGCCCGTCCGGGGCCAGGCCGCGCTGCCGCGAGAAGTCGATGAACGTGCCGGGCGTCGACATCACCGTCACACCACCCGCCAGCGCGAGCGAACTCTCCCCCGAGCGCAGCGACTGGCAGGCCAGGTGCAGCGCCACCAGCGACGACGAACACGCCGTGTCCACCGTCACCGCCGGACCTTCCAGCCCCAGTGCATACGCCACCCGCCCCGAGGCCACCGAACCCGTGCCCCCCGTCCCCAGATACCCCTCGACCTCCTCCGGCACGAAGTGCGACGGCAGATAGTCGTGATAGAAGAGCCCCGAGAACACCCCCGTCGCGCTGCCCCGCAGCCCCGTCGGGTCGATCCCCGCGTCCTCCAACGCCTCCCACGACGCCTCCAGCAACAACCGCTGCTGCGGGTCCATCGCGACCGCCTCACGCGGGCTGATCCCGAAGAACTCCGCGTCGAACTCGGCCGCGTCGTAGAGGAACCCGCCCTCCCGCGAGACGCTCCGGCCTGCGGCCGCCGGATCGGGGTCGTAGACGTCCGTCGCCCAGCCCCGGTCGGTGGGGAACTCCCCGATGGCGTCCCCGCCCGAGGCGAGCAACTCCCAGAAGTCGCCCGGGGACGACACGCCGCCCGGGAACCGGCACGCCATCCCGACGATCACCAGCGGGTCGTCCTCGACCCGTGCGCGTCCGGAGGCCGGGAGCGGGGTAACCGTCGAGACGGGGTCGTTGCCACCGACCAGCTCACCCAGCAGGAAGCCGACCAGGGCCGCCGGGGTCGGATAGTCGAACACTGTTGTCGCCGGCAGCCGCAGGCCGGTGGCGCTGTTCAGCCGGTTGCGCAGTTCGACGGCGGTGAGCGAGTCGAACCCGACGTCCCGGAAGGAACGTTCGGCGTCCAGGCTGCCCGGTCCGGCCATCCCCAGCACCAGGGCGGCCTGCGACAGCACCAGCTCCCGCACCACCTCCCGCTGCTCGTCCGGCCCCAGCCCGGCCAGCCGCGCGGCCAGGGCGCTCCGACCGTCGGCGCTCGGCAGTCCGGCCGTACGGCGGGGACGCGAGCCTGCGCGTGTCGCACGGACGAGGCCGGACAGCAGCGGCGGGACCTCGCCGGATCCCCTCAGGGCGGCCACGTTCAACTCCGCTGCCACGAAGAGTGCTTCGGGCCGGCCGACGGCCGCCTCCAGGACGGCGAGCCCGCGTGCGTCGGACAGTGGCCGCAGACCCTGCCGGCCCATCCGGCGGCGGTCCGCCTCCGAGAGCTCACCCGCCATGCCGTTCTCCCACGGGCCCCACGCCAACGACACCCCCGGCAGGCCCTCGTACCGCCGGTAAGCGGCCAGCGCGTCCAGGAACGTGTTCCCCGCCGCGTAGTTCGCCTGACCCGCGTTACCGATCACACCCGCGATCGAGGAGAACAGGACGAACATGTCCAGGTCCAGCTCGCGCGTCAGCTCATGCAGATGCCACGCCGCGTCGACCTTCGGCCGCATCACCGCCGCCAACCGCTCCGGCGTCAGCGACGCGACGAGCCCGTCGTCCAGAACACCCGCCGCATGGACGACACCCGTCAGCGCCAAGCCCTCCAGCGCGTCCGCGAGCTCCTCGCGATCGGCCACGTCACAGGCCCCGACCGTGACCTCGACACCCAGCCCCTTCAGGTCGGCCACCAGCTCCGACAGCCCGGGAGCCTCGATGCCCCGACGCGACACCAGGACCAGGTGCTCGGCCCGCCCGCTCTCCGCGAGGTGCCGCGCCACCAGACCGCCCAACGCACCCGACGCGCCCGTGATCAGCACCGTCCCCGGACGCCCCCCCAAGTCGGCGGCAGGCGTCGACGGCACCCGCACCAGCCTGGGTACACACACCTGGCCGGCCCGCACCGCGAACTGCGCCTCACCCGAGGCCACACCCAGGCGCAACCACTCTGCGGACATCTCGTCCACATCGGCCAAAACGATCCGGCTCGGATTCTCCGCCTGCGCCACCCGGACCAGACCCCACACCGGAGCCGCCACGACCTCCGTCTGTGCCTCGGGACCGGCGTCGACAGCCCGCTCGGTCACCACCAGCAGACGGGACCCGGACAAGGACTCCGCCGCCAACCACTCCTGCACCAGACCCAGCACACCGGCGGCTGTGCGACCAGCCGCCGCCGGGACATCACCCGGCTCCGGCGCAACCCGCACCACCACCACGTCGGGCACGGCCTCCGCCGACGCCACCAGCGCCGCCAGATCCGGGAACGACTCCGCACCCGCCAGCTCCACCGTCCCGAGGACAGCCCACCGACCACCCTCCGTCGCGGCGCCGTCCAGAGCAGCCGGAACCCACTCCACACCGAACATCGACTCAGTCGCGGCCCCGGTGCCACCCGCCAGGTCCTCGGCCGAGGCCGCCCTCAGCACCAACGAACCGACCGACGCCACCAGCTCGCCCGCAGCATCGGCCAGCGTGATCGACACGCCCTCGCCCGAGGCAGCCGGTGCCACACGCACCCGGGCCCCCGCCGCACCCGATGCGTGCACCTCGACGTCACTCCACGCGAACGGCAGCGTCAGGCCGTCCCCGTCCCCGTCGCCGCTCAGCCCCGCCACGTGCAGCGCGCTGTCCAGCAGGGCCGGGTGCAGCCCGAATCCGGACACGCCGACACCGTCCGGCAGTGCGACCTCGGCGAACAGCTCCTCGCCGCGCCGCCAGGCTGCCTGCATCCCCTGGAACACCGGACCGTAGGCGAGGCCACTGGCGGCCAGGCGTGGGTAGAACCCGTCCAGGTCCACGGTCTCGGCGCCCGCCGGGGGCCACTCGGCCGGCAGCACGGTGTCGGCACTCGGCGCGACCGGTGTCAGCGCGCCCGTCGCGTGCCGGGTCCACTCCTCCGCGAAGGCCGCCTCCTCGGACTGGGCATACACCGCGACCGCACGGCGGCCGGACTCGTCCGCCTCGTCCACCGTGACCTGCACCCGGACTGCGCCCTGGGGCGGCAGCACCAGCGGCGCCTCGATCAGCAGTTCCTCGACCCGGCTGTACTCGGCCTCGTCGCCCGCGCGCACGGCCATCTCGACCAGCGCCGCCCCTGGGACGACGACCTGCCCGGCCACCACGTGGTCGGCCAGCCAGGGCTGTGCAGCCAGTGACAGGCGCCCGGTCAGCACCAGACCCCCGCTGGCCGGCAGCGTCACCGCCGCACCCAGCAGCGGATGACGCGCCGGTGACTGACCCAGCCCGGCCGCGTCCACCACGCCGGAACCGGTCGGCAGCCAGTAGCGCCGGCGCTGGAAGGCGTAGGTGGGCAGGTCGACCTGCTGGGCGCCGGTGTCCGCGTAGACCTGCTCCCAGGCGACCGGCACACCCCGCACGAAGAGCTTCGCGAGCGCGGTCATCAGGGCGCGGGGCTCGTCACGGCCGCGACGGAGCAGGGGCAGCCAGACCTCGGGCTCGCCCTGGTCGTCCGTACGGGTCTGCGGGCCCATACCGGACAGCACACCGTCGGGGCCGATCTCCACGAACGTCCGCACACCGGCCGCACGCAGGGACTGCGCGGCATCATGGAAGCGGACCGCCTCGCGGACATGCTTCACCCAGTAGGCCGGGTCCGTGACCTCGTCCGCCACCGGGAGACCGGTCAGGGCGGAAACCATCGTCAGCTTGGGAGTGCGGTAGCTGACGCCGGCGACCACGCGGGCGAACTCCTCCAGCATCGGCTCCATCAGCGGCGAGTGGAACGCGTGCGAGACCTGGAGACGCTTCGTGCGTGCGCCCGCCTGAGCCAACTGTTGGGCGGCCTGCAGCACTTCGTCCTCGACGCCCGAGATCACCACGGCCTTGGGGCCGTTCACCGCGGCGATACCGACACCGGCCCGGCCCGCGATCGCTTCGAGAACCTGCTCCTCAGTCGCCTCGACGGCGACCATCGCACCGCCGGACGGCAGTTGCTGCATCAGCCGGCCACGCGCGGCCACCACCGCACAGGCGTCCTCCAGCGACCACACACCCGCCACATGCGCCGCCGCCAGCTCACCGATCGAATGACCGGCCACCACCTGCGGACTCACACCCCACGACTCCAGCAAACGGAACAGCGCCACCTCGACCGCGAACAGCGCGGGCTGCGCCCACCCCGTCTCATCGATCGGGCCCTCACCCCGCATCACAGCAGTGAGCGAACCGTCCACGTGCTCAGCCAGCCCCGCACACACCGCGTCGAACGCGTCGGCGAACACCGGGAACGCCTGGTAGAGCCCCTGCCCCATGCCAACGCGCTGCGCACCCTGACCGGTGAACACGAACCCGACCTTGCCCGCACCCCCCACCGACCCGGTCACCACACCGGGGACCTCACGGCCCCCGGCCAGCGCCGCAAGACCCGCCAGCAACTCCTCGCGGTCCGAGCCCAGCACCACCGCCCGCTGCTCCAACGCCGCCCGCGACACCGCCAACGACCAGCCCACATCGATTACTTCAGCATCGGAGCGCTCAACGAACGCCGCCAACCGCTCCGCCTGCCCGGCGACACCCGCAGCCGACCGCCCCGAGAGGGACCACGGCACCACCGGGAGCGTCCAGCCCTCGCCCCTCGGCGCGACAGCCTCCTCGGCGGGCGCCTGCTCGATGATCACGTGTGCGTTGGTCCCGGAGAACCCGAAGGACGACACACCCGCCCGACGCGGCCGCTCACCCGTCTCCGGCCACGGCTGCGCCTCGGTGACCAGTCGGACGGCGCCGGACTCCCAGTCGATCCGCGAGGACGGCTCGTCCGCGTGCAGCGTCGCCGGCACCACACCGTGCTGCATCGCGGCGACCATCTTGATGACACCCGCCACACCGGCGGCCGCCTGCGCGTGCCCGATGTTCGACTTCACCGAGCCCAGCAGCAGCGGCCGGTCGGCCGGCCGCTCCTGGCCGTAGGTCGCCAGCAACGCCTGCGCCTCGATCGGGTCACCCAACCGGGTGCCGGTGCCGTGGCCCTCGACGACATCCACGCCGTCGGCGCCGACTCCGGCGCTGGCCAGCGCGGCCCGGATCACCCGCTGCTGGGAGGGGCCGTTCGGCGCGGTCAGACCGTTGGACGCACCGTCCTGGTTGACCGCCGTGCCGGTCACCACCGCGAGCACCTTGTGACCGTTACGGCGCGCGTCCGACAGCCGTTCGACCACCAGGACGCCGACGCCCTCGCCCCACCCGGTGCCGTCCGCGGACTCCGCGAACGCCTTGCACCGGCCGTCGGCCGCAAGACCGCGCTGCCGCGAGAAGTCGATGAACGTGCCGGGCGTCGACATCACCGTCACACCACCCGCCAACGCGAGCGAACTCTCCCCCGACCGCAGCGACTGGCAAGCCAGGTGCAGCGCCACCAGCGACGACGAACACGCCGTGTCCACCGTCACCGCCGGACCCTCCAGCCCCAGCGCATACGCCACCCGCCCGGAGACGACCGAACCCATGCCCCCGGTGCCGAGATAGCCCTCGGCCTCCTCCGGTACGGGGTAGAACGGCAGGTAGTCGTGGTAGAAGAGGCCGGCGAACACGCCCGTCGCGCTGCCCCGCAGCCCCGTCGGGTCGATCCCGGCACCCTCCAGCGCGTGCCAGGACGTCTCCAGCAGCAAGCGCTGCTGCGGATCCATCACGACCGCCTCACGCGGACTGATCCCGAAGAACTCCGCGTCGAACTCCCCCGCGTCATAGAGGAATCCACCCTCGCCGGAGACGCTCCTGCCCACCGCGTCCGGATCCGGATCGACCAGGTTCCCCGGCCAGCCGCGGTCCGTCGGGAAGTGGCCGATCGCGTCCCCGCCCGAGGCCAGCAGCTGCCAGAACTCCTCCGGTGACGACACCCCGCCCGGGAACCGGCACGCCATACCGACGATGGCCACGGGTTCCTGCTGCCGGCCCTCCACCTCGCGCAGGCGCTCCCGGGTCTGCGCCAGGTCGGTGGTGACCCGCTTGAGGTAGTCACGGAGCTTCTCTTCGTTCGCCATCCGATGGACGCCTTCCTCATTTCGCACGGTGGTACGGCGACGTACTCAGAGCCCGAGCTGGTTGTCGATGAAGTCGAACATGTCGTCGTCACTGGCCGATTGGATCGTCTCGGCGACCGAGGCACCCTCGTCCCCCTCGCCGGACCCGGCGGTGTCGCTCAGCGCCGAGAGGATGTCCTTGAGCCGCGCCGTCACCCGGGCCCGGGCGGCCTCGTCGCCCAGGAGCTCGGTGACCGAGGCTTCGAGCCGGTCGAGTCCGGAGTACGCCGCCAAGGCGCCCGACACCTCGGCGACCGACCCGAAGGTCTCCTGGGCCAGGAAGTCGGCCAGGGCCGTCGGGCTCGGGTAGTCGAAGACCGCCGTGGCCGGCAGCCGCAGGCCGGTGGCGCTGTTCAGCCGGTTGCGCAGTTCGACGGCGGTGAGCGAGTCGAACCCGACGTCCCGGAAGGAACGTTCGGCGTCCAGACTGCCCGGACCGGCCATCCCCAGCACCAGGGCGGCCTGCGACAGCACCAGCTCCCGCACCACCTCCCGCTGCTCGTCCGGCCCCAGCCCGGCCAACCGCGCGGCCAGGGTGCTCCGACCGTCGGCGGCAGGCTCCGCGACCGATCGACGGGCCGACCCACCGGCCCGCGATCCGCGCACCAGACCGGACAGCAGCGGCGGGACCTCGCCGGATCCCCTCAGGGCGGCCACGTTCAACTCCGCCGCCACGAAGAGTGCTTCGGTCCGACCGACGGCCGCCTCCAGGACGGCGAGCCCACGCGCGTCGGACAGTGGCCGCAGACCCTGCCGGCCCATCCGGCGGCGGTCCGCCTCCGAGAGCTCACCTGCCATGCCGTTCTCCCACGGGCCCCACGCCAACGACACCCCCGGCAGACCCTCGTACCGCCGATGAGCGGCCAGCGCGTCCAGGAACGTGTTCCCCGCCGCGTAGTTCGCCTGACCCGCGTTACCGATCACACCCGCGATCGAGGAGAACAGGACGAACATGTCCAGGTCCAGCTCGCGCGTCAGCTCATGCAGATGCCACGCCGCGTCGACCTTCGGCCGCATCACCGCCGCCAACCGCTCCGGCGTCAGCGAGGCGACGAGCCCGTCGTCCAGAACACCCGCCGCGTGGACGACACCCGTCAGCGGCACACCCGCGAGCGCGTCGGCGAGTTCCTCGCGATCGGCCACGTCACAGGCCACGACCGTGACCTCGACATCCAGGCCTTTCAGGTCGGCGACTAGCTCCGGCATTCCGGGGGCCTCGATGCCCCGACGTGACAGCAGGACCAGGTGCTCGGCCCGCCCGCTCTCCGCGAGGTGCCGCGCCACCAGACCGCCTAGCGCACCCGACGCACCGGTGATCAGCACCGTGCCCGGACGACCGGCCGAGTCGGCGGCAGGCGTCGACGGCACCCGCACCAGGCGGGGGACCCTTACCTGGCCGGCCCGCACCGCGAACTGCGCCTCACCCGAGGCCACACCCAGGCGAAGCACCTCTGCGGACATCTCGTCCACATCCGCCAAAACGATCCGGCCCGGATTCTCCGCCTGCGCCACCCGGACCAGACCCCACACCGGAGCCGCCACGACGTCCATCGGCGCCTCCGGCCCGGCGTCGACGGCCCGCTCGGTCACCACCAGCAGACGGGACCCGGACAGGGACTCCGCCGCCAGCCACTCCTGCACCAGACCCAGCACGTCAGCGGTTGTGCGACCAGCCGCAGCCGGGACCTCGTCCACGGCGTCCGGAACAACCCGCACCACCACCACCTCGGGCACGGCCTCCGCCGACGCCACCAGCGCCGCCAGATCCGGGAACGACTCCGCACCCGCCAGCTCCACCGTCCCGAGGACAGCCCACCGACCACCCTCCGTCGCGGCACCGTCCAGAGCAGCCGGAACCCACTCCACACCGAACAGGCCGTCGCTCGCGGGCGCCGCGGCACCCGCGAAAGGCCGCAGGACCACCGAACCGACCGAGGCGATCAACGCACCCGTGGCATCGGCCAGGGTCAGCGACACGCCCTCACCCGAAGGCGTGACCCGCACCCGGGCGGCCACCGCATCCGCGGCATGCACCACCACATCGCCCCAGGCGAACGGCACTTCCGGCCGCGCCAGGCGCTCGCCCGTGCCCACGATCACGTGCAGGGAGGCGTCCAGCAACGCGGGGTGCAGCCCGAACCCGGTCACGCCCACCCCGTCCGGCAGCGCGACCTCGGCGAACAGCTCCTCGCCACGCCGCCACGCCGCCCGCACCCCCTGGAACACCGGACCGTAGGCGAGACCGCTGTCGGCGAGCCCCGGGTAGAACCCGTCAAGATCCACCGCCTCGGCACCCGCCGGCGGCCACTGCGCCAGATCGCCGTGAACTTCGGCAGACGTGTCGGCCGGAGCGAGAACACCGGCGGCGTGCCGGGTCCACTCCTCCTCCTGCGCCGCTTCCTCGGCCTGGGCGTAAAGGGCCACCACGCGGCGGCCGGACTCGTCCGCCTCGTCGACCGTCACCTGCACCCGCGCTCCGCCCTGGGGCGGCAGCACCAGCGGCGCCTCGATCAGCAGCTCCTCGACCCGGGTGCAGCCGGCCTCGTCACCCGCGCGCACGGCCATCTCGACCAGCACGGCGCCGGGGACGACGACCTGCCCGGCGACCACATGATCGGCCAGCCAGGGCTGTGCGGCGAGTGACAGCCTTCCGGTCAGGACCACTCCGCCGGTGGCTGGCAGGGTGACCGCCGCGCCCAGCAGGGGGTGCCCTGCGCTCTCCAGGCCGAGGTCCTCGGCACGGCTACCCGCCGTCGCGGTCAGCCAGTAACGCTGCCGCTGGAAAGCGTAGGTGGGCAGGTCGACCTGCTGGGCACCGGTGTCCGCGTAGACCTGCTCCCAGGCAACCGGCACACCCCGCACGAAGAGCTTCGCGAGCGCGGTCATCAAGGCGCGGGGCTCGTCACGGCCGCGACGCAGGAGGGGGAGCCAGACCTCGGGCTCGGCCTGGTCGTCGGTACGGGTCTGCGGGCCCATGCCGGACAGCACACCGTCGGGGCCGATCTCCACGAACGTCCGGACGCCGGCGGCGCGAAGGGCCTGTGCGGCGTCGTGGAAGCGGACCGCCTCGCGAACGTGCTTCACCCAGTAGGCCGGGTCCGTGACCTCGTCGGTGACCTGGTGGCCGGTGAGGGCAGAGACCATCGTCAGCTTGGGAGTGCGGTAGCTGACGGCGGCGACGACGCGGGCGAACTCCTCCAGCATCGGCTCCATCAGCGGGGAATGGAAGGCGTGCGAGACCTGGAGACGCTTCGTGCGTGCGCCGGATGTGGCCAACTCGGTTGCCGCAGCCAGGACTTCATCCTCGACACCCGAGATCACCACGGCCTTGGGGCCGTTCACCGCGGCGATACCGACACCGGCCCGGCCCGCGATCGCTTCGAGAACCTGCTCCTCAGTCGCCTCGACGGCCACCATCGCACCACCGGACGGCAGTTGCTGCATCAGCCGACCACGCGCGGCCACCACCGCACAGGCGTCCTCCAGCGACCACACCCCCGCCACATGCGCCGCCGCCAGCTCACCGATCGAATGACCGGCCACCACCTGCGGGCCCACACCCCACGACTCCAGCAGACGGAACAGCGCCACCTCAACGGCGAACAGCGCGGGCTGCGCCCACCCCGTCTCGTCGATCGGGCCCTCACCCCGGATCACACCCGCCAGGGAACCGTCCACGTGCTCGGCCAGACCCGCACACACCGCGTCGAAGGCGTCGGCGAACACCGGGAACGCCTGGTAGAGGCCCTGCCCCATGCCAACGCGCTGCGCACCCTGACCGGTGAACACGAACCCGACCCTGCCCGCACCCCCCACGGACCCGGTCACCACACCGGGGACCTCGCGGCCCTCGGCCAACGCCGCAAGACCCGCCAGCAACTCCTCGCGGTCCGCACCGAGGACCACCGCCCTCTGCTCGAGCGCCGCCCGCGACACCGCCGACGACCAACCCACGTCCAGGTCATCAGCATCAGAGCGCTCAACGAACGCCGCCAACCGCTCCGCTTGCCCGGCAAGACCCTCCGCCGACCGCGCCGAGAGGAACCACGGCACCACCGGCAGGTCAACACCACCGGAACCGGAGCCCGAAGTGTCCTGGTCCGGCGCCTGCTCGATGATCACGTGCGCATTGGTCCCGGAGAACCCGAAGGACGAAACACCCGCGCGCCGGGGATGCCCGGCATCCGGCCACGGCACCGCTTCGGTCACCAGTCGGACCGCGCCCGACTCCCAGTCGATCCGCGAGGACGGCTCATCCGCGTGCAGCGTCGCCGGCACCACGCCGTGCTGCATCGCGGCGACCATCTTGATGATCCCTGCGGCACCGGCGGCGGCCTGCGCGTGACCGATGTTGGACTTCACGGACCCCAGCAGCAGCGGCCGGTCCTGCGGCCGGTCCTGGCCGTAGGTCGCCAGCAACGCCTGCGCCTCGATCGGATCACCCAACCTGGTCCCGGTGCCGTGGCCCTCGACCACGTCCACCTCGCTAGCCGACAGACCGGCGTTGGCCAGGGCCGCCCGGATCACCCGCTGCTGCGACGGCCCGTTCGGCGCCGTCAGACCGTTGGACGCACCGTCCTGGTTGACCGCCGTACCGGCGACCACGGCCAGGATGCGGTGCCCGTTGCGCAGCGCGTCGGACATGCGCTCCACCACCAGGACGCCGACGCCCTCGCCCCACCCGGTGCCGTCCGCGGACTCCGCGTAGGCCTTGCACCGGCCGTCGGCCGCAAGACCGCGCTGCCGCGAGAAGTCGATGAACGTACCGGGCGTCGACATCACCGTCACACCACCCGCCAGCGCGAGCGAACTCTCCCCCGAGCGCAGCGACTGGCAAGCCAGGTGCAGCGCCACCAGCGACGACGAACACGCCGTGTCCACCGTCACCGCCGGACCCTCCAGCCCCAGCGCATACGCCACCCGCCCCGAGGCCACCGAACCCGTGCCCCCCGTCCCCAGATACCCCTCGACCTCCTCCGGCACGAAGTGCGACGGCAGGTAGTCGTGATAGAAGAGCCCCGAGAACACCCCCGTCGCGCTGCCCCGCAGCCCCGTCGGGTCGATCCCCGCGTCCTCCAACGCCTCCCACGACGCCTCCAGCAACAACCGCTGCTGCGGATCCGTCGCCACCGCCTCACGCGGACTGATCCCGAAGAACTCCGCGTCGAACTCGGCAGCGTCGTAGAGGAATCCGCCTTCACCGGACACGCTCTTGCCCACCGCGTCCGGATCCGGATCGACCACGTCGCCGGGCCAGCCGCGGTCGGTCGGGAAGAGGCCGATCGCGTCCCCGCGCGACTCCAGCAGCTCCCAGAACTCACCTGGCGACGACACCCCGCCCGGGAACCGGCACGCCATTCCGACGATCACCACGCGGTCGTCCTCGGCCGACGCGCGTCGGACCACGGACCGTGCGGAGCCCGCCGACACGGGCTCGGCCCCACCGACCAGCTCGCCCACCAGGTGGCCGACCAGGGCCGCCGGTGTCGGGTAGTCGAACACGATCGTCGCCGAGAGCCGCAGACCCGTCACATTGTTCAGTCGGCTGCGCAGTTCGACGGCGGTGAGCGAGTCGAACCCGACGTCCCGGAAGGAACGTTCGGCGTCCAGGCCGGCCGGTCCGGCCATCCCCAGCACCAGAGCGGCCTGCGACAGCACCAGCTCCCGCACCACCTCCCGCTGCTCGTCCGGCCCCAGCCCGGCCAGCCGCGCGGCCAACGCGTTCTGGGCGCCGACGGCGGCCCGGCCCGCCGAGCGGCGGGTACGCGAGCCTTGGTGCCCGGCGCGGACCAGACCGGTCAGCAGCGGCGGCACCTCGCCGGAGTTCCGCAGAGCCGCCAGGTCCAGCCTGGCCGTCACCACGAGCGGTGCGGCGGCGCGAGCGGCCGCGTCGAGCATGCCGAGCCCGTCCGACGCGGGCAGCGGCCTCAGCCCCTGACGGGACAGCCGGCGCCAGTCGGCGTCGGTGAGACCGCCGGCCATGCCGTTCTCCCACGGGCCCCACGCCAGCGACACCGCGGCCAGGCCCTCGTGCCGCCGGTGAGCGGCCAGGGCGTCCAGGAACGTGTTCCCCGCCGCGTAGTTCGCCTGACCCGGGTTGCCCCAGACGCCGGCCACCGAGGAGAACAGGACGAACATGTCGAGGTCCAGGTGACGGGTCAGCTCGTGCAGGTGCCAGGCGGCGTCGACCTTCGGCCGCATCACCGCCGCCAACCGCTCCGGGGTCAGCGAGGCGACGAGCCCGTCGTCGACGATCCCGGCCGCGTGGACGACACCCGTCAGCGGCACACCCGCGAGCGCGTCGGCGAGTTCCTCGCGATCGGCCACGTCACAGGCCACGACCGTGGCATCGACATCCAGGCCCTTCAGGTCGGCGACCAGCTCCGGCATTCCGGGGGCCTCGATGCCCCGACGCGACAGCAGGACCAGGTGCTCGGCCCGCCCGCTCTCCGCGAGGTGCCGCGCCACCAGACCGCCCAACGCACCCGACGCGCCGGTGATCAGCACCGTGCCCGGACGACCGGCCGAGTCGGCGGCAGGCGTCGACGGCACCCGCATCAACCTGGGTACACGCACCTGGCCGGCCCGCACGGCGAACTGCGGCTCACCGGAGGCCACACCCAGGCGCAGCACCTCCATAGAGGCGTCCTCGACATCGGCGAGAACGATCCGGTCCGGGTTCTCCGCCTGCGCCACCCGGACCAGACCCCACACCGGAGCAGCCGCGACGTCCATCGACTCCTCCGGCCCGGCGTCGACGGCCCGCTCGGTCACCACCAGCAGACGGGACCCGACCAGGGACTCCGCCGCCAGCCACTCCTGCACCAGACCCAGCACGTCAGCGGTTGTGCGACCGGCCGCAGCCGGGACATCACCCGGCTCCGGCGCAACCCGCACCACCACCACGTCGGGCACGGCCTCCGCCGACGCCACCAGCGCCGCCAGATCCGGGAACGACTCCGCACCCGCCAGCTCCGCCCTGCCGAGGACAGCCCACCGACCACCCTCCGTCTCCGCGTCGGCCAGGGCAGCCGGAACCCACTCCACACCGAACAGGTCACCATGAGCCGGCGCCGCCACCGCTGCGAAGGGCCGCAGGACCACCGAACCCACCGAGGCGATCAACCCACCCGTGGCATCGGCCAGCGCCAGCGACACGCCCTCACCCGAAGGCGTGACCCGCACCCGGGCAGCCACCGCATCCGCGGCATGGACGACCACATCGCCCCAGGCGAACGGCACTTCCGGCCGCGCCAGGCGCTCGCCCGTACCCACGATCACGTGCAGGGAGGCGTCCAGCAGAGCGGGGTGCAGTCCGAACCCGGTCACGCCCACCCCGTCCGGCAGCGCGACCTCGGCGAACAGCTCCTCGCCACGCCGCCACGCCGCCCGCACCCCCTGGAACACCGGACCGTAGGCGAGACCGCTGGCGGCCAGCGCCGGGTAGAAGCCTTCGAGGTCCACCGCCTCGGCACCCGCCGGCGGCCACTCGGTCAGCGCCTCCCCCGCCTCCGGCGCGACCGGCGTCAGCGTGCCCGACGCATGACGGGTCCACTCCTCCGCGAACGCCGCGTCCTCGGCCTGGGCGTAGACGGCCACGGCACGGCGGCCGGACTCGTCCGCCTCGTCCACCGTGACCTGCACCCGGACCGCGCCCTGCGGCGGGAGCACCAACGGTGCCTCGATCACCAGTTCCTCGACCCGCCCGCACCCGGTCTCGTCCCCGGCCCGCACGGCCATCTCGACCAGCGCCGTCCCCGGCAGGACCACCTGCCCGGCGACCACGTGATCGGCCAGCCACGGTTGTCCGGTCAGCGACAGCCGCCCGGTCAGCACGAGACCCCCACTGGCCGGCAGGGTCACCGCCGCGCCCAGCAGCGGATGACGCGCCGGTGACTGGCCCAGGCCGGCCGCGTCCACCGCAGCGGCAGCGGCGGGCAGCCAGTGACGCTGCCGCTGGAAGGCATAGGTGGGCAGGTCGATCCGCTGGGCGTCGGTGCCCGCGAAGACCTCGCCCCACGCGACCGCCAGACCGCGCACGAAGAGCTTCGCGAGGGCGGTGAGCAGAGCGCGGGATTCGTCACGGCCCCGGCGCAGCAGCGGCAGCCAGACCTCGGCGGCTGCCTCGCCCTCGGTGTCGATCCGGGTCTGCGGGCCCATACCGGACAGCACACCGTCGGGGCCGATCTCCACGAACGTCCGGACGCCGGCCGCACGCAGGGACTGCGCGGCGTCGTGGAAGCGAACCGCCTCGCGAACGTGCTTCACCCAGTAGGCCGGGTCCGTGACCTCGTCCGTCACCGGGAGACCGGTCAGGGCGGAAACCATCGCCAGCTTGGGCACGCGGTAGCTCACGGCGGCGACGACGCCGGCGAACTCCTCCAGCATCGGCTCCATCAGCGGGGAATGGAACGCGTGCGAGACCTGGAGACGCTTCGTCCGAGCGCCGGACGCGGCCAACTCGGCTGCCGCAAAGAGCACTTCGTCCTCGACGCCGGAGATCACCACAGCCTTGGGGCCGTTCACCGCGGCGATACCGACACCGGCCCGGCCCGCGATCGCTTCGAGAACCTGCTCCTCAGTCGCCTCGACGGCCACCATCGCACCACCGGACGGCAGTTGCTGCATCAGCCGGCCACGCGCGGCCACTACAGCGCAGGCGTCCTCCAGCGACCACACCCCCGCCACATGCGCCGCCGCCAGCTCACCGATCGAATGACCGGCCACCACCTGGGGGCCCACACCCCACGACTCCAGCAAACGGAACAGCGCCACCTCAACGGCGAACAGCGCGGGCTGCGCCCACCCCGTCTCGTCGATCGGGCCCTCACCCCGGATCACACCCGCCAGCGAACCGTCCACGTGCTCGGCCAGCCCCGCACACGCCGCGTCGAAGGCCTCGGCGAACACCGGGAAGGCGGCATACAAGCCCTGCCCCATACCGACGCGCTGCGCACCCTGACCGGTGAACACGAACCCGACCTTGCCCGCACCACCCACCGACCCGGTCACCACACCGGGGACCTCACGGCCCCCGGCCAGCGCCGCAAGACCGGCCAGCAACTCCTCGCGGTCCGAGCCCAGCACCACCGCCCGCTGCTCCAGTGCCGCCCGCGACACCGCCAACGACCAACCCACGTCCAGGACATCAGCATCGGAGCGCTCAACGAACGCCGCCAACCGCTCCGCCTGCCCGGCAAGACCCTCCGCCGATCGCCCCGAGAGGAACCACGGCACCACCGGCAGGTCGACACCACCGGAACGGGCGACCGGGGCATCCTGCTCCGGCGCCTGCTCGATGATCACGTGCGCATTGGTCCCGGAGAACCCGAACGAGGACACGCCCGCGCGCCGGGGATGCCCGGCATCCGGCCACGGCTGCGCCTCGGTGACCAGCCGGACCGCGCCCGACTCCCAGTCCACGTGCGAGGACGGCGCGTCCACATGCAGGGTCGCCGGCAACACACCGCGCTGCATCGCCGCGACCATCTTGATGACACCCGCCACACCGGCGGCCGCCTGGGCGTGGCCGATGTTGGACTTCACGGACCCCAGCAGCAGCGGCCGGTCCTCCGGTCGCCCCTGGCCGTAGGTCGCCAGCAACGCCTGCGCCTCGATCGGATCACCCAACCTGGTCCCGGTGCCATGGGCCTCGACCACGTCCACCTCGGCCGCGGACAACCCGGCGCCGGCCAGCGCGGCCCGGATCACCCGCTGCTGCGACGGGCCGTTCGGGGCGGTGAGACCGTTGGACGCACCGTCCTGGTTGACCGCCGTACCGGCCACCACCGCGAGCACCTTGTGACCGTTGCGCCGCGCGTCCGACAGCCGCTCCAGCACCAGGACGCCGACGCCCTCGCCCCACCCGGTGCCGTCCGCGGACTCCGCGAACGCCTTGCACCGGCCGTCGGCGGCCAGACCGCCCTGCCGGGTGAAGTCGATGAAGGTGCCGGGCGTCGACATCACGTTGACGCCGCCGGCGAAGGCCAGCGTGCTCTCGCCCGAGCGCAGCGACTGGCAGGCCAGGTGCAGCGCCACCAGCGACGAGGAGCACGCCGTGTCCACCGTCACCGCCGGGCCCTCCAGCCCCAGCGCGTACGCCACCCGCCCGGAGGCGACCCCGCCCGAGCCGCCGGTGCCGGCATAGCCCTCGACGTTCTCGGACACCGCGCCGAACGGCAGGTAGTCGTGGTAGATCAGGCCGGCGAAGACGCCGGTCGCGGAGCCGCGCAGTGTGTTCGGGTCGATCCCGGCGTCCTCCAGCGCCTCCCACGACGTCTCCAGCAGCAGTCGCTGCTGCGGGTCCATCGCGATGGCCTCACGCGGGCTGATCCCGAAGAACCCGGCGTCGAACTCCCCGGCGTCGTAGAGGAATCCGCCCTCGCCGGACAGGCTCTTGCCGACCGCCTCCGGGTCCGGATCGTGGACGTCCGGCGCCCAGCCTCGGTCCGTCGGGAACGGACCGATCGCGTCCCCGCGTGCCTCCAGCAGCTCCCAGAACTCGGTGGGGGACGACACCCCGCCGGGGAACCGGCATCCCATGCCGACGATGACCACCGGGTCCTCGTCGGCGGGCGCGCCGGCCGTGACCGCAGGCGCGGCCCCCGCCGGGCCGGGCTCGGCCGCGCCGACCAGCTCGCCCAGCATGAACCCGGCCAGCGCCGCCGGCGTCGGGTAGTCGAAGACCGTCGTCGCCGACAGGCGCAGGCCCGTCGCCGAGTTCAGCCGGTTGCGCAGTTCCACGGAGGTCAGCGAGTCGAAGCCGGTCTCGCGGAAGGCTCGGCCGGCCTCGATGCTCTCCGGTCCGGCCATGCCCAGCACCAGGGCGGCCTGCGCCGCGATCACGTCGAGGACGGCGGCGGTCCGCTCGGCGGGGTCAAGCGCCAGGAGCCTGGTGGTCAGCGCGTTCCGGCCGTCGGCGGCCGGACCGCCGGCCGTGCGCCGGGTGGGCGGGCCCGCATGCCCGGTTCGGACCAGACCGGACAGGAAGGGCGGGACCTCGCCCGAGCGGCGCAGGGCGGCGAGGTCCAGCTTGGCCGTCACCGTCAGGGCGTCGGCGGCGCGGGCCGCCGTGTCCAGCATGGCGAGGCCGTCGGCCGCGGGCAGCGGCTTCAGCCCCTGGCGGGACATCCGCTGCCAGTCGGCCCGGTCGAGCTTGGCGGTCATGCCGTGTTCCCACGGCCCCCACACCAGGGACGCGGCGGGCAGACCGGCCCGGCGGCGGGAGGCCGCCAGCGCGTCCAGGAAGGTGTTCCCGGCCGCGTAGTTGGCCTGGCCCGGGTTGCCCCAGACGCCGGCGATCGAGGAGAACAGGACGAACATGTCCAGGTCGAGGCCGCGGGTCAGCTCGTGCAGGTGCCAAGCCGCGTCGGCCTTCGGCCGCATCACCGCCGCCACCCGCTCCGGGCTCAGCGAGGCCGCGATCCCGTCGTCGACGATCCCGGCGGCGTGCACGACGCCCGTCAGCGGCACACCCGCCAGGACGGCCGCGAGCTCGTCGCGGTCGGCCACGTCGCAGGCCGCCACCGTGACCTCGGCGCCCAGCGCCTCCAGGTCGGCGACCAGCTCCGGCATCCCGGCGGCCTCGATGCCACGACGCGAGGCCAGCACCAGGTGCCCGGCCCGCCCGCTCTCGGCGAGGTGCCGGGCCACCAGACCGCCCAGCGCACCGGACGCGCCGGTCACCAGGACCGTGCCCGCCCCGGCGGCCGTCGCGGGCAGGGTCAGGACGACCTTGCCGATGTGCCGCGCCTGGCTCAGGAACCGGAAGGCGTCCACCGCGCGGCGTGCGTCCCAGCAGGCCACCGGCAGCGGCCGCAGGGCGCCCTCCTCGAACAGCAGGGTCAGCGACCGCAGCATCCGGCCGAGCACGTCCGGGTCCAGGTCCAGCAGGTCGAACGCCCGGTAGGCGACGCCGTGGTCGCGGCGCACCTGTTCCGGGTCACGGATGTCGGTCTTGCCCATCTCGACGAACCGGCCGCCCGCCCGGGTCAGCCGGAGCGACGCGTCCACGAACTCCCCGGCCAGGGAGTCCAGCACCACGTCCACCCCGTGGCCGGCGGACGCGGTCCGGAAGGTCTCCTCGAAGTCGGTCGTGCGGGACGACGCGACGTGCGACGCACTGACACCCAGTCCGCGCACCGCCGCCCACTTGGCGGGCGACGCGGTCGCGAACACCTCCGCCCCCAGCTGCCGGGCCAGTTGCACCGCCGCGATGCCCACGCCACCGGCGGCGGCGTGGACCAGCACCCGCTCGTCCCGCCGCAGGCCGGCCAGCTCCACCAGCGCGTACCAGGCGGTCAGGAACACCAGCGGCGCACCGGCCGCCTCCGCCATCGTCCATCCAAACGGCACCGGGGCCAGCAGCCGCTGGTCGGTCACCGCCTCGGTGGTGAACGCGCCCGTGAACAGGCCCATCACCGCATCGCCCGGCCGGAGCCCGGTCACGCCCGGACCGACCTCCAGCACGACACCGGCGCCCTCCAGACCCAGCCGGCCCGCGTCACCCGGGTACATGTCCAGCACGTTGAGCACGTCGCGGAAGTTCACGCCCGCCGCACGCAGGGCGACCCGCACCTGACCGGCGGCGAGCGCACCCGCCTCCTCGGCACCCAGCAGGGTGAGGTTCTCCAGCGTGCCGCGCTCGTGGAAGCCCAGGCTCCACACCCGCTCCGCCGGGACCGGCAACCCCTCCGCGACGCGCGCCAGCCGGGGCACCCGCAGCTGGCCGGCCCGCACCGCGAACTGCGGCTCACCGGAGGCCACACCCTGGCGCAGCACCTCCATGGAGGCGTCCTCGACATCGGCGAGGACGATCCGGTTCGGATTCTCCGCCTGCGCCACCCGGACCAGGCCCCACACCGGAGCGGCCGCGACCTCCGTCGGTGCCTCGGGACCGGCGTCGACGGCCCGCTCGGTCACCACCAGCAGACGGGACGCGGACAGGGAATCCGCCGCCAGCCACTCCTGCACCAGACCCAGCACACCGGCGGCTGTACGACGGGCCCCGGCCGGGACGTCACCCGGCTCCGGCACGACCCGTACCACCACGACCTCAGGAGCCGGCTCCGCCGACGCCACCAGCGCCGCCAGATCCGGGAACGACTCCGCACCCGGCAGTTCCATGGTCCCGAGGACGGCCCACCGGCCGCCCTCCGTTTCCGCGCCGTCCAGGGCAGCCGGGACCCACTCCACGCCGAACAGGCCGTCGCTCGCGGGTGCCGCGGCGCCCGCGAAGGGCCGCAGGACCAGCGAACCGACCGAGGCGATCAACGCGCCCGTCGCGTCGGCCAGCGTCAGCGACACGCCCTCACCGCTCAGCTCCGGGGTCACCCGGACCCGGGCCAGGGCGGCGCCGGTGGCATGCAGGTCGACGTTCCCCCAGGAGAACGGGACCTCAAGCCGGTCCCGGCGCTCGCCCGTCCCCACGATCACGTGCAGGGCGGCGTCCAGCAGGGCGGGGTGCAGCCCGAAGTCGGCGGCGCTGACGCCGTCCGGCAGCGCGACCTCGGCGAACAGCTCCTCGCCGCGCCGCCAGGCCGCCCGTATCCCCTGGAACGCCGGTCCGTAGGCGAGGCCGCTGGCGGCCAGCGCCGGGTAGAACCCTTCGAGGTCCACCGCCTCGGCGCCTGCCGGGGGCCACTCGGCCGGCAGGCTGTCGGCCGACGCCGTGGCGACCGACAGCGTGCCCGACGCATGCCGGGTCCACTCCCCGTCGGGCGCCGCCTCCTCGGCCTGGGCGTAGACACCGAGCTCCCGGCGACCGGACTCGTCCGGACCGTCCACCGTCACCTGGACCCGGACGCCACCCTGCGCAGGGAGGACCAGCGGCGCCTCGATGACCAGTTCCTCGACCCGGGTGCAGCCGGCCTCGTCGCCCGCGCGCACGGCCATCTCGACCAGCGCGGCGCCGGGGACGACGACCTGCCCGGCGACCACATGATCGGCCAGCCAGGGCTGTGCGGCGAGTGACAGCCTTCCGGTCAGGACGACGCCGCCGGTGGCCGGCAGGGTGACGGCGGCGCCGAGCAGCGGGTGTCCGGGGTTCTCCAGACCGAGGTCCTCGGCGCGGCTGCCCGCCGTCGCGGTCAACCAGTAACGCTGCCGCTGGAAGGCGTAGGTGGGCAGGTCGACCTGCTGGGCACCGGTGTCCGCGTAGACCTGCTCCCAGGCGACCGGCACACCGCGCACGAAGAGCTTCGCGAGCGCGGTCATCAAGGCGCGGGGCTCGTCACGGCCGCGACGCAGCAGCGGCAGCCAGACCTCGGGCTCGCCCTGGTCGTCGGTGCGGGTCTGCGGGCCCATGCCGGACAGCACGCCGTCGGGGCCGATCTCCACGAACGTCCGCACACCGGCGGCGCGAAGGGACTGCGCGGCGTCGTGGAAGCGAACGGCCTCGCGGACGTGCTTCACCCAGTAGGCCGGGTCCGTGACCTCGTCCGTCACAGGGAGGCCGGTCAGGGCGGAGACCATCGCCAGCTTGGGCACGCGGTAGCTCACGGCGGCGACGACGCGGGCGAACTCCTCCAGCATCGGCTCCATCAGCGGGGAATGGAAGGCGTGGGAAACCTGGAGACGCTTCGTGCGTGCGCCCGCCTGAGCCAACTGTTGGGCGGCCTGCAGCACTTCGTCCTCGACACCCGAGATCACCACGGCCTTGGGGCCGTTCACGGCCGCGATACCGACACCGGCCCGGCCCGCGATCCCTTCGAGAACCTGCTCCTCCGTCGCCTCGACGGCCACCATCGCACCACCGGACGGCAGCTGCTGCATCAGCCGGCCACGCGCGGCCACCACCGCACAGGCGTCCTCCAGCGACCACACCCCCGCCACATGCGCCGCGGCCAGCTCACCGATCGAATGACCGGCCACCACCTGCGGACTCACACCCCACGACTCCAGCAAACGGAACAGCGCCACCTCGACCGCGAACAGCGCGGGCTGCGCCCACCCCGTCTCGTCGATCGGGCCCTCACCCCGGATCACACCCGCCAGCGAACCGTCCAAATGCTCGGCTAGCCCCGCACACACCGCGTCGAAGGCCTCGGCGAACACCGGGAACGCCTGGTAGAGGCCCTGCCCCATACCGACGCGCTGCGCACCCTGGCCGGTGAACACGAACCCGACCTTGCCCGCACCCCCCACGGACCCGGTCACCACACCGGGAACCTCACGGCCCCCGGCCAGCGCCGCAAGACCCGCCAGCAACTCCTCGCGGTCCGAGCCCAGCACCACCGCCCGCTGCTCCAACGCCGCCCGCGACACCGCCAACGACCAACCAGCGTCCAGGACATCAGGATCAGCACGCTCAACGAACGCCGCCAACCGCTCCGCCTGACCGGCAAGACCCTCCGCCGACCGCGCCGAAAGGGACCACGGCACCACCGGCAGGTCGACACCATCGGCGCGGGTGACCGGAGCATCCTGCACCGGCGCCTGCTCGATGATCACGTGCGCATTGGTCCCGCTGATGCCGAACGACGACACACCCGCGCGTCGCGGCCGCTCCTCGGAGTGCGGCCAGGCCACCGCCGATGTCGCCAGCCGGACCGCGCCCGCCTCCCAGTCCACGTGCGAGGAGGGTTCCTCGGCGTGCAGCGTCTGGGGCACCTGCTCGTGCTGCAGGGCGAGCACCATCTTGATCACGCCCGCGACACCCGAGGACCACTGGGTGTGCCCGATATTGGACTTCAGCGAGCCGAGCAGCAGCGGCCGGTCCTGCGGCCGGTCCTGGCCGTACGTCGCCAGCAGCGCCTGCGCCTCGATCGGGTCACCCAGCCTGGTCCCGGTGCCGTGCCCCTCGACCACGTCCACCTCGGCCGCGGACAACCCGGCGCCGGCCAGCGCGGCCCGGATCACCCGCTGCTGCGACGGCCCGTTCGGCGCCGTCAGACCGTTGGACGCACCGTCCTGGTTCACCGCCGAACCCCGCACCACCGCGAGCACCCTGTGCCCGTTGCGCAGCGCGTCCGACAACCGCTCCAGCACGACGATGCCGGCGCCCTCGGCCATGCCCATGCCGTCGGCCTGCTCCGAGTACGCCTTGCAGCGGCCGTCCGCCGCGAGGCCCTGCTGTCGGCTGAACCAGGCGAGCCACGCCGTGGTGGCGTGCACGGTGACGCCGCCCGCCAGCGCCAGCGAGCACTCCCCCGACCGCAGCGACTGGCTTGCCAGGTGCAGTGCCACCAGGGAGGACGAGCACGCCGTGTCGACGGTGAGCGCCGGCCCTTCGAGGCCGAGCGTGTAGGCCACCCGGCCGGAGATCACGCTGGGCGCGATGCCCGACTGGAGGTGCCCTTCGAGCTCCTCGGGCGCGTTGGCGCCGTAGCCGGACGAGGAGGCGCCCACGAAGACGCCGGTCGCCGAGCCGCGCAGCCGCCTGGGGTCGATGCCCGCCCGCTCGAAGGCCTCCCAGGACAGTTCGAGGAGCAGCCGCTGCTGCGGGTCCATCGCCAGCGCCTCACGCGGGCTGATCCCGAAGAACCCGGCGTCGAACTCCCCGGCTCCGGTGATGAATCCGCCGCCGCGCGTGTAGAAGGTGCCGGCTCGCTCCGCGTCCAGGTCGAAGAGCTGCGAGAGGTCCCAGCCGCGGTCGGTGGGGAGTTCGCCGACCGCGTCGCCGCCGGTGGCCAGCAGGTCCCAGAGCTGCTCGGGGGCGCTGACGTCACCGGGGAGGCGGCAGCTCATCGCCACGATCGCGATCGGCTCGTCGGCGGCCGCTGCCGTCCGGGCCGCCGCCGTGGTGTCGTCGGTGTGCCCCAGCGTCTGCGCCCGCAGGTACTCGGACAGCGCCACCGGGGTCGGGTAGTCGAAGATCAGTGTGGTGGGCAGCCGCAGGGCGACCGCGCTGCTCAGCCGGTTGCGCAGCTCGACCCCGGTCACCGAGTCGAAGCCGAGTTCCTTGAAGGTGTGCGCGGGGTCGAGCGCCTGCGCGGAGGGGTGTCCGAGGACGGCCGCGGCGTGCGCCGCGATCAGGTCGAGGACCACCTGGTCCTGCTCGGGCCGCGACAGGCCCGTGAGCCGGCGCAGCAAGCCGTCGGCGGCGTCGAGCGGGGGTGCCCCGGCCGTGTCGTCCGCCGCGTGCGGCAGCTCCATCACCTGCGCGGAGGGGCCGCTGTCGAGCCAGAAGCGCTTGTGCCGGAAGGCGTACGTCGGCAGCTCCACCGGCCTCCCGGTGGGCAGGACCGCACGCCAGTCCACCGGCACGCCGTGCACGGAGGCGCGGGCCAGGCCCGTCACCAGGCTCGTGGTGCCTTCGTCGTCGCGCCGCTGGAGCGGGACGAAGACGGGCTCGTCCTTCGCGGTGCCGGCCGCGATGTCCGCGCCGAGCGAGGAGAGTGACCCGTCGGGGCCGACCTCGATGAACACCGAGACGCCCTCGCGGGCCAGCGCGGCGACCGCGTCGGCGAAGCGCACCGCCTGGCGGGTCTGGGCCGGCCAGTAGCCCGCCTCGGGCTCGGTGACCAGCTCACCGGTGAGCGCGCCCGCCCACATCATGTTCGGCCGGTGGTACTCCAACCCGGCCGCGACGGCGGTGAGTTCGTCCAGCACCGGGTCCATCGCCGGCGAGTGGAAGGCGTGCGAGACCCGCAGCCGCCGCACCCGGCGACCCCGCCCCCGCCACAGCTCCACCACCTGATCGACGGCCTCGACCTCACCCGAAACCACCACGGACTCCGGGCCGTTGACCGCCGCGATCACCACCCCGGGCACCAGCTCCGCCAGCACCTCGGCCTCCGGCGCGTTCACCGCAGCCATCGCCCCGCCCGCCGGCAGCGCCTGCATCAACCGCGCCCGCGCCGCCACCAGCCGCGAGGCCTCGGACAGCGACAGCACCCCGGCCACATACGCGGCCGCGACCTCGCCCACCGAATGACCCACCACCGCGTCCGGCGTCACGCCCGCGGCCTCCAGCACCGCCGCGACAGCGACCTCGAAGGCGAACAGCCCGGCCTGCGCGTACAAGGTCTGGTTCGCCAGCGACTCGTCCACACCCTCGGCGCCGAGCACGACGTCCCGGACCGAGACACCCAACTCCAGCTCCAGCAGCCCGGACACCCGGTCGAAGACCTCGGCGAAGACCGCACTGCCCTCATAGAGGCCCCGGCCCATCCCGACCCACTGCGAACCCTGACCCGCGAAGACCAGACCCACCCGGGCACCCGGCCGCGCCACACCCGACACCACCGAAGCCGAGGGCGTCCCGGCAGCCAGGCTCTCCAGGCCGGCCACCAGCTCGGCGCGCTCGGCCCCGAGCACCACCGCCCGGTGCTCGAACGTCGCCCGGGTGGTCGCCAGCGACGCCGCCAGGTCCACCGGTTCCACCGACGGCCGGGCCGTCACCCAGTCGCGCAGCCGCTCCGCCTGGGCCGTCAGCCCCTCGGCCGACCGGCCCGACACCAGCCACGCACCGGCGCCCGGGAGGACCGGCGCCAGGTGGGGCACCTCGGCGGTCTCGACAGTCGGCGGTGCCTCCTCCAGGACGACGTGGACGTTGGTCCCGCTGATCCCGAACGCCGACACGCCCGCGCGCCGCGTGTGCTCCCCGGCGGGCCACGGCACCGGCTCGGCCAGCAGCCGCACCTCACCCGCCGACCAGTCCACCCGCGGCGACGGCTCCTCCGCGTGCAGCATCGCGGGCAACTCGCCGTGCTGGAGCGCCAGCACCATCTTGATCACCCCGGCCACACCGGCGGCCGCCTGGGTGTGCCCGATGTTGGACTTCACCGAGCCGAGCCACAGCGGCCGGCCCTCCGGGCGCTCCCGGCCGTAGGTGGCGAGCAGTGCGCCCGCCTCGATCGGGTCGCCGACCCGGGTGCCCGTGCCGTGTGCCTCCACCGCGTCGACGTCGGCGGCGGACAGGCTCGCGTTCGCCAGGGCGCGGCGGATGACCGCCTGCTGGGCGCGGCCGTTCGGGGCGGTCAGGCCGTCGCTGGTCCCGTCGGAGTTGATCGCCGAGCCGCGCAGCACGGCCAGCACGGAGTGGCCGTTGCGCAGGGCGTCGGACAGCCGCTCCAGGACGATCAGGCCGGCGCCCTCGGACCAGACGGTGCCGTCGGCGGCGGCCGAGAACGGGCGGCAGACGCCGTCCGAGGACAGCGCCCGCAGCCCGCTGAACGCGACGAAGTTCCCCGGGGTGGCCATCACGGACACGCCGCCGGCGAGCGCCAGCGAGCACTCGCCGGACCGCAGCGCCTGCACGGCGAGGTGGATGGCGACCAGGGAGCTGGAGGCGGAGGTGTCCACCGTGAGGGACGGCCCGTGCAGCCCGAGCAGGTAGGAGATCCGGCCGGACATCACGCTGGTCGTGGTGCCGGTGAGCAGGTAGCCCTTCACGCCCTCCGGCGCCTCCTGCAGCCGGGGGCCGTACTCCCTCGGCTCGGCGCCCACGAACACGCCGGTCCGGGTGCCCCGGATCGCGGACGGGGTGATGCCGGAGCGCTCCAGGGCCTCCCACGAGGTCTCCAGCAGCAGCCGCTGCTGCGGGTCCATCGCCAGCGCCTCGCGCGGCGGGATGCCGAAGAAGGCGGCGTCGAAACCGGCGGCGTCGTCGAGGAAACCGCCCCGGGTGAGGTAGGTCCTCCCGGCGCTCTCCGGGTCGGCGTCGTAGAGGGATTCGAGGTTCCAGTTCCGGTCCGCGGGGAAGTCGGAGAGGGCGTCCCGGCGTTCGGCCAGCAGACTCCACAGGTCCTCGGGCGAACGGACCCCGCCGGGGTAGCGGCAGCTCATGCCGACGATCGCCAACGGCTCCGCACCGGCTGCGGCACGTTCCGTCAGGGCCGGCCCATCAGTCTCGTTCACAAATCCCTCGGCATTCCGGAGTCTGGGAGTGCGATACCTGGTCGAATGTCTTTCAGCCAAGGAGAAACAGCAATGCAAAAGGGCTGAACAGAACGGCCGCACAGAAAGCTGCGTCGAAGAACCGCACTGGAGCTGTGCGAGGAAATCCGGGAAATGGCCCGCCGGAGCCCCCGACGGTCAGGATATGAGCCGCTCCGTCCGGAGGACCACGTGTTCAACCGAGAAAGGCGCGCCGGTTGATCGGCGCGCCTTTCCGTTCGGCCGGGGAGTCCCGGTACCGCTCACCCTCGGGCGACGGCGTCCTTCTCCGGGGCGGCCGCGGCGAGTTCGGGCGAGTCCAGCCGCATCGTGGTCGGCCCCTCGCGGCGGTCCGCGACCAGGTGCAGGCGCTGGACGCCCTCCCCGGCGGGCTCGCCGAGGACGGCCTGGCAGGCGCAGGGGTCGTCGGCGAAGCCCGCGAACCGGTAGGCGATGTCCATCATGCGGTTGCGCTCGGTGCGCCGGAAGTCGGCGACGAGGTGGGCGCCGGAGCGGGCCGCCTGGTCGATCAGCCAGTTGAGGATGACCGCGCCGGCACCGAAGGTCACCACGCGGCACGAGGTCGCGAGGAGCTTGAGGTGCCACAGATCCGCGTGGCGCTCCAGGAGGAGCACGCCCACGGCGCCGTGCGGACCGAAGCGGTCGGTGAGGTTGACGGTCAGGACCTCGTGGTCCGGGTCGACCAGCAGCGCGCGCAGCGCGGCGTCCGAGTAGTGGACGCCGGTCGCGTTCATCTGGCTGGTGCGCAGGGTCAGTTCCTCGACCCGGGAGATGTCCTCCTGGTCGGCGCGCTTGATCTCCATGACGAGGTCGAGGGTGCGCAGGAACTCCTCGTCGGGGCCGCTGAAGGTGTCCTTCTCGGCGTCCCGGCGGAAGCTCGCCTGGTACATCTCCCGGCGGCGCCGGGCGTCGACCGTGACGATCTCGGGGCTGAACTCGGGCAGTGCGGTCAGCTCGGCCGCCTGCTCGGCCGGGTAGCAACGGATGTCGGGCGCGTGGTAGTTGACCTCGGCGCGCTCGGTGGGCAGGTCGTCGATGAAGGCGACGGCCGTCTCCGCGAAGTTCAGCCGCTCGGCGATCAGCCTGACCGCGTCGGACTTTCGCCCCCACCCGATCTGGGGATGCACGAAGTACTCGGCGAGGCCCAGGTCTTCGAGCCGCTTCCAGGCGAGGTCGTGGTCGTTCTTGCTCGACACCGAGTGCAGGACTCCCCTGGAGTCGAGCTCGACGATGGTGTCGTGGATTCCGGGGAACAGTTCGACGGTCGGGTCCTCCAGCAACGTGCCGTCCCAGACGGTGTTGTCCAGGTCCCAGACCAGGCACTTCACGAGGGTTGGCTTCTCAGCCACGGGGGTCTCCTACCAGCTTTCGGTCGGACTTCGGTCGGATGGACGTCAGTCGGAAATCGACAGGGCGTGGTCCGCCAGGATCAGCCGGCAGATCTCGTTGCTGCCTTCGATGAGCTCCATGAGCTTGGCGTCCCGGAACGCGCGGGCCACCACGTGGCCGTCCTCGGCACCGGTCGATCCGAGCAGTTGGACCGCGGTGGCGGCGCCGCGGGCCGCGTGGTTCGCGCTGACGTGCTTGGCGAGGACCGCCGTGAGCCCCATGTCCGGGGCGGCGGAGTCCCATTGCCGGCTGGCGTGCTCGCAGCTGCGCCGCGAGACCTGCTCGGCGACGAGCAGCTCCGCGAGGTGCCCGCGGACGAGTTGGTGCTCGGCGAGCGCCACGCCCGCCTGGTGCCGGTGCTTCACGTGCCGGGTGGCGGCGCTCAGGCAGGCCTGCAGGATGCCGACGCAGCCCCACGCGATCGACACCCGCCCGTAGGAGAGCGCCGTGGTGAAGAGCATCGACAGGGGCTGTCCGCCGCCGCCCAGCACGTGGGTGGCCGGCAGCCGGACGTTGTCCAGGCGGATGTTGGCGTGGCCGGCGGCCCGGCAGCCCATCGGCTGGGGTACCAGGTCGATGTGCACGCCCGGCGCGTCGACGGGGACGATCGCGGCGGCCGCGCCGTCGCTGTCCCCCTGCCGGCCGATGACGACGACGAAGTCGGCGTACCGGGTGCCGGTGACCCACTTCTTCTCGCCGTCGATGACGAACCCGTCGCCGTCGGCCTTGATCCGGGTGCGCATGGCCGCCAGGTCGCTGCCGGCCCCCGGCTCGCTGAAGCCGACCGCGGTGAGCTTCCCGCCGGTCAGCTCCGCCAGGAAGGTGCGCCGCTGCTCGCGGTCGCCGAAGCGCTGGATGGTCCAGGCCGCGATGCCCTGCGAGGTCATGATGGACCGCAGGGAGCTGCACAGGCTCCCCACGTACGCGGTGAGTTCGCCGTTGTCCTGGCTGCTCAGCCCGAGGCCGCCGTAGGAGGCCGGCACCTGCGCGCACAGCAGGCCCTTGGCGCCGAGCGTGCGCAGCACGTCGAGGGGCAGTTCGCCCGCGACGTCCCAGGAGCCGGCCCGGGAGCCGACGAGCTCGCCGATGAGGGCGCGCTCGTCGGCCGGTCGGTCAGGCATTCCCGGCCGCCACCGCGTCGCCGCGCAGGCGCAGCACGAGGCCGGCCATGCCCCCGACGGTGCGGAAGTTGTCGAGCTTGAGGTCGCCGCCGACGATGGCGATGTCGTAGGCGTCCTCCAGGTGGACGACGAGCTGCATGGCGAACATCGAGGAGACCACGCCGGAGGCGAAGAGGTCCTGGTCCAGCTCGACGTCGGTCTTGATGCGCTCGGCGAGGAAGCCGAGGATCTCCTTCTGGAGGGTCTCAGCGGTCAGCGGAGTGTTGTCCCCGTGGACGGTCATGACGCGACCTTTCCGTAGTCGTAGAAGCCCCGGCCGGTCTTCCGGCCGAGGTGGCCGTCCCGCACCTTTTCGAGCAGGAGGTCACAGGGGCGGCAGCTTTCGTCACCGCGGCGCTCGTAGAGCACGTTGAGCGAGTCGACCAGGTTCTCCAGGCCGATCAGGTCGCCGGTGCGCAGCGGGCCGGTGGAGTGGCCGAGGCAGCCCTCCAGCAGGCCGTCGACGACCTCGACGGAGGCGACGCCCTCCTGGACGAGCATGGCCGCGGTGTTGATCAGCGGGTGGAGCAGGCGGTTGATCACGAAGCCCGCCGAGTCCTCGATGACGAGTGCCTCGCGGCCGAGGACGGTGAGCAGCTCGGTGGCCTGTTCCAGGACGGCCGGGTCGGTGCGCGGGCCGCGGATGACCTCGACCATCTTGATCATGTAGGAGGGGTTCATGAAGTGCACGCCCACCAGGTCCTCGGGGCGCACGATCCACTCGGCCATCTCGTCGATCGGGATGCACGAGGTGTTGGAGATCAGGGTGGTGCCGGGCGTCACGACCCGGGAGGCCGCGGAGAGCACCTCCTGCTTGACCTTGTCGACCTCGGTGACGGCCTCGACCACGGTGGTGGCCTCGGCGATGTCGTCGAGGTTGACGCTGGTGGTCAGCGTGCCCTGCGGGCGGTCGGCCGGCAGGACGCCCATGAGCTGGGCGTGCCGCAGCTTCTGCCGGATGGCCTGCCGGGCCGTCTCCAGCACGATCTCGTCGACGTCGACCAGGACGACGGAGACGCCGTGGCCGAGGGCGAGCGCCGAGATGTTGGTACCCATCACACCGGCGCCGATGATGGCGAGGCGGTGCTCCTCAAGAGCAGTGCTCATGGATTCTTCCCTGCTGTTTCGTGAGCCGGTTCCTGTCGGCCGGCCCGGTCGTGGTGACGCGGCCCGGTGTGGTCCGCCGCTCAGGCGCGCAGCAGCGCGGCGAGAGCGGCGGGGGTCGGGTGCTTGAACACGTCGGCGAGTTCGAGGTTCCTGCCGGTGAGCTCTTCGACCCGCTGCGCCAGGACGGCCGCGAGCAGCGAGTGGCCGCCCGAGTCGAAGAAGTTCGTCTGTGCCGTGGCGCCGGTGCTCAGCAGCTGCCCCCAGATCCCGACGAGGCTGCGGACGAGCGCGTCGTCCTCCGCCGGGTCCGGCCGGTCGGCGCCCTGCTCGACGGCCTTGCGGGCCAGCGCGCGGAGGGCCTCGTGGTCGGGGCGGCCGTCCGGTGTCCTGGGCAGCGCGGCCAGCCGGACGAACAGCCGGGACCCGGCGGGGGCGCCGGTGTCGGTGGCCGTGCCCGGGTCGACGACTGTGTCGACGGCCGGGTCGGCGACTGTCCCGGGGGCCGGGTCGGTGGGCGCCTCGGTGGTCGTCGCGGTGGACGCCTCGGTGGACGCCTCGGTGGTCGCCTCGGTGGTCGTCTCGGTGGTCGTCTCGGCGACGGCGACGACGGTGTGCCCGCCGTCGGGCCGCGGCACGGCCAGCGCGGCGGCCGCCGTCACCCCGGGCCGGCCGAGCAGGTCGGCCTCCACGCGGCCGAGGTCGACCGGGCCGTCCTCGGTGGTGACCCGGCGGTCGGCCCGGCCGAGCCACTCGATCGCCCCGTCGGACCGCCGGCGGGCGAGTTCGCCGGTGCGGTGGTGGCGCCCGTACCGTGCGTCGGTCGCGACCGCCGGACCGTCCGGCCCGCTCGGGGCCGAAGCCGTTCCCGCGAGGCGGAGTTCACCGCGCAGTCCGACGGGGAGCTCGCGCCCGTCGGGGGCGGTGACGAAGGCCCGGGTGCCGGCCACCGGCCGCCCCCGGGTCAGCCCGTCGGGGCTCTCCACCCGGCCGGACAGCGCCCAGCCGGTGGTCCCCGGAAGGCAGAGGCCGCTGTGCAGTCGGCAGCCGGCCGCGAGGAGCCGCTCCGCCACCTCGGCAGTCAGCTCGTCGCCGCTCGCCAGCACCGTCAGTCCGGGCAGCTGCCCGGCCCGGTCCGCCAGGAGGCGGGCCGGGGTGCCCGGCGGAACGACGGCGACGGTCGCGTCGAGCCCGTCGGCGGCGGCCCGGAGGGCGGTCGCGTCGGTCCGGGCGCCGTCGGGCAGGACCACGCAGCGGCCGCCCGCGCCCAGCGCCAGGAAGGTCTCGAAGAGCGCGTCGAAGCCGGCCGGCGCGGCGAGCGTCGGCACACCGGTGCCGGGCCCGACGCCGAGCTCGGCCGCGAAGTGGCCGACCGCGTCCGCGAGGCCCGCGTGGCTGAGCACGGTGGCGACCGGTTCTCCGGCCTCCCCGCAGGTGTAGAACACGCAGGCGGGCGCGGATGGTTCGCCGTCCGCGTCCGGTCCGGCGGGACCGGGCGCAGGGGCGGGCGCGGGGGCGGGCGCGGGGGCGTCGACCGGCGTCAGGACCGGCGGCAGGTCGGCGCCGTCGAGCAGCCGGACACCCGTGCCGGTGAGGACGGCCTTCGCCCGCGCGTGGGTGAGCTGCCGGGTCAGCCAGGACGGGTCGTGTCCGGCGTCGAGCGGCAGGCAGACGGCGCCGGCCCGCCAGACGCCGAGGGCGGCGGCCGCGGCCTCGCGCCGCGGCACGGCGATCGCCACCGTGTCGCCCGGCCCGATGCCGGCGCCGGCCAGCAGCGCGCGGACGGCGGATGCCGCCCCGTCCACCTGCCGGTAGTCGACGCCGTGGTCGCCGTCGGTCACGGCCGGGGCCTCGGGTGTCTTCTCCGCCCAGGCCCGGAACGCCGCGGGCACCGTCGGGCGCACGGCCGGGGCGGCCGTCCCGTCGGCCCGGTCGACGGCCCGGCGGTCGGCGTCGCTCCAGCCCGCCGTCCCGGCGAGCGGCCGGTCCGGGTCCTGCGCGGCCGCGACCAGCAGGGCGTCGAACCGGTCCAGCATCGCCTCGACCTCGGCCGGGGCCAGCGTCTCGGAGTGGCGGAACACGATCTCCGCCCGGGACGGCGAGCCGACCAGCTCCAGGTCGAACTTGCTGTGCGGGTTCTCCACCGTCAGCACCCGGGCCGCCATGCCGCCGACCGACAGCTCGCCGGCCGGCGCCTCGGGCAGGAAGTTGAACAGGTGCCGGAAGAGCTGGGTCTGCCAGGACGTACCGATCCCCGGCAGCTCCCCGGTCAGCTCGTCGACCGGGGTGTCGGCGTGCGCCATCGCCCCGAGGAACGCGTCCCGGGCCTGCCGGGCCAGCGCCCGGAAGCCCTCGGCGAGGTCCACCCGGATCCGGATCGGCACGACGTTGACGTGGTAGCCGATGGCGGCGGTGTTCGCCCCGCGGACGTTGACCGGGGAGCCGATGACGAGGTCCGGTCCGGCGCCGTGCGCCGCGAGGAGGGCCGCGTAGGCGGCCAGCATCACCGCGCCGAGCGGCGCCCTGACCGCGCGCTGCAACTGCAGCACGGCCTGCTGCGCCGCGGGGGAGAGCGCGCGGCTCGCGGTCTCGCCCCGCAGCCGCGGCTGCCGGTCGCGCGGGGTGCCGCACCACAGCTCCAGCCCGGCCGGGTCGAAGCCCTCCAGGGTCTCCCGCCAGTAGGCGAGGTCGGCGGGCCGCGGCTCGGGCTCGGCGAGCGCCGGGGCCGGTGCGGTGGCCTGCGGCGGCACCGGCCGGCCCGCCGCGATCGCGTCGTAGACCGGGATGAACGCCTGGAGGAACAGGGCCACCGAGACCATGTCGAAGACCAGGTGGTGCACGGCCACGCAGAGCACGTCGCCGTCCGGACGGACGGCGTGCCCGATCCTGACCAGCGGCCGGCCGTCGAGCCGGAACGGCCGGTCCGCGAACGCCGTCAGCTGCCGCTCCACCGAGTCGCCCGACAGGTCGAGCGGCTCGATCTCCAGGGCGAACCCGCTCGCGGGGACGACCTCCTTGACCAGGTCCGCCCCGGTGGTGCGGTAGACGGTCCGCAGCACCTCGTACCGGCCGACCACGATCGCCAGGGCCGCCCGCAGCGCGTCCGGCCGCAGCCGCCCGCTCACCTGGAGGGCCAGCCCCAGGTTGTTGACCCCGGTCTCCGGGACCAGCTGCTCCAGCAGCCAGAGGGCCTTCTCCTTGCTCGTCGTCGCGGTCGACGCCGAGGTCGTCGGCGCGTTCGTCGTCGCGGTAGTCGGGGCGTTCGTCGGTGCGTTCGTCGGTGCGTTCGCGCGGTCCGGTTCCGGCGGTCGGCCGGACGCGCCCAGGTCGGAGTTCATCGCCCTCAGAATTCGGCGTTGTCGAGGAGGAGCCGGACCGTCGAGTCGTCCCGCAGGAGGTCGACGTGGCCGATCTCCAGCGAGAGCCGCCGGCCCAGCACCTTGCTGGCGTTGACCACCGTCGCCGCGCCGGTCCGCTCCAGCTCCGCGTAGTCGGAGGAGGTGACGGCGAGCGCCTCGCCCCAGGCCCGGCTCGGGTCGATCTGGGAGGCGGCGGAGAGCCACGTCATGTACGACTCGAAGAGCAGCACGACCTCGTCCCGGCGGGCGTCGGCGAGACCGATCCGCCGGAAGGCGATGGAGGCCATCTCGCGGTAGAGGCCGACGATCTCGACGGCGGCGTCGAGCAGGCCGATCGACGGGGCCCCGACGATCTCGGCGGCCCGCTCGCGGGCGTGCTCCGCCTCCTCCGCGGTGAAGACCGGGCCGGCCAGCGCGATCATCTTGTGGATCTCGGACTCCAGCAGCTGCAGGTCGGTGACCTGCGGGTCGAACAGGATCACCTTGGGCGCGGTGCCCTGACGCTGCGCCAGGCGGTCGGCGATCTCACCGGCGTAGACGCCGCCGACGCAGTAGCCGAGCACGGCCACCACCTCGTACTTCTCCCACTCGCCGGCGTTCAGCCAGTGCTCGGTGTAGTAGTCGCCGGCCGGGCGGTCGGCCAGGCGGACCGGCGGGGGCGTGGTCTGCAGGAACCCGTGCCCGGCCCAGGCCGGGCCCATCTTCCGTGCGAGGTCCTCGAATCCGGCCTCGCGCCGCCCGGCGGCGGGGAAATCGATTCCGAGAACAAGGGACTTCGACGTCGGGGCGGTTATGACGCTCCAGGCGTTCTCGTTCGGCACTTTCTCATCCCATCTTCGGAGTCGGACGGCTGGTTTCCCTGCGGCACAGCCCGTGGAACATTTCCTCGAAGAACCGGTCGGACACCGGCACGGCCCCGGATCGCCGGGGGCCGCTCATCGGCCCCCGGCTCATGGCCCGCCGGCTCATTGCCCGTCGGTGCTTTCCCGGAGGACCGCCGTCAGCTCGCCGAGCAGGAAATCCGCGATCGCTTCCGGCAGATAGAGGTCATAGATGAAGCCCTCCGGCAGCTTAAGGCCGGTCAGCCCGGTAATTCTTTCCCGCAGTTGAACGGCCGACATGGACGTCATGCCCATCTCGAACACGTCGCCGTTCGGGCGGACCGAATCGACCGACGCGTAGCCGAGCATCGTGGCGATCTCCTGGCGGAGCAGGTCGAGCACCAGCTCCCGCTGCTCCGCCTCGCCGAGGCCGGCCAGCTGCCGGAGCCAGTCGAGGTCGCCGGAGCCGTCGGCGGACCCGTCGGGGCCGTCGAGCGGCGCCTGCTCGCGTTCCTGCTGCCGCCAGGTCGAGAGCCGCGCCAGCACCGTGCCCAGCGGCATGTCCTCCCGCAACGGCTCGGCCAGGCCGAGGACTTCGGCCAGGGCGGCCATGTCCCCGCCCTCCAGCGCGGCCCAGAAGCGCTGCTCGCCCGGGGTGGCGGAGCCGGCCGCGACCGGTTCGGCGCCGGGCCTGCGGGCCGGCGGCTGCGGCCAGTAGGGCTGTCGCTGGAACGCGTACGTCGGCAGGTCGACGCGGCGCCCGCCGCCCAGGACCGCGGCCCAGTCCACGGGGACGCCGAGGACGTGGAGGGCGGCCAGGCCGGCCGTGAACGACCGCAGGCCCCCTTCCCCGTGGCGCAGCGTCCCGGTGACGGTGGCGCCCGCCCCGGCCCGCAGGCCCCGGTCGTCCAGGGCCCGGGCGAGGGCCGCGGTGAGCACCGGGTCGGCGCTGACCTCGATGTACGCGCCGAACCCGCCGTCGGCCAGGGCCGCCGCCAACTCCTCGGCCGGCAGGGTGTCCTGCGGGCTCCGGACCCAGTGGTCGGCGCCCAGCCCGGCGCCCTCGGCCCAGGCCATCGCCCGGGTGGAGAACAGCGGCACCGTGCCCGCCCGCGGGCGGACGGCGGCGAGTTCCGCCCGGTCGGCGGCCGCGCCGGCCGCCGAACGGCCGGTCAGCACCGCGATCCGGGCCGCGTCCGCCGGTGACAGCACACCGGCCACCTGGGCGGCCGCGACCTCGCCCACCGCGTGGCCCGCGACGGCCGCCGGGTGGACGCCCGCCGAGCGCCACAGCGCGGCCAGCGACACCATCACCGCCCAGAGCACCGGCTGGAGGACCTCGGGGCGGTCGAGCGCCGGACCGGCCGGGCCCTCCCGCAGCACCTCGGTGACCTTCCAGTCCACGTACGGGGCCAGGTCCCGCTCGCACGCGGCGATCCGGTCCGCGAAGACCGGCGCCTCGTCCAGCAGCGCGGCGGCGCAGCCGAGCCACCGGGACTCGCTGCCGGGGAAGACGAACACGGGCCGGTGGCCCGCCGTCGCGGTGCCGGTCAGCACGTCCCTGGTGGGCACGCCGGCGGCGGCCACCGCGAGGCCCGCGAGCAGGCCGTCCCGGTCCGCGCCCAGCACGACCGCCCGGTGGTCGAAGACGGTGCGCGTGGTGGCCAGGGAGAACCCGATGTCCACCGGGTCCGCGTCCGGCCGGTCGAGGAGGAAGTCGCGCAGCCGCCCGGCCTGGGCCCGCAGCGCTTCCTCGGTCCGTCCGGACAGCACCCACGGCACCACCGCCGGCGCTGCCGACGGGGCGACGGGCGCGGCCGGCGCGGCCGGCGCGGGGGCCTCCTCCACGATGACGTGCGCGTTGGTACCGCTGATCCCGAACGAGGAGACGCCCGCCCGGCGCGGCCGCCCGTTCGGCTGCCACGGCACCGGCTCGGTCAGCAGCCGCACCCGGCCCTCCGTCCAGTCGACCTGCGGCGTGGGCTCGTCGACGTGCAGCGTGGCAGGCATCCGGCCGTGCCGCAGGGCGAGCACCATCTTGATCACTCCGGCGATGCCGGCCGCGGCCTGGGTGTGTCCGATGTTGGACTTCACCGACCCCAGCCAGAGCGGCCGGTCCTCCGGCCGGTCCTGGCCGTAGGTGGCCAGCAGCGCCTGGGCCTCGATCGGGTCGCCCAGCCTGGTGCCCGTGCCGTGCGCCTCCACCACGTCGACCTCGTCGGCGCGGACGCCGGCGTTGGCCAGCGCGGCCCGGATCACCCGCTGCTGCGAGGGCCCGTTGGGGGCGGTCAGACCGTTGGACGCACCGTCCTGGTTGGTCGCGCTGCCCCGCAGCACCGCGAGCACCCGGTGCCCGTTGCGCTGCGCGTCGGACAGCCGCTCGACCACCAGCACGCCCGCGCCCTCGGCGAAGCCGGTGCCGTCCGCCGCGGCGGCGAACGCCTTGCAGCGGCCGTCCGGGGCCAGCCCGCGCTGGCGGGAGAACTCGACGAACGTCCCCGGCGTGGCCATGATCGTCACGCCCCCGGCGAGCGCCATCGTGCACTCGCCGGACCGCAGTGCCTGGGCCGCCAGGTGCAGCGCCACCAGCGCCGACGAGCACGCCGTGTCGACCGTGACCGCCGGCCCCTCCAGACCGAAGGTGTAGGCCAGCCGGCCGGACAGGATGCTGGTCGCGATCCCGGTCATCAGGTGGCCCTCGGCCTCCGCGCCGCCGTGCGCCAGCACGCTCATCTCGTAGCCGGAGGTGTAGCCGCCCACGAAGGTGCCGGTCTGGCTGCCGCGCAGGGACACCGGGTCGATCCCGGCCCCCTCGATGGCCTCCCAGGACAGCTCCAGCAGCAGCCGCTGCTGCGGGTCCATCGCCAGCGCCTCGCGCGGGCTGATCTCGAAGAACCCGGCGTCGAAGGCGCTGGCGTCCTGCACGAACCCGCCCGCCTGGGTGTACGAGGTGCCGATGTGCGCGGCGTCCGGGTCGTAGAGGGAGTCCAGGTCCCAGCCGCGGTCGGCGGGGAACGGCGAGATCGCGTCCTGCCCCTCGGAGATCATCCGCCAGAGGTCCTCGGGCCCCGTCACACCGCCCGGGAACCGGCAGCTCATGCCGACGATCGCGATCGGCTCGTCGTGGGCCGCCGCCCCGACCGGGGCCGGCGGTGCCATGGCCGCCGAGGCTCCGCCGCCGAGCCGGCCCCGCAGGTGCCCGGCCAGCACGGCCGGGTTGGGGTAGTCGAAGACCAGGGTGGCCGGCAGCCGCAGTCCCGTCCCGGTGGTGAGGCGGTTGCGCAGCTGGACGGCGGTGAGCGAGTCGAAGCCCAGGTCGGTGAAGGCCCGGCCGGGCTCGACGGCCTCGGCGGAGCTGTGCCCCAGCACGGCCGCCACGTTCGCCCGGACCAGGTCCAGCAGCATCCGGTCGCCGTCCGCGGCGGGCAGTGCGGCGAGCCGCTGCCGCAGCGAGTCCGCGCCCGCCCCGTCGGAGGCGGCGGCGGTGCGCCGGGCCGGTCGGCCGGCCAGTGCCCGCCAGAGCGGCGGGACGTCACCGGTGCGGGCCGCCTGGGACCGCAGCCCGGCCAGGTCCAGCCGGGCCGGGACCAGCACCGCCTCGTCCCGGCCGAGCGCCAGGTCCATCAGGGCCAGGCCCTCGGCCGCGCTCAGCCCGCTGGTCCCGCTCCGGGTCATCCGGGACCGCTCGGCGTCGGTGAGCTGCCCGGTCAGGCCGCTGACCTCCGCCCAGAGGCCCCAGGCGAGCGAGGTGCCGGGCAGTCCGGCCGCCCGCCGGTCGGCTGCCAGCGCGTCCAGGAACGCGTTGGCCGCCACGTAGTTGCCCTGACCCGGGACGCCGAACGTCGCCGCGGCCGAGGAGAACAGCACGAACTGCTCCAGGTCCAGCTCCCGGGTGAGCTCGTGCAGGTGCCAGGCACCGTCGGCCTTCGGCCGCATCACGGCGGCCACCCGCTCGGGCGTCAGCGACGGAATCGTCCCGTCGTCGAGCACTCCGGCGGTGTGGATCACGCTCCGCAGCGGACGCCCGGCCGGAATCGCCGCCAGCAGCGCGGCCAGCGCCTCACGGTCCGCCGTGTCACAGGCGACCACGTCCACCGACGCACCCGACCGCGCCAACTCCGCCGCGAGCACGGCCACCCCGGCGGCGGCCGGACCGGAACGGCTGGTCAGCACCAGACCGTCCGCCTGGGCCGCGGTCACCAGATGCCGCGCGACCAGACCGCCCAGCGTGCCCGTGCCACCCGTCACCAGCGCCGTCCGCCCGGATGTGCGGCCCGGCAGTTGTTCAACTGCCTCCGTGGAACGGGATGGACGCGTCAGCCGTCGTCCGTGGGCCAGGGTGCCGCGAACGGCGAGTTCGGGCTCGCCGGTGGCGAGTGCCGTCGGGAGGACGGCGATCTGCTCGGCGCCCGCGCCGGTCGGCAGGTCGATCAGGACGAGCCGGCCGGGGTTCTCCGACTGCGCCGAGCGCAGCAGACCCCAGACCGCGGCGGCGGGCAGATCGGCGATCCGCTCCCCGGCCGCGGCAGCGACGGCCCCTCGGCTGACGACCACCAACCGGGCCTCGGCCAGTCGCTCCTCGGCCAGCCAGGTCTGGGCCAGGCCCAGGGCGTCGCCGGTCGCCCGGCGGGCGGCCTCGGCCGCGTTGTCTCCCTCCACCTGGGCACCGGTGCAGGCCAGCACCAAGGCGGGCTCGATCTCCCCCGCCTCGGTGGCGGCGGCCAGACCGGCCAGGTCCGTGAACGAGCGGACCGGAACGCCGGAGGCGTCCAGTGCCTCGGCCAGACCGAAGCGGTCGGCGCCGATCAGCGCCCACGCCCCGGCCGGAGCCTCGGCCCCGGTGATCGGTGCCCACTCGACGGTGAACAGGGAATCCGCCACCCCGGCATCGTTCGAACGGAGTTGGTCGGCCGACACCGGACGGGTGATCAGCGACTCGACGGAGACCACCGGAGCACCGGTGGCATCCGCCGCCGTCAGCACCAGACTGCCCTGCGCATCACGGCGCAGCCGGGCCCGCAGCACGGACGCACCCGCCGCGTGCAGCTCGACACCCGTCCACGCGAACGGCAACCGCACCTCGTCCCCGGCCTCCGACACCAGCGCACTGGCCTGCAACACGCCGTCCAGCAGCGCCGGGTGCAGACCGAACGCACCCGCATCGGCGGCCACCGAGTCCGGCAGCGCGACCTCCGCGAAGACCTCGTCGCCCCGGCGCCAGGCGGCCCGCAAGCCCTGGAAGGCCGGCCCGTAGCCGTACGGCCCGTCGGCCGCGTCCTCGTACACACCGCTGACGTCCACCGCCGTGGCCCCGTGCGGAGGCCAGACCGCGAAGTCCTCCTCCGCGACCGGCGCCTCCCCGGCGGGAGCGAGGACGCCGTCGGCGTGCTGCGTCCACTCCTCCTGCCCGTCGGGGCGGGAGAACACCTCAACCGTCCGACGGCCGTCGTCGTCCGCCTCGGCCAACACCACCTGGACCTGCACCCCGCCGTCGGCGGGCAGCACCAGCGGCGCCTGGAGCGTCAGCTCCTCCAGCAGGCCGCAACCGAGTTCGTCCCCGGCCCGGACCACCATCTCGACGAAGCCGGTCCCCGGCAGGAGCACCGCCCCACCGATCGCGTGGTCGGCCAGCCACGGGTGCGTCCGCACGGACAGCCGCCCGGTGCCGACCAGGCCCGCACCACCGGCCAGTTCGACCGCCGCACCCAGCAGCGGGTGACCGACCGCGCCCAGGCCCAGCGACACCGCGTCCCCGCCCAGGGCCGGTCCGGCCGCACGCGGCCAGTACCGCTCGTGCTGGAAGGCGTACGTCGGCAGCTCGACCCGCTCGGCGGCGGGGAGGACGGAAGTCCACTCCACGGAGGCGCCGTTGACGAAGGCCTCGGCGAACGAGGTGACCAGCCGGGCCACACCGCCCTCGTCACGGCGCAGGGTGCCGCAGACGGCGGCGGGCACGATGCCCGGGCCGGCCTCCTGGGCGACCTCTTCGAGCGTGTCGTTCATCGCGCCCAGCAGCACCGGGTGCGGAGTCACCTCGACGAACAGCTGGTGCCCCTGGCCCGCCAGCGTGCGCACCGCGCGGTCGAAGTGCACCGTGGCGCGCAGGCTGCCGTACCAGTAGGCGGCGTCCAGCTCCTCACCGGTCAGCGTCTCGCCGGTCATCGCCGAGACCATCGGCACCCGGCCCCGGCGCGGCGCGATACCGGCCAGGACCTCGGTGATCTCCGCTTCGAGGCGGTCCACCTGGGCCGAGTGCGAGGCGTAGTCCACCGCGACCAGCCGGGCCCGGACACCCTCCGCCTCGAACTCCGCCCTCAACTCCTCCAGGGCCTCGGGCTCACCCGAAACCACCACCGCGGACGGACCGTTGACGGCTGCCAGCGACAGCCGCTCACCGAACCGGGCGATCCGCTCCTCGACCACGGTGGCCGACCGGCTCACCGACAACATGCCGCCCAGGCCCGCCAGCACCTTCAGCGACCGCGAACGCAGCGCCACCACCCGGGCGCCGTCCTCCAGCGACAGCATCCCGGCCACCGTCGCCGCCGCGATCTCGCCCTGCGAGTGACCGACCACGGCGTCCGGCGCGACACCGGCGGCCTCCCAGACCGCCGCCAGCGACACCATCACCGCCCACAGCGCCGGCTGGACGACATCCGCCGCCGTCAACTCCGGCACACCCGCGAGGACATCGGCCAGCGACCAGTCCACATACGGCGCCAGCGCCGCCTCGCACTCCGCCAGCCGCGCCGCGAACACCGCGCTCGACAGCGCCAGTTCACGGCCCATGCCGACCCACTGCGAACCCTGGCCGGCGAAGGCGAACACCACCCGCGCACCCGGCCGCGCCACACCCGACACCACCGCACCCGACGGCACACCGGCCGCCAGACTCTCCAACCCGGCCACCAGCTCACCGCGCCCGTCGCCCAGCACGACCGCCCGGTGCTCGAACACCGACCGCGTCGTCGCCAGCGACCACGCCACCTCCGCCGGATCCACCGACGGCCGTGCCGACACCCACGCGTGCAACCGCTCCGCCTGCGCCGTCAGCCCCTGGGCGGAACGCCCCGACACCGCCCAGGCCCCGACCTCGCCGGGTTCGACCACCGACGGGGCAGCGGCCGGCTCGACCGGCTCCGCGTCGGTCGCGGTACCGGCCTCCGCGGGCGCCTCCTCCAGCAGGACGTGCGCGTTGGTGCCGCTGATCCCGAACGAGGACACACCGGCCCGACGCGGCCGCTCCCCCACCGGCCAGGGCGCCGCCTCGGTCAGCAGCTCCACCTCACCGGCGGACCAGTCCACGTGCGGCGACGGATCGTCCGCGTGCAGCGTCCTCGGCAGCTCCTGGTGCTGCAACGCCAGCACCATCTTGATCACACCCGCCACACCGGCCGCCGCCTGGGTGTGCCCGATGTTGGACTTCACCGACCCCAGCCACAGCGGCTTCCGGGCACCACGATCCTGACCGTAGGTCGCCAGCAGCGCCTGCGCCTCGATCGGGTCACCCAGCTTGGTACCCGTCCCATGCGCCTCCACCACGTCCACATCGGCGGCCGTGAGGCCGGCGTTCGCCAGCGCCGCCCGGATCACCCGCTGCTGGGACGGACCGTTCGGCGCCGTCAGACCGTTGGACGCACCGTCCTGGTTCACCGCCGAGCCGCGCACCACCGCGAGCACCCGGTGCCCGTTGCGCCGCGCGTCCGACAGCCGCTCCAGGACCACCATGCCGGCGCCCTCGGCGAAGCCCATGCCGTCCGCGTCGGCCGAGAAGGCCTTGCAGCGGCCGTCCACCGCGAGACCGCGCTGCTGGCTGAACCCGACAATGCCGTCGGGGGTCGCCATCACGGTGGCCCCGCCGGCGAGCGCCATCGAGCACTCCCCGGCGCGGATCGCCTGGGTGGCCAGGTGCAGCGCCACCAGCGAGGACGAGCACGCGGTGTCGATGGTCACCGCCGGGCCCTCCAGGCCCAGCGTGTAGGACACCCGGCCGGACATCACGCTCGTCGCGAAGCCGGTCGTCAGGTGCCCTTCGGCTCCCTCGCCGCCGGTCGCCAGTCCGAGCCCGTAGGCCGACGCGAACCCGCCGACGAAGACGCCGGTCTGGCTGCCGCGCAGCGTCGCGGGGTCGATCCCGGCCCGCTCCAGCGCCTCCCAGGACGTCTCCAGCAGCTGGCGCTGCTGCGGGTCCATCGCCAGCGCCTCACGCGGCGAGATCCCGAAGAACCCGGCGTCGAAGCCGCCGGCGTCCGCGACGAAGCCGCCCTCCTGGGTGTAGGAGGTGCCGACGCTCTCGGGGTCCGGGTCGTAGAGGCCCTCCACGTTCCAGCCGCGGTCGTCCGGGAAGCGGGAGATCGCGTCCGCCCCGGTGGTGAGCAGCTGCCAGAACCCGTCGGGGTCGTTCACGTCGCCGGGGAGCCGGCAGGCCATCCCGACGATCGCGATCGGCTCGTCGGCTCCCGCCTCCGCCGGGCGGACCGGCAGGAGGTCCACGGGCTGCTCGGCGTCACCGAGCAGCCGGGCCCGCAGGTGACCGGCCAGCGCGACCGGGTTGGGGTAGTCGAAGACCAGGGTGGCCGGCAGCCGCTGGCCGGTCGCGGTGCCCAGGCGGTTGCGCAGCTCGACCGCGGTGAGCGAGTCGAAGCCCAGGTCGGTGAAGGCCCGGCCGGGCTCGACGGCCTCGGCGGAGCTGTGCCCCAGCACGGCCGCCACGTGGGTCCGGACCAGGTCGGTGAGCAGCCGGGTGCGCTCCTGTTCGGAGAGGCCGGCCAGCTGCCGTTGCAGCGAGTCCGCGCCGACGCCGCCCGAGGCGGCGGTCCGCCGGCCGGTCCCGGCCGTGACCAGGGTCCGCCAGAGCGGCGGGACCTCCGCGCTCCGCGCGGCCTGCGCGCGCAGCCCGGCGAGGTCCAGCCGGGTCGCCACCAGCAGCGCCTCGGAGCGGGCGGTCCCCTGGTCCAGCAGGGCCAGGCCCTCGGCCGCGCTCAGTGCCACGGCGCCACCGCGGGTCAGGCGGGCCCGGTCGGAGTCCGAGAGCTGCCCGGTCAGGCCGCTGACCTCCGCCCAGAGGCCCCAGGCCAGCGACGTGCCGGGCAGTCCGGCCGCCCGCCGGTCGGCTGCCAGCGCGTCCAGGAACGCGTTGGCCGCCACGTAGTTGCCCTGACCCGGGACACCGAACGTCGCCGCGGCCGAGGAGAACAGCACGAACCGGTCCAGGTCCAGCCCCAGGGTGAGCTCGTGCAGGTGCCAGGCACCGTCGGCCTTCGGCCGCATCACCGCGGCCACCCGCTCGGGCGTCAGCGACGCGATGATCCCGTCGTCCAGGACACCGGCGGTGTGGATCACGCTCCGCAGCGGACGCCCGGCCGGAATCGCCGCCAGCAGCGCGGCCAGCGCCTCACGGTCCGCCGTGTCACAGGCGACCACGTCCACCGACGCACCCGACCGCGCCAGCTCCGCCGCCAGCACGGCCACCCCGGCGGCAGCCGGACCGGAACGGCTGGTCAGCACCAGACCGTCCGCCTGGGCCGCGGTCACCAGATGCCTGGCCACCAGACCGCCCAGCGTGCCCGTGCCACCCGTCACCAGCGCCGACCGCCCGGATGTGCGGGGGGCGCGCAGTTCGACGGGGACGGTCAGGACCAGCTTGCCGGTGTGGCGCGCCTGCTGCATGAAGCGGAACGCCTCACGCGCCCGCCGCACGTCCCAGGCCCGGACCGGGAGCCGCGTCAGCTCGCCCGCCGCCATCAGGTCGACGATCCGGCCGAGCATCGCGCCCATCCGCTCGGGCCCGGCCTCGCCGAGATCGAACGGCCGGTAGAAGACCCCCGGGTACTGCGCCGCCAGGGCCTCCGCGTCACGGAGGTCGGTACGGCCCATCTCGACGAAGGCCCCACCGCGCGGCAGCAGCCGAAGCGAGGCGTCCGTCAGCTCGCCCGCCAGGGAGTTCACCACGATGTCCACGCCCGCGCCGCCGGTCGCGGCGAGGAACTCCGCCTCGAACCCGGCATCGCGGGACGAGGAGATGTGCGCCTCGTCCAGGCCCATCGCGGCCAGCACCGGCCACTTCGCCGGACTCGCCGTCGCGAACACCTCCAGGCCCAGGTGCCGGGCGAGCTGCACCGCCGCCATACCGACGCCACCGGCGCCCGCGTGCACGAGCACCCGCCGGCCGGCCTCGGCCTCGGCCAGTTCGACCAGGGCGTACCAGGCCGTCATGAACGCCACGGGCACCGACGCGGCCTCGGCGAAGGTCCAGCCCTCCGGGATCCGCACCAGCTGCCGGGCGTCCGTGACCGCCACCGGCCCGAACCCGCCTGCGGCGACGCCCATCACCCGGTCGCCCACGGCCAGTCCGGAGACTCCGGAGCCGACTTCGAGCACCGTTCCGGCGAGCTCACTGCCCATCACACCGCCGCCCGGGTACATGCCCAGGCCGATCAGCACGTCGCGGAAGTTCAGCCCGGCCGCGTGGACCGCCACCCGGACCTGTCCGGTCTCCAGCAGGGCGCCCGTCTGCGGCGCCGGCGCCGGTGTCAGCCCCTCCAGTGACCCGCCGGCGTCCGGCTCCAGCCGCCACGGGCCCTCGGGCACCGCCAGCTCGCCCGCCGGGCGCGCCAGACGCCGCCCGTGGGCCTGGTCGGCGCGGACGACCAGCTCGGACTCACCGCTGCCCACCGCCGACGGCAGCACCGTGGCGGGCGCACCGGACTCACCGGCGGGCAGGTCGACCAGGACGAGTCGGCCGGGGTTCTCCGACTGCGCCGAGCGCAGCAGACCCCAGACGGCGGCGGCGGGCAGATCAGCGATCCGCTCACCGGCCGCGGCAGCGACGGCTCCCCGGGTGACGACCACCAACCGGGCCTCGGCCAGACGCTCCTCGGCCAGCCAGGCCTGGGCCAGGCCGAGCACCTCACCGGTCACGCGCGCGGCCGCCCGCGCCGGGTTGTCACTGCCCTGGTCACCGGCGCAGGCCAGCACCAGGGCGGGCTCGATCTCCCCCGCCTCGGTGGCGGCGGCCAGACCGGCCAGGTCCGTGAAGGCCCGGACCGGAACGCCGGAGGCGTCCAGTGCCTCGGCGAGGCCGAAGCGGTCGGCGCCGATCAGCGCCCACGCCCCGGCCGGAGCCTCGGCAGCGGCGATCGGTGCCCACTCGACGGTGAACAGGGCATCCGCCACCGTCGAGGCAGCGGAGTTCAGTTGGTCGGCTGCCACCGGGCGGGTGATCAGCGACTCGACGGAGACCACCGGCGCGCCGGTGGCGTCCGCCGCCGTCAGCACCAGACTGCCCTGCGCGTCCCGGCGCAGCCGGGCCCGCAGCACGGACGCACCCGCCGCGTGCAGCTCGACACCCGTCCACGCGAACGGCAGCCGCACCTGCCCGGGCTCGCCCTCCTCGGAACCGCCGACCAGGGCGCTGGCGTGCAACACGCCGTCCAGCAGCGCCGGGTGCAGACCGAACGCACCGGCATCGGCGGCCACGCCCTCGGGTAGCGCCACCTCGGCGAAGACCTCGTCGCCCCGGCGCCACACCGCGCGCAGCCCCCGGAACGCCGGGCCGTAGCCGTAGGGCGTCCCGGCCAGCGCCTCGTACATACCGCTGACGTCCACCGCTGTGGCCCCGCGCGGAGGCCAGACCGCGAAGTCCTCCTCGGCGAGGGCGGGTTCACCGGCATGGGCGACCAGACCGCTCGCGTGCTGGAGCCACGCCTGCTGCGCGTCGGCGGCGTCCGGGCGGGAGAACACCTCGACGGTCCGACGGCCGTCCGCATCGGCGGCGGCCACCACGACCTGGACCTGCACACCGGAGCCGTCCGCCGGGAAGATCAGCGGCGCCTGGAGCGTCAGCTCCTCCAGCAGGCCGCACCCCACCTGGTCACCGGCCCGGACCACCATCTCGACGAAGCCGGTCCCCGGCAGCAGCGCGACCCCGCCGACCACGTGGTCGGCCAGCCAGGGGTGCGTCCGCAGCGACAGCCGCCCGGTGCAGACCAGCCCCGCGCCACCGGCCAGCTCGACGGCCGCGCCCAGCAGCGGGTGACCGACCGCGCCCAGGCCGAGCGAGACCGCGTCGCCACCGAGGGACGGCGCCGCAGCCGGCGGCCAGAACTGCTCGTGCTGGAAGGCGTAGGTGGGCAGCTCCACCGACTCGGCGGCCGGGAGCACCGTGCGCCAGTCCACGGGAGCACCGTTGACGAAGGCCTCGGCGAGTGAGGCCAGCAGGCGCTGGGCACCGCCGTCGTCGCGGCGCAGCGTGCCGCAGACGGCCGCCGGCAGCGCGGCGGCCTCCTGGGCGACCTCTTCGAGCGTGTCGTTCATCGCGCCCAGCAGCACCGGGTGCGGAGTCACCTCCACGAAGACCTGGTGCCCCTGACCGGCCAGCGTGCGCACCGCGCGGTCGAAGTGCACCGTCGCGCGCAGGCTGCCGTACCAGTAGGCGGCGTCCAACTCCTCACCGGTCAGCGTCTCCCCGGTCATCGCAGACACCATCGGGATCCGGCCCCGGCGCGGAGCCACCGCCGCGAGAACCCCGGTGATCTCCGCTTCGAGACGGTCCACCTGCGCCGAGTGCGAGGCGTAGTCCACCGCGACAAGGCGGGCCCGGACACCCTCGGCCTCGAACTCCGCCCTCAGCTCCTCCAGCGCCTCGGGCTCACCCGAAACCACCACCGCCGAAGGCCCGTTGACCGCCGCCAGCGACAGCCGCTCACCGAACCGGGCGATCCGCTCCTCGACCACCGCGGCGCTCCGGCTCACCGACAACATGCCGCCCAGGCCCGCCAGGACCTTCAGCGACCGCGAACGCAGCGCCACCACCCGGGCGCCGTCCTCCAACGACAGCATCCCGGCCACCGTCGCCGCCGCGATCTCACCCTGCGAGTGACCGACCACGGCGTCCGGGGTGACGCCCGCGGCCTCCCAGACCGCCGCCAGCGACACCATCACCGCCCACAACGCGGGCTGGACGACATCCGCCGCCGTCAACTCCGGCACACCCGCCAGGACATCGCCCAGCGACCAGTCCACATACGGCGCCAGCGCCGCCTCGCACTCCGCGAGCCGCGCCGCGAACACCGGGCTGCACGCCGCCAGTTCACGGCCCATGCCGACCCACTGCGAACCCTGACCGGCGAACGCGAACACCACCCGCGCACCCGGCCGCGCCACACCCGACACCACCGACCCCGACGGCACACCGGCCGCCAGACTCTCCAACCCGGCCACCAGCTCACCGCGCCCGCCACCCAGCACGACCGCCCGGTGCTCGAACACCGACCGCGTCGTCGCCAACGACCACGCCACCTCCGCCGGATCCACCGACGGCCGCGCCGACACCCACGCGTGCAACCGCTCCGCCTGCGCCGTCAGCCCCTCGGCCGTCCGGCCCGACACCAGCCACGCGTCCGCCCCCGACACCACCGGCGCCGTCGCCGGGGTGTCACCCTCCTGGGCCTCGGCGCCCCCGGCCGGGGCCTCCTCCAGGATGACGTGCGCGTTGGTACCGCTCAGGCCGAACGAGGACACCCCGGCCCGGCGGGCCCGCTCACCGGCCGGCCACGGCACGGCCTCGGTCAGCAGCCGGACCTCGCCTTCCGTCCAGTCGACGTGCGGCGACGGCACGTCCGCGTGCAGGGTCTTCGGCAGCTGCTCGTGCTGGAGCGCCAGCACCATCTTGATCACACCGGCGACACCCGCCGCCTGCTGGGAGTGGCCGATGTTGGACTTCACCGACCCCAGCAGCAGCGGCCGTCCCTCCGGACGGTCCTGGCCGTAGGTGGTGAGCAGCGCCTGGGCCTCGATGGGGTCGCCCAGCGTGGTGCCCGTGCCGTGCGCCTCGACCGCGTCCACGTCGGCGGCCGAGATCCGCGCGTTGGCCAGGGCCGCGCGGATCACCCGCTGCTGGGACGGACCGTTCGGCGCCGTCAGACCGTTGGACGCGCCGTCCTGGTTCACGGCCGAACCGCGCACCACCGCGAGCACCTTGTGCCCGTTGCGCAGCGCGTCCGACAGGCGCTCGACGACGACCATGCCGGCGCCCTCGCCCATCCCCATGCCGTCCGCGTCGGCCGAGAACGCCTTGCAACGCCCGTCCTCGGCCAGGCCGCGCTGCCGGGAGAACCCGACGAAGCCCATGGTGGTGGCCATGACCGTGACACCGCCGGCCAGCGCCAGCGAGCACTCCCCGGCGCGCACCGCCTGGCAGGCCAGGTGCAGCGCCACCAGCGACGACGAGCACGCCGTGTCGACGGAGACCGCCGGCCCCTGCAGACCGAGCAGGTAGGAGATGCGGCCGGACATCACGCTGGCCGCACCACCGGTCATGAGGTGCCAGTCGAGCCCCTCCATGGTCTGCAGGGACTGGTGCGCGACGTAGTCGGAGGGGGCGACGCCGACGAACACGCCGGTCTGCGAGCCCCGGAGCGAGGCCGGGTCGACCCCGGCCCGCTCCAGCGCCTCCCAGGACGTCTCCAGCAGCAGCCGCTGCTGCGGGTCCATCGCCAGCGCCTCACGCGGCGAGATCCCGAAGAACCCGGCGTCGAACCCGGCCGCGTCCCGCAGGAACCCGCCTTCGACCACGTAGGACGTGCCCTGGTGGTCGGGGTCGGGGTCGTAGACGCCCTCGGTGTCCCAGCCGCGGTCGTCCGGGAACCCGGAGATCGCGTCCCCGCCGGCGGCGAGCAGCTCCCACAGTTCCTCGGGGGTCGTCACGCCCCCGGGGTAGCGGCAGCTCATGCCGACGATCGCCAGCGGTTCCGAGGCCGCCGAGACGAGCTGGCGGTTCCGCTGTCGCAGCCGCTCGGTTTCCTTCACGGAGGCACGCAGCGCTTCAAGGAGCTTGTCGGCCTGTCCGGTCATCGCTGCCTCCACGCATCGAGCATCATCAACATCACTCCGACTCGCCGTCCAGGGCCAGGCGGATCAGGCTGTCCGCGTCCAACTCGTCGATGGCCTCGGCCTCTTCGCCCTGGTCGCCGATCAGCGCGGCGTCCCGGACGTCGGCGAGCCGCATGAGCGCCTCCATCAGCCCGGCATCGCGGAACCTGGACAGCGGGACGGTCGCGAGGGCCTTCCGCAGCTTCTCCTCGGCCGCGTCCGCCTCGCCGTGCTCGGCGAGCTCCGGCAGCAGCTTCTCCAGCAGGAGCCCGGCCAGTTCCGTGGGGTTGGGGTAGTCGAACACCAGGGTGGCCGGCAGCCGCAGTCCGCTCGCGGTGCCCAGGCGGTTGCGCAGTTCGACCGCGGTGAGCGAGTCGAAGCCCAGGTCGGTGAAGGCCCGGGTGGACTCGACCGCCTCGACGGAGGCGTGCCCCAGCACGGCGCCCACGTGGGCCCGGACCAGGTCGACGAGCAGCCGCAGCCGCTCCGGCTCCGACACCCCGGCCAGCTGCTTGCGCAGCGAGTCCGCACCGACGGCGCCCGAGGCGGCGTGGCGCCGGCCCGTCCCGCCGCCGACCAGGGCCCGCCACAGCGGCGGGACGTCGGCGGCGCGGCCGGCCTGGGCCCGGAGCCCGGCCAGGTCGAGCTTGGCCGGGACCAGCACCGCCTCGTCCCTGGCGAGCGCCAGGTCCAGCAGCGCCAGGCCCTCGTCCGCGCTGAGCGCGGCGACGCCGCCGCGGTTGATCCGGGCGCGCTCGGAGTCGCTGAGCCGCCCGGTCAGTGCGCTGGCCTCGGCCCACATGCCCCAGGCGAGCGAGGTGGCGGGCAGTCCGGCCGCCCGGCGGTCGGCCGCCAGCGCGTCCAGGAACGCGTTGGCCGCCACGTAGTTGCCCTGACCGGGGCTGGCGAAGGTCGCCGCGGCCGAGGAGAACAGGGCGAAGTGCTCCAGGTCCAGCCCCAGGGTGAGTTCGTGCAGGTTCCAGGCACCGTCGGCCTTGGGCCGCATCACGGCGGCCACCCGCTCGGGGGTCAGCGACGCGATGGTCGCGTCGTCCAGGACACCGGCGGTGTGGACCACGGTCGTCAGCGGAGCCCCGGCGGGGACTCCGGCCAGGACGGCGGCCAGGGCGTCGCGGTCCGCCGCGTCGCAGGCGAGCACGTCCACCGACGCGCCCGACTGCGCCAGCTCCGCGGCGAGCGCGGCCGCGCCCGGCGCGGCCGGGCCGGAACGGCCGGTCAGCACCAGCCCGTCGGCCCGCCCGGTGGTCACCAGATGCCTGGCCACCAGGCCGCCGAGCGTGCCCGTGCCACCCGTGACCAGCGCCGACCTGCCGCGCTCGCGGGGTTCGGCCGGGCCGGCGGTGACGGTGAGGACGAGCTTGCCGGTGTGGCGCGCCTGCTGCATGAAGCGGAACGCCTCACGCGCCCGCCGCACGTCCCAGGCCCGGACCGGCAGCTTCGTCAGCGTGCCGGCGGCCATCAGGTCGACGATCCGGCCGAGCATCGCGCCCATCCGCTCGGGCCCGGCCTCGCCCAGGTCGAAGGGCCGGTAGAAGACCCCCGGGTACTGGACGGCCAGGGCCTCCACGTCCCGGACGTCGGTGCGGCCCATCTCGACGAAGGCCCCACCGCGCGGCAGCAGCCGAAGCGAGGCGTCCGTCAGCTCGCCCGCCAGGGAGTTGACCACGATGTCCAGGCCCGCGCCGCCGGTCGCGGCGAGGAACTCCGCCTCGAACCCGGCATCGCGGGACGAGGAGATGTGCGCTTCGTCCAGGCCCATCGCGGCCAGCACCGGCCACTTGGCCGGACTCGCGGTCGCGAACACCTCCAGGCCCAGGTGCCGGGCGAGCTGCACCGCCGCCATGCCGACGCCGCCGGTACCCGCGTGCACGAGCACCCGCTGGCCGGCCTTGGCCTCGGCCAGTTCGACCAGGGCGTACCAGGCCGTCATGAACGCGCTCGGGACGGACGCGGCCTCGGCGAAGGTCCAGCCCTCCGGGATCCGCACCAGCTGCCGGGCGTCCGTGACCGCCACCGGGCCGAACGCGCCCTCGGCGACACCCATCACCCGATCGCCCACGGCCAGCCCGGAGACTCCGGAGCCGACTTCGAGCACCGTTCCGGCGAGCTCACTGCCCATCACACCGCCGCCCGGGTACATCCCCAGGCCGATCAGTACGTCCCGGAAGTTCAGCCCGGCGACGCGGACCGCCACCCGGACCTGCCCGGCCTCCAGCACGTCACCCGCCTGCGGCGCCGCCGCGAGCACGAGGCCCTCCAGCGAACCGCCGGCGTCCGGCTCCAGCCGCCACGGGCCCTCGGGCACCGCCAGCTCGCCCGCCGGGCGCGCCAGGCGCCGTGCGTGGGCCAGGGTGCCGCGAACGGCGAGCTCCGGCTCGCCGGTGGCAAGTGCCGTCGGGAGGAGGGCGATCTGCTCGGCGCCCGCGCCGGTCGGCAGGTCGATCAGGACGAGCCGGCCGGGGTTCTCCGACTGCGCCGAGCGCAGCAGGCCCCAGACGGCGGCGGCGGGCAGATCGGCGATCCGCTCACCGGCCGCGGCAGCGACGGCCCCTCGGCTGACGACCACCAGCCGGGCCTCGGCCAGACGCTCCTCGGCCAGCCAGGTCTGGGCCAGGCCCAAGGCGTCGCCGGTCGCCCGGCGGGCGGCCTCGGCCGCGTTGTCTCCCTCCACCTGGGCACCGGCGCAGGCCAACACCAGGGCGGGCTCGATCTCCCCCGCCTCGGTGGCGGCGGCCAGGCCGGCCAGGTCCGTGAACGAGCGGACCGGAACGCCGGAGGCCTCCAGCGCCTCGGCCAGACCGAAGCGGTCGGCGCCGATCAGCGCCCACGCCCCGGCCGAAGCCTCGGCAGCGGCGATCGGTGCCCACTCGACGGTGAACAGGGAATCCGCCACCCCGGCATCGTTCGACCGGAGTTGCTCGGCCGACACCGGACGGGTGATCAGCGACTCGACGGAGACCACCGGCGCACCCGTGGCATCCGCCGCCGACAGCACCAGACTGCCCTGCGCATCCCGGCGCAGCCGGGCCCGCAGCACGGACGCACCCGCCGCGTGCAGCTCGACACCCGTCCACGCGAACGGCAACCGCACCTGGCCCTCGTCCTCGGCCCCGGCGACCAGGGCGCTGGCGTGCAGCACGCCGTCCAGCAGCGCCGGGTGCAGGCCGAACGCGCCCGCATCGGCGGCCACGCCCTCGGGCAGTGCCACTTCCGCGAAGAGGTCCTCGCCCCGGCGCCACACCGCGCGCAGCCCCCGGAACGCCGGGCCGTAGCCGTAGGACGCCCCGGCGCCGGCCTCGTAGATGCCGGTCACGTCGACCGCCGTGGCCCCGTGCGGAGGCCAGACCGCGAAGTCCTCCTCCGTTACCGGCGCCTCCCCGGCGGGAGCGACGACGCCACCGGCGTGCTGCGCCCACTCCTCCTGCCCGTCGGGGCGGGAGAACACCTCGACCGCGCGGCGGCCGTCCGCATCGGCGGCGGCCACCACGACCTGGACCTGCACCCCGCCACCGTCGGCGGGCAGCACCAGCGGCGCCTGGAGCGTCAGCTCCTCCAGCAGGCCGCAGCCCACCTGGTCACCGGCCCGGACCACCATCTCGACGAAGCCGGTCCCCGGCAGCAGCACCGCCCCACCGATCGCGTGATCGGCCAGCCACGGGTGCGTCCGCACGGACAGCCGCCCGGTGCAGACCAGGCCCGCACCACCGGCCAGTTCGACCGCCGCACCCAGCAGCGGGTGACCGACCGCCCCCAGACCCAGCGACACCGCGTCCCCACCCAGGGCCGGTCCGGCCGCACGCGGCCAGTACCGCTCGTGCTGGAAGGCGTACGTGGGCAGCTTGACGAGGTCGGCAGAGGGCAGAACCGTCGTCCAGTCGACCGCCACGCCGTTGACATGGGCCTCGGCGAGTGAGGCCAGCAGGCGCTGGGCACCGCCGTCGTCGCGGCGCAGCGTGCCGCAGACGGCCGCCGGCAGCGCGGTGGAGTCCAGCGCGACCTCTTCGAGCGTGTCGTTCATCGCACCGAGCAGCACCGGGTGCGGAGTCACCTCGATGAAGACCTGGTGCCCCTGACCGGCGAGCGTGCGCACCGCACGGTCGAAGTGCACCGTGGCGCGCAGGCTGCCGTACCAGTAGGCGGCGTCCAACTCCTCACCGGTCAGCGTCTCCCCGGTCATCGCCGACACCATCGGCACCCGGCCCCGGCGCGGCGCGATACCGGCCAGGACCTCGGTGATCTCCGCTTCGAGGCGGTCCACCTGGGCCGAGTGCGAGGCGTAGTCCACCGCGACCATCCGGGCCCGGACACCCTCCGCCTCGAACTCCGCCCTCAGCTCCTCCAAGGCCTCCGGCTCACCCGAAACCACCACCGCCGAAGGACCGTTGACCGCCGCCAGGGCAACACGCTCACCGAAGCGCGCGATCCGCTCCTCCACCACCGCGGCGCTCCGGCTCACCGACAACATGCCGCCGAGCCCCGCCAGCACCTTCAGCGACCGCGAACGCAGCGCCACCACCCGGGCACCGTCCTCCAGGGAGAGCATCCCGGCCACCGTCGCCGCCGCGATCTCACCCTGCGAATGCCCCACCACCGCAGCAGGCTTGACACCGGCGGCCTCCCAGACCGCCGCCAGCGACACCATCACCGCCCACAACGCCGGCTGGACGACATCCGCCGCCTTCAACTCCGTTACACCGGCCAGGACATCGGCCAGCGACCAGTCCACATACGGCGCCAGCGCCGCCTCGCACTCCGCGAGCCGCGCCGCGAAGACCGGGCTGCACGCCGCCAGTTCACGGCCCATCCCGACCCACTGCGAACCCTGACCGGCGAACGCGAACACCACCCGCGCACCCGGCCGCGCCACACCCGACACCACCGCACCCGACGGCACACCGGCCGCCAGACTCTCCAACCCGGCCACCAGCTCACCGCGCCCGTCGCCCAGCACGACCGCCCGGTGCTCGAACACCGACCGCGTCGTCGCCAGCGACCACGCCACCTCCGCCGGTTCCACCGACGGCCGTGCCACCGCCCAGTCGTACAGCCGGCCCGCCTGCGCGGTGAGGCCCTCGGCCGAGCGGCCCGACACCAGCCAGGCGCCCACCGCACCGGGCTCGACCACCTTGTCCGGGACGTCGCCCCGGCCGTCGTTCCCGGCGTCGTTCCCGGCATCGGCCGGCTCGGCGACCGCCGGGGCCTCCTCCAGGATGACGTGCGCGTTGGTGCCGCTCAGACCGAACGAGGACACCCCCGCTCGCCGCACCCGGCCGTTGCTCGGCCAGGGCGCCGCCTCCGTCAGCAGCTCCACCTCACCGGCGGACCAGTCCACGTGCGGCGACGGATCGTCCGCGTGCAGCGTCCTCGGCAGCTCCTGGTGCTGCAACGCCAGCACCATCTTGATCACACCCGCCACACCGGCCGCCGCCTGGGTGTGCCCGATGTTGGACTTCACCGACCCCAGCCACAGCGGCTTCCGGGCACCACGGTCCTGACCGTAGGTCGCCAGCAGCGCCTGCGCCTCGATCGGGTCACCCAGCTTGGTACCCGTCCCGTGCGCCTCCACCACGTCCACATCGGCGGCCGTGAGGCCGGCGTTCGCCAGCGCGGCCCGGATCACCCGCTGCTGGGACGGACCGTTCGGCGCCGTCAGACCGTTGGACGCACCGTCCTGGTTGGTCGCGCTGCCCCGCAGCACCGCGAGCACCTGGTGCCCGTTGCGCCGCGCGTCGGACAGCCGCTCCACCACCAGGACGCCCGCGCCCTCGGCGAAGCCCATGCCGTCCGCGTCGGCCGAGAAGGCCTTGCAGCGGCCGTCCGCCGCCAGTCCGCTCTGCTCGCTGAAGCCGACGAAGCCCTCCGGGGACACCAGGATGGTGACACCGCCGGCCAGCGCCATCGAGCACTCGCCGGAGCGCAGCGCCTGGGCGGCCATGTGCATCGCCACCAGGGACGACGAGCAGGCCGTGTCGATCGTCACCGCCGGGCCTTCCAGCCCGAGCGCGTAGGAGACCCGGCCGGACAGCACGCTCGTGGCGTTGCCGGTGATCAGGTGGGCCATGCCCTCGATGTCCGCGCCGTAGCCGTAGCCGGAGGTGTAGCCGCCGACGAAGACGCCGGTCGCGCTGCCGCGCAGCGACTCCGGGTCGATGCCGACCCGCTCCACCGCCTCCCAGGACAGCTCCAGCAGCAGCCGCTGCTGCGGGTCCATCGCCAGCGCCTCGCGGGGGCTGATGCCGAAGAAGCCGGCGTCGAACCCGCTCATGTCCTGGACGAACCCTCCGGACCTGACGTACGAGGACTCGCCGAGCGCCTCCAGGTCCCAGCCGCGGTCGTCCGGGAAGCCGGATATCCCGTCTCCGCCGGAGGCCAGCAGCGCCCACAGCCCGTCGGGGTCGACCACGCCGCCGGGGTAGCGGCAGGCCATCCCGACGATCGCGATCGGCTCGTCGGCCGCGATCGTGGCCGGCACGGCCGCCGGCGTCCCGGCGCCGTCCGGCACCGCCCCCAGCAGTTCCGCCTCCAGGTAGTCGGCCAGCGCGGCCGCGGTCGGGTAGTCGAACAGCAGGGTCGCGGGCAGCCGCAGCTCCGTGGCGGAGCTGAGGTCGTTGCGCAGCTCGACCGCGGTCAGCGAGTCGAAGCCGAGTTCGCTGAAGGCGCGGTTGGTCTCGACCGCCTCGGGCGAGGCGTAGCCGAGCACGTGGGCGGCCTTGGCCTGGACGAGTTCGGTCAGCACCCGGCGCTGCTCGGCCCGGCTCATCCCGGCCAGTCGGCGGACCAGGTCCTGCTCGACCGGCGCGGCCGGGACCTCGGCCAGCAGGGCGGCCAGCCGGTGGATCTCCGGCAGGTCCCGCATCAGGGGGACGGTCAGCAGGCTCGCCGCCGGCTGCGGCTGCGCGAGGATGACGGACCAGTCGATGTTGGTGACGGTCAGCACGGTGTCGCGGCAGTCCAGGGCCTCGCCCAGGGCCCGGACCGCGAGGTCCGGGTCCATCACGCCCTCCCACTGGTTGCGGGCCAGCCGCTGCCGGGCCGCCTCGGAGCCCTGCGCCACGCCGGCCGCCCACGGGCCCCAGGCCACGGCGAGCGCGGCCAGGCCGCGGCTGCGCCGGTTCTCGGCCACGGCGTCCAGGTAGGCGTTCGCCGCACCGTAGTTGGCCTGGCCCGGGCCGCCCGTGGTGGCCACCACGGAGGAGAACAGGACGAAGGCGTCCAGGTCGAGGTCGGCTGTCAGCTCGTCCAGGTAGGCCGCACCGGCGGCCTTGGCCGCGAGCACGGACTCCAGGCGCGCCGCCGAGAGGCCGTCGATCACGCCGTCGTCCAGCACCGCCGCGGTGTGCACCACGGTGCCCAGCGCGGGTCCGGTCGTGGCGATCCGGTCGAGCAGGCCGGCCAGGTCGGCCCGGTCGGCCGCGTCGCAGGCCAGCACGTCCACCCGGGCGCCCCGGGCGGCCAGTTCGGCCGCGAGCGCGGCGACACCGGCGGCGCCGGCGCCGGACCGGCTGGTCAGCACCAGGCGCTCCACACCGCGTCCGACCAGCCAGCGGGCCACGTGCCCGCCGAGCGCGCCGGTACCGCCGGTGATCAGCGCGGTGCCGTTGGTCGGCCGCCACGTCCCGGCCGCCGCCGGCTGGGGGGCGTGGGTGAGCCTGCGGCCCACGATCCCGGCCGGGCGGAGTGCGGCCTGGTTCTCGTCGCAGCCGGCCAGTACGGCCACCAGCTGCGAGCCGGTCCGCTCGTCCAGGACGGGCGGGAGGTCGATCAACCCGCCCCAGCGGTCGGGGTATTCGAGTCCGACGACCCGACCGAAGCCCCAGACCTGGGACTGCAGCGGGCTGGTCAGCACCTCGTTCGGGGCGGTGGCCACGGCGCCCCGGGTGAGGACCCAGAGCGGCGCGACGACCTCGACGTCGCCCAGCGCCTGCACCAGGCCCAGCGTGGCGGCCAGGCCCACGGTCACCACCGGGTGGTCCGGCAGACGGGTCTCGTCGGTCGCGAGCAGCGACAGCACGCCGGACACCTCCCCGGTGCCCCGCAGCGTCTCGCCGAGCAGTGCGGCGAGAGCCGCCCGGTCGACCGTCCCGGCCGGGACCTCGACGAAGACGAGCTCGGCGCCGCGGGAGGACAGGGCGGCCACGCAGCCCTGGGCCACATCGCCGTCGGTCTCCCCGGCGGGGAGCACCACCAGCCACCGGCCGGACAGCCGGGCGAGGCCGCCGGGGACGGTCGCCGGAGACCAGGTCACCCGGTAGCGCCAGGCCTCCGTGACCGAGCGGTCCCGCTCGCGGCGCCGCCAGGACGCCAGCGCGGGCAGCACCTCGATGAGCTGCTGGTCCTCGATGGCCAGCGCCTCGGTGAGGTGGGCCAGGTCGCCGCCTTCGACGGCGGCCCAGAACTGCGCTTCCGCCGCCGTGCTCGCACCGTCGCCGCCCAGTGGGGACGGCGCTGCGGCGGACTGGAGCCAGTAGTGCTGGTGCTGGAAGGCGTAGGTCGGCAGCTCCACTGTCTCGGCGGCGGGCAGCACGACCTTCCAGTCCACCGCGAGACCGCCGACGTAGGCCTGGGCGAGCGAGGTGAGGAGGCGTGTGGCGCCCGCGTTGTCACGCTCCAGCGTGCCCACCGTCAGGACGTCGGCGACACCGGCGTCCTCGGCCGTCTCCGCCACCGCCGCCGTCAGGACCGGGTGCGTGGACACCTCGACGAACGAGCCGTAACCGCCGCCCAGCAGCGTGCGAACGGCCTCCTCGAAGCGGACCATCCGCCGCAGGTTCGCGAACCAGTAGGCGGCGTCGACCTCGGTGCCGGTCAGCCACTCGCCCGTCACCGTGGAGATCATCGGGACACGGCCCGCCTTCGGGACGATCCCGGCCAGCTCCGTTGCCAGCACCGCCTCCAACGGCTCCACCGCCGGCGAATGCGCCACGAAGTCCGTCGCCGGGATCCGCCACCGCAGCACCTTGCGCGAAGCCAACTCACGCTCGAACTCCGACAGTGCCTCCGGCTCACCCGACACCACCACCGCAGCCGGACCGTTCACCGCCGCCACCGACAGGCGCTCGCCCCAGCCCTCGACGATCTCCCGCACCGCCTGCGACGGCATCACCACCGACACCATCGAACCCTGCACCGACAAACCCGTCAGCGCCCGAGCCCGCACCGCCACCACCCGCGCACCGTCCTCCAGGGACAGCATCCCCGCCACCGTGGCCGCGGCGATCTCGCCCTGGGAGTGACCGACCACCGCGTCGGGCGTCACACCGGCGGCCTCCCACACCGCCGCCAGCGACACCATCACCGCCCACAGCACCGGCTGCACCACATCAGCCGACTCGATCTCCGGCGCACCCGGCGCACCCGCCAGAACCTCGCTCAGCGACCACGGCACGTGCGGCGCCAGCGCCGCCTCACACTCCGCGAGACGCGCCGCGAACACCGGACTGCACAGGGCCAGTTCACGGCCCATACCGACCCACTGCGCACCCTGACCCGCGAACACGAACGCCGTCCGACCACCCGAACGGGCAATACCGGACACCACCTCGGCCGCACGGGACCCGGCCACCAGGCTGCCCAGTCCGGACAGCAGCTCTTCGCGCCCGCCGCCGACCACCACCGCCCGGTGCTCGAACACCGACCGCGTCGCCGCCAACGACCACGCCACATCCACCGGTTCGAACGACGGCCGCGCCCCGATCCACTCCCGCAGCCGATCCGCCTGACCCGCCAACGCCTCCGACGACTGCGCCGACACCGGCCACGCCACCGGCCCGGCCGGCTCCAGCACCGCCACCGCCCCGGCCTCACCGGCCGGCTCGTCCAGGGCCTCCGCCTCCTCGGCGACCGCGGCCGGCGCCTCCTCCAGGATGACGTGCACGTTGGTACCGCTCATTCCGAAGCCGGACACGCCGGCCCGGCGGACGTGCTCGCCGGTGGGCCACGCCACCGGCTCGGTCAGCAGCCGCACCTCGCCCGCCGACCAGTCCACGTGCGGGGTCGGCTCGTCCACGTGCAGCGTCTGCGGGAGCTGCTCGTTCTGCAGCGCCAGCACCATCTTCATCACCCCGGCCACACCGGCCGCGGCCTGGGTGTGCCCGATGTTCGACTTCACCGAGCCCAGCCACAGCGGCCGGCCCTCCGGCCGGTCCTGGCCGTAGGTGGCGATCAGCGCCTGTGCCTCGATCGGGTCGCCCAGCGTGGTCGCCGAACCGTGCGCCTCTACGACGTCCACGTCGGCGGGCGACACCCGGGCGCTGGCCAGCGCCGCGCGGATCACCCGCTGCTGGGAGGGACCGTTGGGGGCGGTCAGACCGTTGGACGCGCCGTCCTGGTTGATCGCCGAACCGCGGATCACCGCGAGCACCTTGTGCCCGTTGCGCCGCGCGTCCGACAGCCGCTCCACCACGAGCATGCCCGCGCCCTCGGCGAAGCCGGAGCCGTCGGCCGCCGCGGCGAAGGACTTGCAGTGCCCGTCCATCGAGATGCCGCCGGCCTTGGCGAAGGCCACGAACACCCCGGGGGTGGCGGTGACGGTGGCCCCGCCGGCCAGGGCGAGCGAGCACTCACCGGAACGCAGCGCCTGGGCGGCCAGGTGCAGCGCCACCAGCGAGGAGGAGCACGCCGTGTCCACCGTGACCGCCGGGCCCTCCAGGCCGAAGGTGTAGGACAGTCGGCCCGAGAGCACGCTGGTCGCGTTCCCGGTCACCAGGTGGCCCTCGACGACCTCGGTGCCCTCCAGTTGGACGTCGGTCGCGTACCGGGAGCTGTAGCCGCCGACGAAGGCGCCGGTCTGGCTGCCGCGCAGCGACGCGGGGTCGATCCCGGCCCGCTCGAACGCCTCCCAGGAGGTCTCCAGCAGCAGCCGCTGCTGCGGGTCCATCGCCAGCGCCTCACGCGGCGAGATGCCGAAGAACCCCGCGTCGAAGGCGCTGGCGTCCTGGACGAAGCCGCCGGCCTGGGTGTACGACTCGCCGTGCGGGTCGGTGTCCGGGTAGAGGCTCTCCAAGTCCCAGCCGCGGTCGCGCGGGAACGGGCCGATCGCGTCCGAGCCCGAGGCCAGCAGGCGCCACAGCTCCTCGGGGCTGGCCGCGCCGCCGGGGAAGCGGCAGGCCATGCCGACGATCGCGATGGGCTCGTCCGCGGCGCCGGTGGCCACCGGTGCGGCGGGTGCCGCGACGGCGGGCAGGTCGCCGGCCAGCTCGCCGCGCAGCAGCGTGGCGAGCGCGGTCGGGGTGGGGTAGTCGAAGACCAGCGTCGCGGGCAGCCGCAGGCCGGTCTCGGCGTTCAGGCGGTTGCGCAGTTCGACGGCGGTCAGCGAGTCGAAGCCGACGTCGGTGAACGGGCGGCCGGTGTCGATCGCGTCCGCCGAGGCGTGCCCCAGCGTGGCGGCGACATGGGCGAGGACGAGGTCCAGCAGCACCCGGTCCCGCTCGGGGCCGGAGACCGCCGCGAGCCGGCGCCGGAGCGCCTCGGCCGCGTCGGCGCCGGTGCCGGTGGCGGCGGCCGAGACGGCCGTGCGCCGGACGGACACCCCGGCCAGCGTGCGCCACAGCGGCGGGACGTCCGCGCTGCCGGCGGCCTGCGCCCGCAGCGCCGCCAGATCGAGGCGGGCGGGCATCAGCACCGCCTCGTCCCGGGCCAGCGCCACGTCCAGGACGACCAGACCGTCCTCGGCGCCGAGCGGGACGAAGCCGCGGTCGATCCGCGACAGCGAGGTCCGGTCCAGGTTCCGGCCGATGCCCGCCTCGTGCATCCACGGGCCGAGCTGCAGCGACATCCCCGCGAGGCCGGCGGCCCGGCGGTACCCGGCCAGGGCGTCCAGGAAGGAGTTCGACGCCACGTAGCTGGCCTGGCCGGCCGCGCCGAAGGTGGAGGCCGCGGACGAGAACAGGACGAAGCGCTCCAGGTCCAGCCCAGCCGTCAGCTCGTGCAGGTTCCAGGCCGCGTCGACCTTCGGCCGCATGACGGCCGCCAGCCGCTCCGGCGTCAGGGAGGCGATCACGCCGTCGTCGACGACGCCGGCCGAGTGGACCACGGAGCCCAGCGGGTTCTCGGCCGGGATCCGGTCCAGCACCTCGGCCAGCGCGTCCCGGTCGGCCGCGTCGCACGCGACGATCCGGACCCAGACGCCCAGCTCCGCCAGCTCGGCCGCCAGCGCGGCGGCTCCGGCGGCGGCCGGGCCGGAGCGGCTGGTCAGCACCACACCGCCGGCCCGGCCGGTCGCCACCAGGTGCTTGGCGACCAGCCCGCCCAGCGTCCCGGTGCCGCCCGTCACCAGCAGCGAACGCGCCGCCGGGTCGGCCACCGGGTCGGCCGGCCAGCTGACCGCCTCCAGCTCGCCCGAGGGTCGGGTCAGGCGCCGACCGTAGGCGGCCTCGCCGCGGATCGCCAGCTCGGGCTCGTCGCCGCCGACCACGGTGGTCAGCAGCGCGCTTCGGGCGCCGGCCTCGACGGCCGGGAGGTCGGCCAGGACCAGCCGGCCCGGGTTCTCGGCCTGGGCGGACCGCAGCAGCCCCCGTACGGAGGCCGCCGCCAGGTCCGTCACCGGCTCGCCGCCGGCGTCCACGGCGCCCCGGGTGACGACCACCAACCGCGCGGCGTCCAGGCGTGGTTCGTCCAGCCACTCGCGCACCAGCCGCAGTGCCTCGGCACCGGCCCGGCGCACCGTGTCCGGGAGGCCGGCGCCCTGGTCCGCGTCCCCGCCGAGCAGGGCGTCCGCGCACAGCAGGACGGTGCCGGGGGCGGCCTCGCCCGTCTCGACGGCGGCGGCCAGCTCGGCGATGCCGGCGAAGGCGCGCACCGGCACAGCGGCGGCGCCCAGCTCGTCGACCAGCCCGAAGCGGTCGGCGCCGATCAGCGCCCACTCGCCGGCCGGGGCGGCGCCGGCGGGCACCTCGGTCCACTCCTGGACGAACAGCGAGTCGTTCAACTCGTTCTGCGCGGAGCGCAGCTGGTCCATCGCGACGAGTCGCTTCACCAGCGACCCCACCGACACCACGGGTGCGCCGGTGGCGTCCGCGGCGGTCAGCGACACACCGCCCTGGGCGTCCTGGCGCAGCCGCACCCGCAGCACCGACGCGCCACCGGCGTGCAGCTCGACGCCGGTCCACGCGAACGGCATCGGCACCTGGCCCGGCTCGGCCTCGACGACCGGCTCCGCCAGCAGCGAGGCGTGCAGGGCGGCGTCGAGCAGCGCCGGGTGCAGGCCGAACGCGCCGGCCTCGGCCGCCGCCTCCTCGGGCAGCGCGACCTCGGCGAAGACGTCCTCGCCCCGGCGCCAGGCGGCCCGCAGACCGTGGAACGTCGGGCCGTACACCTCGGCGAGGTGCACCGCGTACACGTCGGTGATGTCCACCGGTGCGGCGTCCTTCGGCGGCCACACCAGGAAGTCCTCGTCGGTCCGCCCGGCCGCGGTGGCGGGGGCGACCACACCGCTCGCGTGCAGGACCCAGGCCTGCGGGGCGGCCGTCTCCTCGGGGCGGGAGAACACCTCGACCCCGCGGCGGCCCTCGGCGTCGGGCGCGGCCACGACCACCTGGAGCTGGACCCCGCCGCGGTCGGCGGGCAGCACCAGCGGTGCGTGCAGCGTCAGTTCCTCCAGCAGGCCGCAGCCCACCTGGTCACCGGCGCGCACCGCCAGCTCCACGAAGCCGGTGCCGGGCAGCAGGACGACGCCGCCGACGGCGTGGTCGGCCAGCCAGGCGTGCGTGCGCAGCGACACCCGGCCCATGCACACCAGGCCCGCGCCGCCCGCCAGTTCCACCACCGCGCCGAGCATGGGGTGGCCCACCGCGCCCAGGCCGAGCGACAGCGCGTCGCCGCCGCCCGGGCGCGCGGAGCGCAGCTCGCCCAGCGTGCCCTTGGGCCAGAACCGTTCGTGCTGGAAGGCGTAGGTCGGCAGGTCCACTCCCGGTCCGGCCGGGAGCACGGCGGCCCAGTCGACGGCCGCGCCGCTGACGAACGCCTCGGCGAAGGAGGTGACCAGGCGGGTCGCGCCGCCGTCGTCACGGCGCAGCGTGCCGCAGACGGCGGCGGGCACCGCGCCCGGCCCGGCTTCCTGGGTGACCTCCTCCAGCGACTCGGTCATCGCACCGAGCAGCACCGGGTGCGGGGAGACCTCGACGAACACCCGGTGCCCCTGACCGGCGAGCGTGCGCACCGCCCGGTCGAAGTGCACCGTGGCGCGCAGGCTGCCGTACCAGTAGGCGGCGTCCAACTCCTCACCGGTCAGCGTCTCCCCGGTCATCGCGGACACCATCGGGATCCGGCCCGGACGCGGAGCCACCGCGGCCAGCACGGACATGATCTCCGCTTCCAGCCGCTCGACCTGCGCCGAGTGCGAGGCGTAGTCCACCGCGACCATCCGGGCACGCACGCCCTCGGCCTCGAACTCCGCCTTCAGCTCCTCCAGCGCCTCCGGCTCACCCGAAACCACCACCGCGGACGGCCCGTTGACGGCCGCCAGCGACAGGCGCTCACCGAAGCGCGCGATCCGCTCCTCCACCACCGCGGCGCTCCGGCTCACCGACAGCATCCCGCCGAGACCGGCCAGCACCTTCAACGACTGAGAACGCAGCGCCACCACCCGGGCGCCGTCCTCCAGCGACAGCATCCCCGCGACGGTCGCCGCCGCTATCTCGCCCTGCGAGTGGCCGACCACCGCCTCGGGTGCCACCCCGGCGGCCTCCCAGACCGCCGCCAGCGACACCATCACCGCCCACAGCGCCGGCTGGACGACATCCGCCGCCTTCAACTCGGGAGCGCCGGGCGCGCCGGCCAGGACGTCACCCAGCGACCAGTCCACATACGGCGCCAGCGCCGCCTCGCACTCCGCGAGGCGCGCCGCGAACACCGGGCTCGACCGCGCCAACTCCTGGCCCATGCCGAGCCATTGCGAACCCTGACCGGGGAAGACGAACACCGGCCGCGCGTCGGCCCGGGCCACGCCCGCGACGACGGCGCCGCTGGGCACACCGTCGGCCAGGCTCTCCAGCCCGGCCGCCAGCTCCGCGCGGTCCCCGCCCACGACCACGGCGCGGTGCTCGAAGGTCGCGCGCATGGTCGCCAGCGACCACGCCACGTCCGCGGGCTCCGCCTCCGGCCGCGCCGCCACCCAGTCCCGCAGCCGGCCGGCCTGCGCCGCCAGCCCCTCGGCCGAACGGCCCGACACCGGCCAGGCGCCGGCGCCCGAGACGACCCGCGGCGCCGCCTCCACCGGCTCGGCCGCGTCCTCCTCGGCGGGTGCCTCCTCCAGGATCAGGTGCGCGTTGGTGCCGCTGCCGCCGAACGACGACACGCCCGCGCGGCGGACCCGCTCGCCGGCCGGCCACGGGACGGACTCGGTCAGCAGCTCCACCTCACCGGCGGACCAGTCGACGTGCGGGGTGGGCTCGTTGACGTGCAGCGTCCGCGGCAACCGGCCGTTGCGCAGCGCCATCACCATCTTGATCACGCCGGCCACCCCGGAGGCGGCCTGGGTGTGTCCGAGGTTGGACTTCACCGACCCCAGCCAGAGCGGCTGCCCGCCGCCGCGCTCCTGGCCGTACGTCGCCAGCAGCGCCTGCGCCTCGATCGGGTCGCCGAGCTTGGTGCCCGTGCCGTGGGCCTCCACCGCGTCGATGTCGGCGGCGGACAGCCGGGAGCTCTCCAGCGCGGCGCGGATCACCCGCTGCTGCGAGGGGCCGTTCGGGGCGGTCAGACCGTTGGACGCGCCGTCCTGGTTGATCGCCGAGCCGCGGATCACCGCGAGCACCTTGTGCCCGTTGCGGCGCGCGTCGGAGAGCTTCTCCACGACGAGCATGCCGGTGCCCTCGGCCCAGCCGGTGCCGTTCGCGTCGTCGGAGAAGGCGCGGCAGCGGCCGTCCACCGACAGGCCCTGCTGGCGGGAGAACTCGACGAACATGCCGGGCTGCGCCAGCACGGTCACACCGCCGGCGAGTGCCATCGAGCACTCCCCGGCGCGGATCGCCTGGCAGGCCAGGTGCAGCGCGACCAGCGAGGAGGAGCACGCCGTGTCCACCGTGACGGCGGGGCCCTCCAGGCCCATGACGTACGAGACCCGGCCGGAGAGCACGGCGGTCAGGTTGCCGGTCATCATGTGGCCTTCCAGCCCGGCCGTGCCCCCTTCCGCCAGCTCCAGGTTCACCAGGTAGTTCGAGGTGAAACCACCGACGAAGACGCCGGTCCGGCTGCCCTTGAGCGTTCCCGCGTCGATTCCCGCGCGCTCCAGCGCCTCCCAGGCGACTTCGAGCAGCAGGCGCTGCTGCGGGTCCATCGCGACGGCTTCCCGCGGGCTGATCCCGAAGAACGCGGCGTCGAATCCGCTGGCGTCCTTCACGAAGGCCCCGGACTGGGTGTACGACCGGCCGGACTTCTCCGGGTCCGGGTCGTAGATGCTCTCCAGGTCCCAGCCGCGGTCGGTGGGGAACTCGCCCACCGCGTCGCCGCCGGCCGCCAGCAGCTCCCAGAGGTCCTCCGGGGTCTCCACGTTGCCCGGGTAGCGGCACGCCATGCCGACGATCGCCAGCGGCTCGTACTCGCCGGCCTCCAGCTTGTGCAGGCGCTTGCGCGTCTCCTGGAGCTCGGCCGCGGTCTTCTTGAGGTAGTCGAAGAGTTTCTCTTGGTTATCCACAGTGACCCCTTACCAAAACATGCCGTCAATTAGCGCGAAGTAACTAGTTGGACAGACCAAGTTCCTTGTCGAGAAACTCAAACACCTGGTCGGGTGTCGCCGATTCGAGTTCAACCTCGCCGCTGCCGGATTCCGCTTCGCCCTGCTTCTCGATCCACTTCGACAGAATGCTCTGCAGCCGCCTCGTGATTCGCTCGCTCGTGTCCTGGTCGGGTGCCGGACCGGACAGGCTGGATTCGAGCCGGTCGAGGTCGTCGAGCACCGGCACCGAGTCCGCCTCGTCCGGGGCGAGTTCGGTGCGCAGCCAGGCGGCCACCGCCACCGGGGTGGGGTAGTCGAAAATCAACGTAGCGGGCACCCGCAGTCCGGTCGCGGTGTTCAACCGGTTGCGGATCTCCACCGCGGTCAGCGAGTCGAACCCGAGGTCCTTGAAGGCCTGCTGGGCCTGGACCCCGTCCGCCGACGCGTGGCCCAGGACCACGGCCGCCTCGGCCCGTACGAGGTCCGACAGCAGCCGCTCCTGCTCGGCCCGGTCCAGGCCCGCCAGCCGCCGGCCCAGCTCGCCCTCGCCCGGGCCGGCCGCCTCGGCGGGCCGGGCGGCGGCGGTGGCGATCCGGCGGACCTCCGGCAGGTCCCGCACCAGCGGGGCCTTCGGCAGGTCCACCGCGGTCTGCGCCAGCAGGGCCCAGTCCACGTCCATCACCGTCACCACGGCGTCGGGGCCGCGCAGCGACTCGTCCAGGGCCCGGACCGCCAGCTGCGGGTCCATCGCCGACATCGGGAGCTTCTTCATCCGCTCCCGGATCGCCTCCTTGGACTCCGCCAGGCCGCCGCCGCCCCACTGGCCCCAGGCCACCGACAGACCGGTCAGCCCGCGGGCCCGCCGGTTCTCGGCCAGGGCGTCGAGGTGGGCGTTGGCGGCCGCGTAGTTGCCCTGCCCGGCGGAGCCGAGGGTCGACGCCGCGGAGGAGAACAGCACGAAGGCGTCCAGGTCCAGGTCGGCGGTCAGCTCGTCGAGGTGGGCGGCGCTCGCGGCCTTGGCGGCCAGCACCGTCTCCAGGCGGGCCGGGGTGAGGCGGTCGACGACGCCGTCGTCCAGGACGGCGGCGGTGTGCAGCACCGAGGACAGCGCCGGACCGGTCTTCCCGATCCGGTCCACCAGCCCGGCCAGCGCCGCGCGGTCGCTCACGTCGCAGGAGACGACGTCCACCGCGGTGCCGCGCTCCGCCAGTTCGGCGACCGTGGCCGCGACCCCGGCGGCCGCCGGGCCGGAACGGCCCGTCAGCACGACGCGCGGCGCGCCCCCTTCGGCCAGCCAGCGGGCCACGTGCCCGGCGATGGCGCCGGTGCCGCCGGTGATCAGCACGCTGCCGCGCGGGGTCCAGCGGTCCTCACCGGCCCGCACCCCGGCGGCCCGGCTCATCCGGCGGCCCAGCATCCCGGCCGGGCGGATGGCGACCTGGTCCTCGCCGCAGCCGGCGAGCACCGCGACCAGCCGGGCGCCGGCCCGGTCGTCCAGCACCTCGGGCAGGTCGATCAGACCGCCCCAGCGGTCCGGGTGCTCCAGGGCGACGACCCGGCCGAGGCCCCAGACCTGTGCCTGCGCCGGAGCGGTCGGCAGCTCGCCGGGCGTGGCCGCGACCGCGCCGCGGGTGGCCGGCCAGAGCGGTGCCTCGATCCCGGCGTCGCCGAGCGCCTGGATGAGGGTCAGGGTGGCGGCCAGCCCGCCGGTCACCACCGGGTGGTCCGGCAGCGGTGTCCCGTCCAGCGCCAGCAGCGACAGCACGCCGGTCACGCCGGACGGCTCCGCGCCCGCCTCCCGGAGCGCCCGGGCGAGCAGCGCGGACAGGACGGCGCGGTCCGTCGTCCCGGCCGGGACCTCGACCGGCACGACCTCGGCCCCGCGCACACCCAGCGCGACCGCGCAGCCCTGCGCCAGGTCGCCGGCGGCGTCCGCCTCGGGCACCGCGACGAGCCAGGTGCCGGTGAGCACGCCCGGGTCGGGCTCGGCGACCGGCGCCCAGCCCATCCGGTAGCGCCAGCTCGCGGTGGTCGAGCGGTCCAGGTCGTGGCGCCGCCACGTCGTCAGCGCGGGCAGCAGTTCGCCGAGCCGCTCGCGCCCGTCCTCGATCGCCAGGGTGTCCGCGAGCTGTTCCAGGTCGCCGCCCTCGACGGCCGCCCAGAACGCGGACTCGGCCGGTGTGGCCGCCCCGTCCCGGCCGGTGGCCGGGCCGCCCGCCGGCAGCGCCGAGGGGACCTTCGGCCAGAAGCGGTCGTGCCGGAAGGCGTACGTCGGCAGGTCCACCCGCCGGCCGGCCGGGAGGACGGCCGTCCAGTCGACGGCCGCGCCGTTCACGAAGGCCTCGGCGAGCGAGGTCAGCAGGCGCTGGGCGCCGCCGTCGTCACGCCGCAGGGTGCCGCAGACGGCGGCGGGCACGGCGGCCGCGCCCGCCTGCTGCGCGACCTCCTCCAGGGACTCGGTCATCGCGCCGAGCAGCACCGGGTGCGGGGAGACCTCGACGAACACCCGGTACCCCTGTCCGGCGAGCGTGCGCACCGCCCGGTCGAAGTGCACCGTGGCGCGCAGGCTGCCGTACCAGTAGGCGGCGTCCAACTCCTCACCGGTCAGCGTCTCCCCGGTCATCGCGGACACCATCGGGATCCGGCCCGGGCGCGGTTCCACCGCGGCCAGCACGGACATGATCTCCGCTTCCAGCCGCTCGACCTGCGCCGAGTGCGAGGCGTAGTCCACCGCGACCATCCGGGCACGCACGCCCTCGGCCTCGAACTCCGCCCTCAGCTCCTCCAGCGCCTCCGGCTCACCCGAAACCACCACCGCGGACGGCCCGTTGACGGCTGCGAGGGAGAGCCGCTCGCCGAAGCGCGCGATCCGCTCCTCCACCACCGCGGCGCTCCGGCTCACCGACAGCATCCCGCCGAGACCGGCCAGCACCTTCAGCGACTGAGAGCGCAGCGCCACCACGCGGGCGCCGTCCTCCAGCGACAGCATCCCCGCGACGGTCGCCGCCGCTATCTCGCCCTGCGAGTGGCCGACCACCGCCTCGGGTGCCACCCCGGCGGCCTCCCAGACCGCCGCCAGCGACACCATCACCGCCCACAGCGCCGGCTGGACGACATCCGCCGCCTTCAACTCCGGCGCACCCTCGGCGCCCGCCAGGACGTCACCCAGCGACCAGTCCACATACGGCGCCAGCGCCGCCTCGCACTCCGCCAGCCGGGCGGCGAACACCGGGTTCACCGCGGCCAGTTCACGGCCCATCCCGACCCACTGCGAACCCTGGCCGGGGAAGGCGAACACCGGCCGCGCGTCGGCCCGGGCCACGCCCGACACCACCGACCCCGCGGACACGCCCGCCGCCAGGCTCTCCAGCCCGGCGGCCAGCTCCGCGCCGTCCCCGCCCACGACCACGGCCCGGTGCTCGAACAGGGACCGGGTCGCGACCAGCGACCAGGCCAGGTCGGCCGGCTCCGCCCCGGGCCGGGCGGCCACCCACTCGCGCAGCCGGCCCGCCTGGCCCGCCAGTGCCTTGGGCGAGCGGCCCGACAGCACCCACGCGCCGGCCCCGGACGGCGCCGGCGCCGCGGGCTCGACGGCGTCGGCCGCCGGTGCCTCCTCCAGGATGATGTGCGCGTTGGTGCCGCTGATCCCGAACGAGGAGACGCCCGCCCGGCGCGGCCGCCCGTTCGCCCGCCACGGCACCGGCTCGGTGAGCAGCCGCACGTGCCCGGCCGACCAGTCGATGTGCGGGGACGGCTCGTCCACGTGCAGCGTCCGCGGCAGTTCCTCGTGCTGGAGCGCCAGCAGCATCTTCATCACCCCGGCCACCCCGGCGGCCGCCTGGGTGTGCCCGAGGTTGGACTTCACCGACCCCAGCCAGACCGGACGGTCCTCGGGGCGGTCCTGCCCGTAGGTCGCCAGCAGCGCCTGGGCCTCGATCGGGTCGCCGAGCTTGGTGCCCGTGCCGTGCGACTCGACCGCGTCCACGTCGGCGGCCGTCAGCCCGCCACTGGCCAGCGCGGCCCGGATCACCCGCTGCTGCGAAGGCCCGTTGGGGGCGGTGAGGCCGTTGGACGCGCCGTCCTGGTTGATCGCCGAACCGCGCACCACCGCGAGCACCGGGTGCCCGTTGCGGCGCGCGTCGGACAGCCGCTCCACCACGAGCATGCCGACGCCCTCGGCCATGCCCATCCCGTCGGCGGACGCGGCGAACGCCTTGGACCGGCCGTCCACGGCCAGCCCGCGCGCCTGGGAGAAGGCGATGAAGCCGTCCGGGGCCGCCATGACGGTGATGCCGCCCGCGAGTGCGAGCGAGCACTCCCCCGCCCGGACCGACTGGCAGGCCAGGTGCAGCGCCACCAGCGACGAGGAGCACGCCGTGTCCATCGTGACGGCGGGCCCCTCCAGGCCGAAGGTGTAGGACAGCCGGCCCGAGAGCACGCTGGTCGCGTTCCCGGTCATCACATGGCCGTCGATGCCCTCGAACTCGGACTCGCCTTCGAGGCTCATCCCGGCGTACCCCGACCCGTAGCCGCCGACGAAGGCGCCGGTCAGGCTGCCGCGCAGGGCGGCCGGGTCGATCCCGGCCCGCTCGAAGGCCTCCCAGGACACCTCGAGGAGCAGCCGCTGCTGCGGGTCCATCGCCAGCGCCTCGCGCGGCGAGATCCCGAAGAACGCCGGGTCGAAGCCGCTGACGTCCCGGACGAAGCCGCCCTCGCGGGTGTAGGACGTCCCGGCGTGCTCGGTGTCCGGGTCGTACAGGGCGTCGAGGTCCCAGCCGCGGTCCTGCGGGAACGGGCCGATCGCGTCCCGGCCCGAGGCCAGCAGCTCCCACAGCTCCTCCGGGCCGGCGGCGCCGCCGGGGAACCGGCAGGCCATGCCGACGATCGCGATCGGCTCGTCCGCCACCGCGGCGGACGGCCGGACCGCCGGGGCCGCGGCGGGCAGGCCGCCCGCCAGTTCGCCGCGCAGCAGCGCGGCCAGCGCGACGGGGGTGGGGTGGTCGAAGACCAGCGTGGCCGGCAGCCGCAGCCCGGTCTCGGTCCGCAGCCGGTTCCGGAGCTCCACCGCGGTCAGCGAGTCGAAGCCCAGGTCGGTGAAGGCCCGGGTGGGCTCGACCGCCTCGGCGGAGGCGTGCCCGAGCACCGCGGCCACGTGCGCCCGGACCAGGTCCAGCAGCGCCCGGTCACGGTCCTGGCCGGAGAGCCCGGCCAGCCGGTGCCGCAGCGCCTCGCCGGCCTCGGTGCCGGTCCCGGCCGCGGCGGCGGCCCGCCGGACCCGGCCACCGGCCAGCGCCCGCCACAGCGGCGGGACGTCCCCGCTGCGGGCGGCCCGCGCCCGCAGGTCCGCCAGGTCCAGCCGGGCCGGCACCAGGACGGCCTCGCCGCGGGTGAGCGCCTCGTCCAGCACGGCCAGGCCCTCATCGGCGCCCAGCGCCGCGACCCCGGACCGGCTGATCCGGCTCAGCAGCCGCTCGCCCAGCTCCCGGCCGATGCCCGCCTCGTGCACCCAGGGGCCCCAGGCCAGCGACAGGCCCGCCAGGCCGGCGGCCCGGCGGTACCCGGCCAGCGCGTCCAGGAAGGAGTTGGCGGCGACGTAGTTGCCCTGCCCCGGTGCGCCGAAGACGGCGGCGGCCGAGGAGAACAGGACGAAGTGCGCCAGGTCCAGGTCCCGGGTGAGTTCGTGGAGGTGCCAGGCGGCATCGACCTTCGGCCGCATGACCGCCGCCAGCCGGTCGGCGGTGAGGGTACCGATCACGCCGTCGTCGATGATCCCGGCGGCGTGGAAGACGGAGCCCAGCGGGCGGTCGGCCGGGATCGTGGCCAGCAGCGCGGCCAGCGCGTCCCGGTCCGCCACGTCGCACGCCACGATCCGGACCGGGGCGCCCAGCTGCGCCAGCCCGGCCGCCAGCGCGGCCGTGCCGGGGGCGGCGGGGCCCGAACGGCTGGTCAGCACCACGCCGTTGACCTGCCCGGTCACCACCAGGTGCCGGGCCACCAGACCGCCCAGGGTGCCCGTCCCGCCGGTCACCAGCAGCGTCCGCGGGCCGCCGGCCGCGCGGCCCACGGGGCGTTCAACCGCTGCTCCAGCGCCGGACGGACGGCCCAGCCGCCGGCCCAGCACGGCCGTGTCACGGAGGGCCAGCTCCGGTTCGCCGGTGGCGAGGACGCCCGGCAGAACGGCGATCCGCTCGGCCGTACCGGTGGCGGGCAGGTCCACCAGGACCAGCCGGCCGGGGTTCTCCGACTGCGCCGAGCGCAGCAGGCCCCGGACGGCGGCGGCGGCCAGGTCGGCCACGGCCTCGCCCTCCCCGGCGGCCACGCCGCCCCGGGTGACGACCACCAGCCGGGCGTTCTCCAGGCGCTCCTCGGCCAGCCACTCCTGGGCCAGCGCCAGCGCGTCGGCGGTGCGGCGGCGGGCGGCCCCGGCCACGTCGCCGTCCTCGGCCTCCTCGGCCCCCGCACAGACCAGCACGACCTGCGGCTCGGCCTCGGCCGCCTCGGCCGGACCGGTGAAGGACCGGACCGGCACACCGGCCGCGGCCAGCGCCTCGACCAGACCGAACCGGTCGGCGCCGATCAGCGCCCACGCCCCGACCGGCACCTCGGCCACCGGGACCTCGGCCACCGGGGCCCACTCCTCCACGAACAGCGCGTCCGACACCCCGCTGTCGGCGGCCCGCAGCTGCGCGGCCGACACCGGCCGGCTGACCAGCGACTCCACCGACACCACCGGGGAGCCGGCCGGGTCCACGGCCGTCAGCGCCAGCGCCCCCCGGGCGTCCCGCCGCAGCCGCACCCGCAGGACGGTCGCCCCGCTCGCGTGCAGCTCGACGCCCGTCCAGGCGAACGGCATCCGGACCTCGCCCGGCCCGCCGTCCGCGTCCGCCGGGGCCGTGCCCTCCAGCAGCGCGGCGTGCAGGGCCGCGTCGAGCAGCGCCGGGTGCAGACCGAACGCACCCGCCTCGCGCGCCACCGGCTCCGGCAGCGCCACCTCGGCGAAGACGTCCTCACCGCGCCGCCAGGCGGCCCGCAGCCCGTGGAACGCCGGGCCGTACACCTCCGCCAGCCGGACGGCGTACACCTCGCCGACGTCGAGCGCGGTCGCGCCCTCCGGCGGCCAGACCGACAGCTCCCCGGGGGCCGGCCGCTCCGCCGGGACCGGGGCCACCGCGCCACTCGCGTGCCGCGTCCAGTCCTGCTGCGGGTCGGACACGTCGGGGCGGGAGAACACCTCGACCGCGCGGCGGCCCTCGGAGTCCGCCTCGGCCAGCACCACCTGGACCTGGACCCCGCCGCCGTCGGCGGGCAGCACCAGCGGCGCCTGGAGCGTCAGTTCCTCCAGCAGGCCGCAGCCCACCTGGTCCCCGGCCCGGACCACCATCTCGACGAAGCCGGTCCCCGGCAGCAGCACCGTCCCGCCCACCGTGTGGTCGGCCAGCCACGGGTGCGTCCGCACGGAGAGCCGCCCGGTGCAGACCAGGCCCGCGCCGCCGCCCAGTTCGACCGCCGCGCCCAGCAGCGGATGGTCCACCGCGCCCAGGCCCAGCGACGCCGCGTCCCGGCCGGCACCCACCGGCGACAGGGGCAGCATCCCCTGCGGCCAGTACCGCTCGTGCTGGAAGGCGTACGTCGGCAGCTCGACCCGCTCGGCGGCGGGGAGGACGGTGCGCCAGTCCACCGGAGCGCCGTTGACGAAGGCCTCGGCGAGCGAGGTGACCAGCCGGGTCACGCCGCCCTCGTCACGGCGCAGGGTGCCGCAGACGGCGGCGGGCACGATGCCCGGGCCGGCCTCCTGGGCGACCTCTTCGAGCGTGTCGTTCATCGCGCCCAGCAGCACCGGGTGCGGAGTCACCTCGACGAACAGCTGGTGCCCCTGGACCGCCAGCGTGCGCACCGCACGGTCGAAGTGGACCGTGGCGCGCAGGCTGCCGTACCAGTAGGCGGCGTCCAGCTCCTCACCGGTCAGCGTCTCCCCGGTCATCGCCGAGACCATCGGGATCCGGCCCCGGCGCGGCGCCACCGCCGCGAGAACCTCGGTGATCTCCGCTTCGAGGCGGTCCACCTGCGCCGAGTGCGAGGCGTAGTCCACGGCGACCAGGCGGGCCCGGACACCCTCCGCCTCGAACTCCGCCCTCAGCTCCTCCAGCGCCTCGGGCTCACCCGAAACCACCACCGCCGACGGCCCGTTGACCGCCGCCAGCGCCAGCCGCTCACCGAAGCGCGCGATCCGCTCCTCGACCACGGTGGCCGACCGGCTCACCGAGAGCATCCCGCCCAGGCCCGCCAGCACCTTCAGCGACCGCGAACGCAGCGCCACCACCCGGGCACCGTCCTCCAGCGACAGCATCCCGGCTACCGTCGCCGCCGCTATCTCGCCCTGCGAATGCCCCACCACCGCAGCAGGCTTGACACCGGCGGCCTCCCAGACCGCCGCCAGCGACACCATCACCGCCCACAGCGCCGGCTGGACGACATCCGCCGCCGTCAACTCCGGCACACCCGCCAGGACATCGCCCAGTGACCAGTCCACATACGGCGCCAGCGCCGCCTCGCACTCCGCCAGCCGCGCCGCGAACACCGCGCTCGACAGCGCCAGTTCACGGCCCATGCCGACCCACTGCGAACCCTGGCCGGCGAAGGCGAACACCACCCGCGCACCCGGCCGCGCCCCACCCGACACCACCGACCCCGACGGCACACCGGCCGCCAGGCTCTCCAACCCGGCCACCAGCTCGGCGCGCTCGGTACCGACCACCACCGACCGGCGCTCGAAGGCCGACCGCGTCGTCGCCAGCGACCACGCCACCTCCGCCGGATCCACCGACGGCCGTGCCGACACCCACGCGTGCAGCCGCTCCGCCTGCGCCGTCAGCCCCTCGGCCGACTGGCCCGACACCAGCCAGGCACCGGCCCCTGACACCACCGGCGCCACGGCCTCGACCACCTCGGAGGTCTCGACGACCGCCGGCGCCTCCTCGACGATGACGTGCGCGTTGGTGCCGCTCATCCCGAACGAGGAGACCGCTGCCCGGCGCGGCCGCTCCCCCACCGGCCACGGCACCGACTCGGCCAGCAGCCGCACCTCACCCATCGACCAGTCCACGTGCGAGGAGGGCTCGTCCGCGTGCAGCGTCTTCGGAAGCTCCTCGTGCTGGAGGGCGAGGATCATCTTGATCACGCCCGCCACGCCGGCGGCCGCCTGGGTGTGCCCGATGTTGGACTTCACCGACCCCAGCAGCAGCGGCCGGCCCTCCGGCCGTTCCCGGCCGTAGGTGGCCAGCAGCGCCTGCGCCTCGATCGGGTCGCCCAGCGTGGTCCCCGTCCCGTGCGCCTCGACCACGTCCACGTCGGCGGCCGACAGCCGCGCGTTCGCCAGCGCGGACCGGATCACCCGCTGCTGGGACGGGCCGTTCGGCGCCGTCAGGCCGTTGGACGCGCCGTCCTGGTTCACGGCGGAGCCGCGCAGCACCGCGAGCACCGGGTGACCGTTGCGCCGGGCGTCGGAGAGCCGTTCGACCACGAGCATGCCCGCGCCCTCGGCCCAGCCCGTCCCGTCGGCGTCCTCGGAGAACGCCCGGCAGCGGCCGTCGGCCGACAGCCCCTGCTGCCGCGAGAAGTCGATGAACATGCCGGGCGTGGCCATCACCGTGGCACCACCGGCCAGCGCGAGCGTGCACTCGCCCGAGCGCAGCGCCTGGGCCGCCAGGTGCAGGGCGACCAGCGAGGACGAGCAGGCGGTGTCGATGGTCACCGCCGGGCCCTCCAGGCCCAGCACGTAGGAGACCCGGCCGGAGAGCACGCTGGTCGCGTTCCCGGTCAGCAGGTGGCCCTCGACACCGGCCCCGCCCTCACCCGCCAGGGTGAAGCCGTACCCGGACGCGTAGCCGCCGGCGAAGACGCCCGTCGCACTGCCGTGCAGCGCCGCCGGGTCGATGCCCGCCCGCTCCAGCGCCTCCCACGAGGTCTCCAGCAGCAGCCGCTGCTGCGGGTCCATCGCCAGCGCCTCGCGCGGCGAGATCCCGAAGAACCCGGCGTCGAACTCCGTGGCGTCCCCCACGAAGGCGCCCTGCGCCACGTACGAGGTGCCCTCGCGCTCGCCGTCCGGGTCGTAGACGCCGTCCAGGTCCCAGCCGCGGTCGGTCGGGAAGGCGCCCACCGCGTCACCGCCCGAGGCCAGCAGCTCCCAGAACTCCTCGGGGCTGCCGGCCCCGCCCGGGAAGCGGCAGGCCATGCCCACGATCGCCAGCGGTTCGGCCGCGGCCGCGGCCGCCACGACGACCGGCCCCGGCCCGGCCGCGTCCCCGGTCAGTTCGCCCCGCAGGTAGCCGGCCAGCAGCAGCGGGGTGGGGTAGTCGAAGACCAGGGTGGCGGGCAGCCGGATGCCGGTCGCCACGCCCAGCCGGTTGCGCAGTTCGACGGCGGTCAGCGAGTCGAAGCCCAGGTCCTTGAACGACCGCCGGTCCTCGACCGCGTCCGCGGAGGCGTGCCCCAGTACGACGGCCACCTCGGCCCGGACGATGTCGGTGAGCGCCCGCTCCTGCTCGGCCCGGGTGAGCCCGGCCAGCCGCCGGGGCAGTTCACCCTCGGTCCGGGTGCCGTCCCCGCTCCCGGCGCCCCGGGCGGTCAGCCGGCGGACCTCCGGCAGCTCGCGGAACAGCGGTGCCTCCCGCAGGTCCGCCGTGCCCTGCGCGGACGCCAGTTGGGCCCAGTCGACGTCCATCACGGTGACGACGGCGTCCGGCCCCTCCAGTGCCCCGCCCAGGGCGCGGGCGGCGAGCCGCGGGTCCAGCGGCGGCATCGGGCCGCGCTCGACCCGCGCCCGGGCCGCCGCGCTGGACTCGGCGAACCCGCCGCCGCCCCAGGCGCCCCACGCGACCGACAGGCCCGGCAGGCCCCGGCCGCGGCGGTTCTCGGCGAGGGCGTCCAGGTAGGCGTTGGCCGCCGCGTAGTTGCCCTGACCGGCGGCGCCCAGCGTGGAGGCGGCCGAGGAGAACAGCACGAAGGCGTCGAGATCGAGGTCGGCGGTCAACTCGTCGAGCAGCTGCGCGCCTTCGGCCTTCACCCCGAGCACGGACGCCAGGCGCGCCGCCGAGAGGCGGTCGACCACGCCGTCGTCCAGCACCGCGGCGGTGTGCAGCACCGAGGACAGCGCCGGACCGGTCTCCCCGATCCGGGCCAGCAGCCCGGCCAGCGCCGACCGGTCGCCGACGTCGCAGGCCACGACGTCCACTCCCGTACCCCGGCCGGCCAGTTCGGCGGCGGTGGCCGCGACCCCGGCGGCCGCGGGGCCGGAGCGGCTGGTCAGCACCAGCCGCTCGGCTCCGCGCTCGGCCAGCCACCGCGCCACGTGCCCGGCGATGGCGCCGGTGCCGCCGGTGATCAGCACGCTGCCGCGCGGCGACCAGCGGTCCCGGTCGCGGGTCTGTCCGGCCCGCTTGAGCCGGCGGCCGAGGATCCCGTCGGCCCGGATCGCGACCTCGTTCTCCCCGGCACCGGCCAGCACCGCGACCAGCCGGGCACCGGCCCGGTCGTCCAGCACCTCGGGCAGGTCGATCAACCCGCCCCAGCGCTCGGGGTGTTCCAGACCGACGACCCGGCCGAGCCCCCAGACCTGCGCCTGCACCGGGTGGGCCAGCGCCTCGCCCGGACCGGCGGCCACGGCGCCGCGCGTCGCCGGCCAGAGCGGCGCGCCGATCCCGGCGTCGCCCAGCGCCTGGACGAGCGCCAGCGTGGCCGCCAGCCCGGCGGTCACCCCCGGGTGGTCCGGCACGCGCGTCTCGTCCAGGGCGAGCAGTGACAGCACACCGGAGACGGCGGAAGGCTCGACCGCCGCGCCCAGCAGCGCGGCCACCTCGGCCCGGTCCACGGCACCGGCCGGGACCTCGACCACGACGACCTCCGCGCCACGCGCCGCCAGCGCGGCCGCGCACGGCTGCTTGCCCGCACCGGCCGGCACCACCACCAGCCACGTCCCCGACAGCACCCGCGCGTCGGGCTCCGCCACGGCCGACCAGGCCGTCCGGTAGCGCCAGTCGGTGGTCACCAGGCGGTCCAGCTCGCGGCGCCGCCAGGACGCCAGCGCCGGCAGTACCTCGGCGAGCTGCCGCTGGTCCTCGATGGCCAGCGTGTCGGCGATGCCCGCCAGGTCCCCGTCCTCGACGGCCGCCCAGAACCGCGCCTCCCCCGCCGTGCCCGCACCGTCGCCGCCGCCCGCCGCCGGCGGCGTGAGCGGCACCACGCCCTCCGGCCAGAAGCGCTGCTGACGGAAGGCATAGGTGGGCAGCTCGACAGGCTTCCCGGCGGGCAGAACCGAGCTCCAGTTCACCGGCACGCCGTGCACGAAGGCGCGGGCGAGACCCGTGACGAAACTCGCGACGCCCTCCGCGTCGCGCCGCTGGAGGGGGACGAACACGGGCTCGTCCCCGTCGATCCCCGCCACCGCGTCCGGGCCGAGCGAGGAGAGCGACCCGTCGGGGCCGACCTCGACGAACACCGAGACACCCTGGCGGGCCAGCGTCGCCACCGCGTCCGCGAAGCGCACCGCCTGGCGCGTCTGCGCCGGCCAGTAGCCCGCCTCGGGCTCGGTGACCAGCTCACCCGAAAGCGCGCCCGCCCACAGCACAGCCGGCCGGTGGTACTCCAACCCGTCGGCCACGGCCGCGAGTTCCTCCAGCACCGGGTCCATCGCCGGGGAGTGGAAGGCGTGCGAGACCCGCAGCCGCCGCACCCGGCGACCCCGCTCCCGCCACAGCTCCACCACCTCATCGACGGCCTCGACCGAGCCGGAGACCACCACCGACTCCGGCCCGTTCACCGAGGCGATCACCACCCCGGGCACCAGCTCGGCCAGCACCTCGGCCTCCGAGACGTTGACCGCCGCCATCGCCCCGCCCGCCGGCAGCGCCTGCATCAACCGCGCCCGCGCCGCCACCAGCCGCACCGCGTCCGGCAGCGACAGCACCCCGGCCACATACGCGGCCGCGACCTCGCCCACCGAGTGACCGACTACCGCGTCCGGCGTCACGCCCGCAGCCGCCAGCACCGCCGCGACGCCCACCTCGAAGGCGAACAGCCCGGCCTGCGCGTACAGCGTCTGCTGCGCCAGCGACTCGTCCACACCCTCGGCGCCGAGCACCACGTCCCGGACCGAGACGCCCAACTCCAGCTCCAGCAGCCCGCAGACCCGGTCGAAGACCTCGGCGAAGACCGTGCTCGCCGTGTACAGACCCCGGCCCATGCCGACCCACTGCGAACCCTGACCGGCGAAGACCAGACCCACCCGGGCACCCGGCCGCGCCACACCCGACACCACCGCGGCCGAGGAGACCCCGGCGGCCAGGCTCTCGATGCCACCGACCAGTTCGGCCCGCTCGGTGCCCACCACCACGGCCCGGTGCTCGAACGCCGAACGCGTCGCCGCCAGCGACCACGCCACGTCCACCGGCGCCAGCTCCGGACGCGCCACCGTCCAGGCGCGCAGCCGGCCCGCCTGCGCCGTCAGGCTCTCGGCCGTCCGGCCCGACACCAGCCACGCACCGGCACCCGCCAGCAGCGGCGCCACGGCCTCGGCCCGGGCCGTCTCGGGAGCCGGCGCCTCCTCCACGATGACGTGCGCGTTGGTCCCGCTGATCCCGAACGAGGAGACCGCCGCCCGGCGCGGCCGCTCCCCGGCGGGCCACGGCACCGGCGCCGTCAGCAGCTCGATCTCACCGGCCGTCCAGTCCACGTGCGAGGACGGCACCTCGGCGTGCAGGGTCTTCGGCAGCTCCTCGTGCTGCATCGCCAGCACCATCTTGATCACGCCCGCCACCCCGGCGGCCGCCTGGGTGTGCCCGATGTTGGACTTCACCGAGCCCAGCCACAACGGCCGGCCCGCCGGCCGCTCCCGGCCGTAGGTGGCCAGCAGCGCCTGCGCCTCGATCGGGTCACCCAGCGTGGTCCCCGTCCCGTGCGCCTCCACCACGTCCACGTCGGCGGCCGACAGCCGCGCGTTCGCCAGCGCGGCGCGGATCACCCGCCGTTGCGAAGGCCCGTTCGGCGCGGTCAGACCGTTCGACGCGCCGTCCTGGTTCACCGCCGAGCCGCGCAGCACCGCGAGCACCCGGTGCCCGTTGCGCCGCGCGTCCGACAGCCGCTCCACCACGAGCATGCCCACGCCCTCGGCCCAGCCCGTGCCGTCCGCGTCCTCGGAGAACGCCCGGCACCGGCCGTCCGCCGACAGCCCCTGCTGCCGCGAGAACTCCACGAAGGTCCCCGGCGACACCAGGACGGTGACACCGCCCGCCAGGGCCAGCGTGCACTCGCCCGAGCGCAGCGCCTGGGCCGCCAGGTGCAGGGCGACCAGCGAGGACGAGCAGGCGGTGTCGATGGTGACCGCCGGGCCCTCCAGGCCCAGTGCGTAGGAGACCCGGCCGGACAGCACGCTGGTCGCGTTGCCGGTCATCAGGTGACCCTCGACGCCGGACCCGGCCTCGGCGGACCAGGAGACCCCGATCCCGTAGTTGGACGCGAATCCGCCCGCGAACACCCCGGTCGCACTCTCCCGCAGGGTCGCCGGGTCGATGCCCGCCCGCTCCAGCGCCTCCCACGAGGTCTCCAGCAGGAGCCGCTGCTGCGGGTCCATCGCCATGGCCTCGCGCGGGGAGATGCCGAAGAACCCGGCGTCGAACCGGGTCGCGTTCCGCAGGAACGCCCCCTGCGCCACGTACGAGGTGCCCTCGCGCTCGCCGTCCGGGTCGTAGACGCCGTCCAGGTCCCAGCCGCGGTCGGTCGGGAAGGCGCCCACCGCGTCACCGCCCGAGGCCAGCAGCTCCCAGAACTCCTCCGGGGTGTCCGCGCCCCCCGGGAAGCGGCACGCCATTCCGACGATCGCCACCGGCTCCGCCGTCTGCTCCTGCACCTCGCGCAGTCGGGCGCGGGCGTCCTGGGCGTCTGCGATGGCCCGCTTCAGGTAACTACGGAGCTTGTCCTCGTCGGACACGGTCATCTCCCAGCAATGGTGTTTTTCGGCAGAGTCAGGGGCGGGCTGCCCCGCACGGTGTGTGCGGGGCAGCCCGGGTTCGAACGGAGCCCGTCAGGGCCTGGCAGGCGTCACTCCAGTTCGTCGACGAGAGCGAACAGCTCGTCGTCGGTCGCTTCCCGGAGTTCCGCTTCGCGCCGTTCCTTGCTCTTGTCGGCGGCCTGGTCACCGATGGCGTCCAGCAGCCGGCGCAGCCGGTCGGTGGCCTCCTCCCGCACCTGGTCCGCCATCGACCCGGTGCGGAGGGCGGCTTCGAGCCGGTCGAGCTCCGCGAGGACCGGCACCGACACCGCTTCGTCCGAGACAACCTCGGTTCGCAGCCACGCGGCAAGGGCGTTCGGGGTGGGGTAGTCGAACACCAGCGTGGCGGGCAGCCGGAGCCCCGTCACACCGTTCAGCCGGTTGCGCAGTTCGACCGAGGTCAGCGAGTCGAAGCCGAGGTCCTTGAACGCGCGCCGGTCCTCGACCGCGTCGGCCGAGGCGTGCCCCAGCACGACGGCCACCTCGGCCCGCACCACCTCGGTGAGCACCCGCTCCTGCTCGGCCCGGCCGAGCCCGGCCAGCTGCCGGGCCAGTCCGCCCTCCTCGCGGACCGCGCCGCCGGTCGCACCCGCCGCGGCCAGCCGGCGGATCTCGGGCAGGTCCCGCACCAGCGGCAACTCCCGCGGGTCCACCGGGCCCGGCGAGGCCACCAGCTCGGCCCAGTTGACGTCCATCACCGTGACCACGGCGTCCGGGCCGTCCAGCGACTCGCCCAGCGCGCGCACCGCGAGCTGCGGGTCCATCGCCGGCATCGGGGCCCGCTCGACCCTCGCCCGGACCACCTTGCTGGACCCGGCCATTCCGCCACCGGCCCAGGCACCCCAGGCGACGGTGAGCGCGGCCAGGCCGCGGCTGCGGCGGTTCTCCGCCAGGGCGTCCAGGAAGGCGTTCGCCGCCGCGTAGTTGCCCTGCCCGGCGGCGCCCAGCGTGGACGCGGCCGAGGAGAACAGCACGAAGGCGTCCAGGTCGAGATCGGCCGTGAGCTCGTCCAGGTGGACCGCGCTCGCCGCCTTGGCGGCCAGCACCGTCTCCAGCCGCTCCACCGACAGCCGGTCCACGACACCGTCGTCCAGCACCGCCGCGGTGTGCAGCACCGAGGACAGCGCCGGACCGGTCTTCCCCGTCCACTCCACCAGCCCGGCCAGCGCCGAGCGGTCGGTCACGTCGCAGGACACCACGTCGACGTCCATGCCCCGGGCGGCGAGGTCGGCGACCGTCGCCGCGACCCCGGCGGCCGCCGGACCGGAACGACCGGTCAGCACCAGCCGCTCCGCCTCGCGGCCGGCCAGCCACCGCGACACGTGCCCGGCGATGGCGCCGGTGCCGCCGGTGATCAGCACGCTGCCGCGCGGTGTCCACCGGGCGGTGCCGCGGGGCTGGGCGGCCCGGGTGAGCCGGCGGCCGAGGATCCCGGCCGTCCGGATCGCGACCTGGTTCTCGCCGCAGCCGGCGAGCACCGCGACCAGTCGCGCACCCGCCCGCTCGTCGACGGTCTCCGGCAGGTCGACCAACCCGCCCCAGCGGTCCGGCTGTTCCAGGCCGACGACCCGGCCCAGGCCCCAGGCCTGCGCCTGGAGCGGGTGGGCCAGGGCTTCGCCCGGACCGGCCGCCACGGCGCCGCGCGTCGCCAGCCAGAGCGGCGCGCCGATCCGGGCGTCGCCCAGGGCCTGGACCAGCGCCAGGGTGGCGGCCAGACCGCCGGTCACCGCGGGGTGGCCCGGCACCGGCGTCTCGTCGAGCGCCAGCAGCGACAGCACACCCGCCACCGCCGACGGCTCGACCGCCGCGCCCAGCAGCCCGGCCACCTCGGCCCGGTCCACGGCACCCGCCGGGACCTCGACCGTGACGACCTCGGCACCACGGTCGGCGAGCGCGGCAGCGCACGCCTGCTCGGCCGCTCCGGCCGGCACGACCACCAGCCAGGTGCCGGACAGCACCCGGGCGTCGGGCTCGGCGATCGCCGCCCAGCCGCCCCGGTAGCGCCAGTTCGCGGTCATCGACCGGTCCTGCTCCCGGCGCCGCCAGGACGCCAGCGCCGGCAGCACCTCGCCGAGCCGGTGCTGGTCCTCGATGGCCAGCGTGTCGGCGATGCCCGCCAGGTCGCCGTCCTCGACGGCCGCCCAGAACCGGGCCTCCGCCTCGGTGCTCGTACCGTCCCCGCCGACCGCCGGCGCGGCCGTCGGCAGCGAGAGGATGCCCTCCGGCCAGAACCGCTGGTGCCGGAACGCGTAGGTGGGCAGCTCGACCGGCGTACCGGTCGGCAGCACCGAACTCCAGTCCACGGCAGCGCCGTTGACGTAGGCCCGGGCGAGACCGCCCAGCAGGCCGGTCACCCCCTGCTCGTCGCGCCGCTGGAGCGGGACGAACACGGGCTCGTCACCGTCGACGCCTGCCACCGCGTCCGGGCCCAGCGAGGAGAGCGACCCGTCCGGGCCGACCTCGACGAACACCGAGACACCCTGGCGGGCCAGCGTCGCCACCGCGTCCGCGAAACGCACCGCCTGGCGGGTCTGCGCCGGCCAGTAGCCCGCCTCGGGCTCGGTGACCAGCTCACCCGAAAGCGCGCCCGCCCACATCAGGTTCGGCCGGTGGTACTCCAACCCGGCCGTCGCAGCGGCGAGTTCGTCCAGCACCGGATCCATCGCCGGGGAGTGGAAGGCGTGCGAGACCCGCAGCCGCCGCACCCGGCGACCCCGCTCCCGCCACAGCTCCACCACGTGGTCCACCGCGTCGGCCTCACCCGAAACCACCACGGACTCCGGGCCGTTCACCGAAGCGATCACCACCCCGGGCACCAGCTCGGCCAGCACCTCGGCCTCCGAGACGTTGACCGCCGCCATCGCCCCGCCCGCCGGCAGCGCCTGCATCAAGCGAGCCCGCGCCGCCACCAGCCGTACCGCGTCCTCCAGCGAGAGGACCCCGGCCACATAGGCGGCCGCGACCTCGCCCACCGAATGACCCACCACCGCGTCCGGCGTCAGACCGGCGGCCTCCAGGACCGCCGCGACGGCGACCTCGAAGGCGAACAGCCCCGTCTGGGCGTACAGGGTCTGGTTCGCCAGCGCCTCGTCGACGCCCTCGGCGCCCAGGACCACGTCCCGGACCGAGACGCCCAACTCCAGCTCCAGCAGGCCGGACACCCGGTCGAAGACCTCGGCGAACACGGCGCTGCCCTCGTAGAGCCCCCGGCCCATGCCGACCCACTGCGAGCCCTGACCGGCGAAGACCAGACCCACCCGGGCACCCGGCCGTGCCACACCCGACACCACCGAGGCCGACGAGGCTCCGGCGGCCAGGCTCCCCAGCCCCGCCATCAGCTCGCCGCGCTCGGCCCCGAGCACCACGGCCCGGTGCTCGAACGCCGACCGGGTCGCCGCCAGCGACCACGCGACATCCGCCGGATCCACCGACGGCCGGGCCACCATCCACTCGCGCAGCCGGCCCGCCTGGGCCGTCAGCCCCTCGGCCGTCCGGCCCGACACCAGCCACGCACCGGCGTCCGAGAGGACCGGCGCCGACACCGTCCCGGTAGCCTCGACGGCCGCCGGCGCCTCCTCGACGATGACGTGCGCGTTGGTCCCGCTCATCCCGAAGGCCGACACACCCGCACGACGCGGGCGCCCGTCCGACGGCCACGGCACCGGCTCCGTCAGCAGGCTGACCTCACCCGCCGACCAGTCCACGTGCGAGGACGGCACCTCGGCGTGCAGCGTCCGCGGCAGCTCCTCGTGCTGGAGGGCGAGGATCATCTTGATCACGCCCGCCACACCGGCGGCCGCCTGGGTGTGCCCGATGTTGGACTTCACCGAGCCGAGCAGCAACGGCCGCCCCTCCGGCCGCTCCTGGCCGTAGGTGGCCAGCAGCGCCTGCGCCTCGATCGGGTCACCCAGCGTGGTCCCCGTCCCGTGCGCCTCGACCACGTCCACGTCCGCGGCGGTCAGCCGGCCACTGGCCAGCGCCGCCCGGATCACCCGCTGCTGCGACGGCCCGTTCGGCGCCGTCAGACCGTTGGACGCACCGTCCTGGTTCACGGCGGAGCCGCGCAGCACCGCGAGCACCTTGTGCCCGTTGCGCCGCGCGTCCGACAGCCGCTCGACCACGAGCATGCCCGCGCCCTCGGCCCAGCCGGTCCCGTCGGCGTCCTCGGAGAACGCCCGGCAGCGGCCGTCCGCCGCCAGACCCTGCTGCCGCGAGAAGTCGATGAACGTCCCCGGCGTCGCCATCACGGTGACACCGCCGGCCAGCGCGAGCGAGCACTCGCCCGAGCGCACCGCCTGGGCGGCCAGGTGCAGCGCCACCAGCGACGAGGAGCACGCCGTGTCCACCGTCACCGCCGGGCCCTCCAGGCCCAGCACGTAGGAGACCCGGCCGGACAGCACGCTCGTCGCGTTCCCGGTCATCACGTGGCCCTCGGAGCCGGAGTCGCCCTGGCTCGCCAGCGTCACCCCGAAGCCGTAGCCCGAGGCGAAGCCGCCGGCGAACACACCGGTCGACGATCCCCGCAGCGAGGCCGGGTCGATGCCCGCCCGCTCCAGCGCCTCCCACGAGGTCTCCAGGAGCTGGCGCTGCTGCGGGTCCATCGCCAGCGCCTCGCGCGGCGAGATCCCGAAGAAGCCCGCGTCGAACTCGGCCGCGTCCCGCAGGAAGGCACCCGACCGGGTGTAGGACGTCCCCGCGTTGCCGCGCTCCGGGTCGTAGAAGCCCTCCAGGTCCCAGCCACGGTCGGTCGGGAAGGCACCCACCGCGTCGCCGCCCGAGGCCAGCAGCCGCCAGAACTCCTCCGGGCTGCCCGCACCCCCCGGGAAGCGGCAGGCCATCCCGACGATCGCCAGCGGCTCGTCCGCCGCCGCGACCGCCGCGGCGGTGGACACCGGAGCGGCGGCGTCCGCCACCCTCCCGGTCAGCTCGCCGCGCAGGAACTCGGCGAGGACCACCGGGGTCGGGTAGTCGAACACCAGCGTGGCGGGCAGCCGGATGCCGGTCGCCACGCCCAGGCGGTTGCGCAGCTCGACCGCGGTCAGCGAGTCGAAGCCCAGGTCCTTGAAGGCGCGCCGGTCCTCGACCGCGTCGGCCGAGGCGTGCCCCAGCACGACCGCGACCTCGGCCCGCACCACCTCGGTGAGCACCCGCTCCTGCTCGGCCGGGGCGAGCCCGGCCAGCCGGTGGGCCAGCTCTCCCTCGGCGTGGACCACGGCCGCCGCGCTCCCGCCGGCCGAGGCCAGCTGCCGGATCTCCGGCAGGTCCCGGACGAGCGGGCGCTTCGGCAGGTCCGCCGCGCCCGGTCCGGACGCCAGCAGCGCCCAGTCCACGTCCATCACCGTCACCAGGGCGTCCGGGCCCTCCAGGGCCTCGCCCAGGGCGCGGGCGGCGAGCTGCGGGTCCATCGCCGGCATCGGGCCGCGCTTGACCCGGGCCTGCACCACGCTGCTGGACTCCGCCATGCCACCGCCGGCCCAGGCACCCCAGGCCACGGTGAGCGCGGCCAGCCCCCGGCCCCGGCGGTTCTCCGCCAGGGCGTCCAGGTAGGCGTTCGCCGCCGCGTAGTTGCCCTGACCGGCGGCGCCGATCGTCGAGGACACCGAGGAGAAGAGTACGAAGGCGTCCAGGTCCAGGCCGGCGGTGAGCTCGTCCAGATGGGCCGCGCTCAACGCCTTCGCGGCCAGCACCGTCTCCAGTCGCTCGACCGAGAGCCGGTCCACGACACCGTCGTCCAGCACCGCCGCGGTGTGCAGCACCGAGGACAGCGCCGGACCGGTCCCGCCGATCCAGCTCACCAGCCCGGCCAGCGCCGAGCGGTCGGTCACGTCGCAGGCGACGACGTCCACCGCGGAGCCGGCCGTCGCGAGTTCGGCGGCGAGCGCCGCCGCCCCCCTCGCGGCGGGGCCGGAACGGCTGGTCAGCACCTGGCGGGGCGCGTCGCGACCGGCCAGCCACCGGGCGACGTGCCCGGCGATGGCGCCGGTGCCGCCGGTGATCAGCACGCTGCCGCGCGGTGCCCAGCGGTCCTTGCCGCGGAGCTGGGCGGCCCGGGTGAGCCGGCGGCCGAGGATCCCGGCCGCCCGGATCGCGATCTCGTTCTCGCCGCAGCCGGCGAGCACGGCGACCAGTCGGGCACCGGCCCGGTCGTCCAGCACCTCGGGCAGGTCGACCAACCCGCCCCAGCGGTCCGGCTGTTCCAGGCCGACGACCCGGCCCAGACCCCAGACGAGCGCCTGGAGCGGGTGGGCCAGGGCCTCACCCGGACCGGCCGCCACCGCGCCGCGCGTCGCCAGCCAGAGCGGGGCGGCGATCCCGGCGTCGCCCAGCGCCTGGACGAGTGCCAGGGTGGCGGCCATGCCGCCGGTCACCGCGGGGTGGCCGGGCACCGGTGTCTCGTCGAGCGCCAGCAGCGACAGCACACCCGCCACCGCCGACGGCTCGACCGCACCGGCCAGCAGCGCGGCCACCTCGGCCCGGTCCACGGCACTCGCCGGGACCTCGACCGTGACGACCTCGGCACCACGGTCGGCGAGCGCGGCCGCGCACGCCTGCTCGGCCGCTCCGGCCGGCACCACCGCCAGCCACGTCCCCGACAGCACGCCGGAGTCGGGCTCGGCGACGGCCGACCAGGCGGTCCGGTAGCGCCAGTTGGCGGTCAGCGAGCGGTCCTGCTCCCGGCGCCGCCAGGACGCCAGCGCCGGCAGCACCTCGTTGAACGGACGACCGCCGTCGAAGGCCAGCGTGTCGGCCAGCTGCGTGAGGTCCCCGCCCTCGACGGCCGCCCAGAACCGGGCCTCCGCCTCGGTGCTGGTGCCGTCCCCACCGGCGACCGGCAGGGCCAGGATGCCCTCCGGCCAGAACCGCTGGTGCCGGAACGCGTAGGTGGGCAGCTCGACCGGCGTACCGGTCGGCAGCACCGAACTCCACTCCACCCCGGCGCCGTTGACGAAGGCCCGGGCGAGACCGCCCAGCAGGCCGGTCACCCCCTGCTCGTCGCGCCGCTGGAGCGGGACGAAGACGGGCTCCTCGCTCCCGATGCCGGCCACGGCGTCGGGGCCCAGCGAGGAGAGCGATCCGTCGGGGCCGACCTCGATGAACACCGAGACGCCCTCGCGGGCCAGCGTCGCCACCGCGTCGGCGAAGCGCACCGCTCCCCGCGTCTGGGCCGGCCAGTAGCCCGCCTCGGGCTCGGTGACCAGTTCACCGGTGAGCGCGCCCGCCCACATCATGTTCGGGCGGTGGTACTCCAACCCGGCGGCGACGGCGGTGAGTTCGTCGATCACCGGGTCCATCGCCGGGGAGTGGAAGGCGTGCGAGACCCGCAGTCGCCGCACCCGGCGGCCCCGCTCCCGCCACAGCTCCACCACCTGATCGACGGCCTCGACCTCACCCGAAACCACCACGGACTCCGGGCCGTTGACCGCCGCGATCACCACACCGGGCACCAGCTCCGCCAGCACCTCGGCCTCCGGGACGTTGACCGCAGCCATCGCCCCGCCCGCCGGCAGCGCCTGCATCAACCGCGCCCGCGCCGCCACCAGCCGCGAGGCCTCGGACAGCGACAGCACCCCGGCCACATACGCGGCCGCGACCTCGCCCACCGAGTGACCGACCACCGCGTCCGGCGTCACGCCCGCGGCCTCCAGCACCGCCGCGACAGCGACCTCGAAGGCGAACAGCCCGGCCTGCGCGTACAGGGTCTGGTTCGCCAGCGCCTCGTCCACGCCCTCGGCGCCGAGCACGACGTCCCGGACCGAGACGCCCAACTCCAGCTCCAGCAGCCCGGACACCCGGTCGAAGACCTCGGCGAAGACCGCACTGCCCTCGTAGAGGCCCCGGCCCATCCCGACCCACTGCGAACCCTGACCGGCGAAGACCAGACCCACCCGGGCATCCGCCCGCGCCACACCCGACACCACCGAACCCGACGAGGCACCGGTGGCCAGGCTCCCCAGCCCCGCCATCAGCTCGTCACGCCCGGCCCCGAGCACCACGGCCCGGTGCTCGAACGCCGACCGGGTCGCCGCCAGCGACCACGCGACATCCACCGGCGCCAGGTCGGAGCGCACCGACATCCATTCGCGCAGGCGGCCCGCCTGGGCCGTCAGCCCCTCGGCCGACCGGCCCGAGACGATCCACGCACCGGCACCCGACACCACCGGAGCCGACACCGTCGCGGAAGCCTCGACGGCGGCCGGCGCCTCCTCGACGATGACGTGCGCGTTGGTCCCGCTGATCCCGAAGGCCGACACACCCGCTCGGCGCGGACGCCCGTCGGACGGCCACGGCACCGACTCGGTCAGCAGCCTGACGTCACCGGCCGTCCAGTCCACGTGCGAGGACGGCACCTCGGCGTGCAGCGTCCGCGGCAGCCGCTCGTTCTGCAGCGCCAGCACCATCTTGATCACGCCCGCCACCCCGGCGGCCGCCTGGGTGTGCCCGATGTTGGACTTCACCGACCCCAGCCACAGCGGCTGCCCGCCGGCCCGCTCCTGGCCGTAGGTGGCCAGCAGCGCCTGCGCCTCGATCGGGTCGCCCAGCGTCGTACCGGTGCCGTGCGCCTCGACCACGTCGACATCGGCGGCGGTCAGCCGGCCACTGGCCAGCGCCGCCCGGATCACCCGCTGCTGCGACGGACCGTTCGGCGCGGACAGGCCGTTGGAGGCGCCGTCCTGGTTGATCGCCGAACCGCGGATCACCGCGAGCACCTTGTGGCCCTTGCGCTGCGCGTCCGACAGCCGCTCCACCACCAGCACGCCGGCGCCCTCGGCCCAGCCCGTCCCGTTGGCGTCCTCGGAGAACGCCCGGCACCGGCCGTCCGTCGCCAGACCCTGCTGGCGCGAGAACTCGACGAAGGAGAACGGCGTCGCCATCACGGTGACACCGCCGGCCAGCGCGAGCGAGCACTCGCCCGAGCGCACCGCCTGGGCCGCCAGGTGCAGCGCCACCAGCGAGGACGAGCACGCGGTGTCCACGGTCACCGCCGGGCCCTCCAGGCCCAGCACGTAGGAGACCCGGCCGGACAGCACGCTCGTCGAGTTGCCGGTCATCAGGTGGCCCTCGACGCCCGAGGAGTCCTGGCCCGTCAACGCCATGCCGATGGCGTAGCCGGACCCGAAGCCGCCGGCGAACACACCGGTCGACGATCCCCGCAGCGAGGCCGGGTCGATGCCCGCCCGCTCCAGCGCCTCCCACGAGGTCTCCAGCATCAGTCGCTGCTGCGGGTCCATCGCCAGCGCCTCGCGCGGCGAGATCCCGAAGAAGCCCGCGTCGAACTCCGCGGCGCCGCGCAGGAACGCGCCCGACTGGGTGGACGACGTCCCCGCCGTCCCCCCGTCCGGGTCGAAGAAGCCGTCGAGGTCCCAGCCGCGGTCGGTCGGGAACCCGCCCACCGCGTCGCCGCCCGAGGCGAGCAGCTGCCAGAACTCCTCCGGAGTGCCCGCACCGCCGGGGAAGCGGCAGGCCATCCCGACGATCGCCAGCGGTTCGTCCACCACCGGGGCCACCACGGCGGCCACCGGGGCGGGAGCCCCGCCCGTCTGCTCCCCGACCAGCTCGCCGCGCAGGAACTCCGCCATGGCGACCGGGGTGGGGTAGTCGAACACCAGCGTGGCGGGCAGCCGCAGCCTGGTCGCCGCGTTCAGCTGGTTGCGCAGCTCGACCGCGGTCAGCGAGTCGAAGCCCAGGTCCTTGAACGCCTGCCTGGCCTGCACCATCTCCGCCGAGGAGTGGCCCAGGACGGCGGCGGCCTGCGCCCGGACCAGGTCGGTGAGCACCCGGTCCTGCTCGGCCCGGCCCAACCCGGCGAGCCGGTGGGCCAGTTCGCCGTCGTTGCGGGTGGTGTCCGCGGCGCCCGCCCGGTCGGCGGCCAGCCGGCGGATCTCGGGCATGTCACGCACCAGCGGCATGTCCAGCACGTCGGCCGTGCCCGGCGCGGTGCCGAGCTGCCGCCAGTCGACGTCCATCACCGTGACGACGGGCTCCGGGCCGTCCAGCGACTCGGCCAGCGCCCGGACGGCCAGCTGCGGGTCCATCGGCGGCATCGGGATCCGGCGCATCCGCGACCGGATCGCCTCGTTGGACTCCGCGAGTCCGCCGCCGCCCCACAGGCCCCAGGCCACCGCGAGACCGGCCAGGCCGCGGCTGCGGCGGTTCTCCGCCAGGGCGTCCAGGAAGGCGTTCGCCGCCGCGTAGTTGCCCTGACCGGGGCCGCCCAGCGTGGACGCGGCCGAGGAGAACAGCACGAAGGCGTCCAGGTCCAGACCGGCGGTGAGCTCGTCCAGGTGGACCGCGCTCGCCGCCTTGGCGGCCAGCACCGTCTCCAGCCGCTCCACCGACAGCCGGTCGACCACGCCGTCGTCCAGGACGGCGGCCGTGTGGAACACCGAGGACAGCGCCGGACCGGTCGCGCCGATCCAGTCGACCAGCCCGGCCAGCGCCGAGCGGTCGGTCACGTCGCAGGACACCACGTCGACGTCCATGCCCCGGGCGGCGAGGTCCGCGACCGTCGCCGCGACCCCGGCGGCCGCCGGACCGGAGCGACCGGTCAGCACCAGCCGCCCGGCACCGAGGCCGGCCAGCCACCGCGACACGTGCCCGGCGATGGCGCCGGTGCCGCCGGTGATCAGTACGCTGCCGCGCGGCGCCCAGCTCCGCTCGGAGCCGCGCTGCGGGACCCGCGACAGCCGGCGGCCGAGGATCCCGGCCGTCCGGATCGCGATCTGCTCCTCGCCGCAGCCGGCCAGCACCGCGACCAGCCGCACACCCGCACGCTCGTCCAGCACCTCGGGCAGGTCGACCAACCCGCCCCAGCGCTCCGGGTGCTCCAGGCCGATGACCCGGCCCAGCCCCCAGACCTGCGCCTGCACCGGACTGGCCAGCGCCTCACCCGGACCGGCCGCCACGGCGCCGCGCGTCGCCAGCCAGAGCGGCGCGCCGATCCCGGCGTCGCCCAGCGCCTGGACGAGCGCCAGCGTCCCGGCCAGACCACCGGCCACCACCGGGAACTCCGCGACCGGCGCCTCGTCCAGCGCCAGCAGCGACAGCACACCCGCCACCGCCGACGGCTCGACCGCGCCGGCCAGCAGCGCGGCCACCTCGGCCCGGTCCACGGCACCCGCCGGGACCTCGATTACGACCACCTCCGCGCCACGCGCCGCCAGCGCGGCCGCGCACGCCTGCTCGCCCGCACCGGCCGGCACCGCCAGCACCCACGTGCCGGACAGCACCCGGGCGTCGGGCTCGGCGATCGCCGCCCAGTTCACCCGGTAGCGCCAGCCGGCCGTCACCGACCGGTCCTGCTCCCGGCGCCGCCAGGACGCCAGCGCCGGCAGCACCTCGTTGAACGGACGACCGCCGTCGAAGGCCAGCGTGTCGGCCAGCTGCGTGAGGTCCCCGCCCTCGACGGCCGCCCAGAACTGGGCCTCCGCCGCCGTGCTCGCCCCGTCCCCACCGAGGACCGGTCCGGCCGCCGGCAGCGCCAGGGCGCCCTGCGGCCAGTACCGCTGGTGGCGGAAGGCATAGGTGGGCAGCTCGACGGGTTCGGCGGCGGTCAGCACCGCGCGCCAGTCGACGGTCGCGCCCTGGACGAAGGCCTCGGCGAGCGAAACCAGCAGGCGCTGGGCGCCGCCGTCGTCGCGGCGCAGCGTGCCGCAGACGGCGGCCGTCATGGCGCCCGGCCCGGCCGCCTGGGCGACCTCCTCCAGGGTGTCGTTCATCGCACCGAGCAGCACCGGGTGCGGCGTGGACTCGACGAAGACCTGGTATCCCTGACCGGCGAGGGTGCGCACCGCGCGGTCGAAGTGGACCGTGGCGCGCAGGCTGCCGTACCAGTAGGCGGGGTCCAGCTCCTCGCCGGTCAGCGTCTCGCCGGTCATCGCCGACACCATCGGGATCCGGCCCCGGCGCGGCGCGATACCGGCCAGGACCTCGGTGATCTCCGCTTCGAGGCGGTCGACCTGCGCACTGTGCGAGGCGTAGTCCACCGCGACAAGGCGGGCCCGGACTCCCTCGGCCTCGAACTCGGCCCTCAGCTCCTCCAGCGCCTCGGGCTCACCCGAAACCACCACCGCCGAAGGCCCGTTGACGGCCGCGAGCGACAGCCGCTCACCGAAGCGCGCGATCCGCTCCTCGACCACCGCGGCGCTCCGGCTCACCGACAACATGCCGCCCAGGCCCGCCAGGACCTTCAGCGACCGCGAACGCAGCGCCACGACGCGCGCGCCGTCCTCCAGCGACAGCATCCCGGCGACGGTCGCGGCCGCGATCTCGCCCTGCGAGTGACCGACCACGGCGTCCGGGGTGACGCCCGCGGTCTCCCAGAGCGCCGCCAGCGACACCATCACCGCCCACAGCGCGGGCTGGACGACATCCGCCGCCGTCAACTCCGGGGCACCCTCGGCACCCGCCAGGACGTCGCTCAGCGACCACTCCACGTACGGCGCCAGCGCCGCCTCGCACTCCGCGAGGCGCGCCGCGAACACCGGGCTGCACGAAGCCAGTTCACGGCCCATGCCGACCCACTGCGAACCCTGACCGGCGAACGCGAACACCACCCGCGCACCCGGGCGGGCCACGCCCGACACCACCGCACCCGACGGCGCACCGGCGGCCAGGCTCTGCAGGCCCGCGACCAGCTCGGCGCGCTCGGTGCCGACCACCACCGACCGGTGCTCGAAGACCGACCGCGTCGTCGCCAGCGACCAGGCCACCTCGGCCGGCGCCTGGTCCGGCCGCGCCGCGACCCACTCCCGCAGCCGGCCCGCCTGGGCGGTCAGCCCCTCGGCCGTCCGGCCCGAGACCAGCCACGCGGCCGGCCCGTCCAGCTCCACCACCGCGGCGGACCGGACGTCCTCGGCCGGCCCGTCCTCGGTCTCCACCGCTTCGGGCTCCTCGGCCGGGGCCTCCTCCACGATGACGTGCACATTGGTGCCGCTGATGCCGAAGGCCGACACACCGGCCCGGCGCACCCGCTCCCCGGTCGGCCACGGCACCGGCTCGTTCAGCAGCCTGATGTCACCGGCCTCCCAGTCCACGTGCGAGGAGGGCACGTCCGCGTAGAGCGTCCGCGGCAGCTCCTCGTGCTGGAGCGCCAGCACCATCTTCATCACCCCGGCGACACCGGCGGCCGCCTGGGTGTGTCCGAGGTTCGACTTCACCGAGCCCAGCCAGAGCGACCCGCGGTCGCCGCGCTCCTGGCCGTAGGTGGCCAGCAGTGCCTGCGCCTCGATCGGGTCGCCCAGCGTGGTGCCCGTCCCGTGCGCCTCCACCACGTCCACATCGGCCGTGGAGAGCCGGGAGTTGGCCAGCGCGGCGCGGATCACCCGCTGCTGCGAGGGGCCGTTCGGCGCGGTCAGACCGTTGGACGCGCCGTCCTGGTTGATCGCCGAACCGCGCAGCACCGCGAGCACCGGATGCCCGTTGCGCCGGGCGTCGGAGAGCCGCTCGACCACGAGCATGCCCGCGCCCTCGGCCATGCCCATGCCGTCGGCCGCGTCGGAGAACGCCTTGGAGCGCCCGTCCTCCGCGAGACCGCGGGCGTGCGAGAACGCGCGGAAGCCGTCCGGGCTCGCCATGATCGTGACGCCGCCGGCCAGCGCCAGCGTGCACTCGCCCGAGCGCAGCGCCTGGGCCGCCAGGTGCAGGGCCACCAGCGAGGACGAGCACGCGGTGTCGATGGTCACCGCCGGGCCCTCCAGGCCCAGCACGTAGGAGACCCGGCCGGACAGCACGCTGGCCGCGTTCCCGGTCATCAGGTGCGCCCCGAGGCTCTCCACCTCCTCCTCGTCGGCCATCGTGACGGCCAGGTACGAGGAGCCGTAGCCGCCGACGAACGCGCCGGTCTGGCTGCCGCGCAGCGTCGCGGGGTCGATGCCGGACCGCTCCAGCGCCTCCCACGAGGTCTCCAGCAGCAGCCGCTGCTGCGGGTCCATCGCCAGCGCCTCGCGGGGGCTGATCCCGAAGAAGCCGGCGTCGAAGCCGCTGGCCTCCTGGACGAACCCGCCGACCTGCGTGTACGAGGTCCCGACGTTGTCCACGTCCGGGTTGTAGAGGGAGTCGAGGTCCCAGCCGCGGTCGGTCGGGAAGGTCGACAGCCCGTCCGTGCCGGTGGCCAGCATCTGCCACAGCTCCTCCGGACTGGTCGCGCCGCCCGGGAAGCGGCAGGCCATGCCGACGATCGCGACCGGCTCGTCCATGGCGAGCGCCGCCGTCGCCGTGGGACCGCCGAGGTCCGCGACGTCGGACAGGTCGCCGGCGAGCTGTTCGCGCAGCAGCGCGGCGAGCGCGACCGGGTTGGGGTAGTCGAAGACCAGGGTGGCGGGCAGCCGCAGCCCGGTCGCCGGGTTCATCCGGTTGCGGAACTCGACCGCGATCAGCGAGTCGAAGCCCAGGTCGGTGAACGGACGGCCGGCCTCGATCGCGTCGCCCGAGGCGTGTCCGAGCACCGCCGCGGCGTGGGTGCGGACCAGGTCCAGCAGCACCCGGTCGCGTTCGGTGCCCGGCAGCCCGGCCAGCTGCTGGCGCAGCACGTCCGCGGCGCCGGCGCCGGTCGCCCCGGCGGCCGAGGTGACGGCCGCCCGGCGCGGGATGAAGTCGTCCGCGAGCACCTGCCAGAGCGGCGGGATGCCGGTGGCGGCCGCCTGCGCCCGCAGGCCGGCCTTGTCCAGCCGGGCCGGGACCAGGACGGACTCGGCCCGCTCCAGGGCGAGGTCCAGCAGGACCAGGCCCTCCTGCTCGTTCAGCGCGGCGAGGCCCGAACCGGTCATCCGGCGGAGCATCACCTCGTCCAGGCCGCGGCCGATACCGGCCTCGGGCATCCACGGGCCCCAGGCGAGCGCGGTGCCCGCCAGTCCGGCGGCCCGCCGGGCGCCCGCCAGCGCGTCCAGGAAGGCGTTGGCCGCCGCGTAGTTGGCCTGGCCCGCACCACCGAACGCGGCGGCGACCGAGGAGAACAGCACGAAGTGGTCGAGGTCCAGGCCCTGGGTCAGCTCGTGCAGGTGCCACGCCGCGTCCACCTTGGGACGCATGACCGCCGACACGCGCTCGGCGCTCAGCGAGTCGACCATGCCGTCGTCGATGATGCCCGCGGCGTGGAACACGGAGCCCAGCGGGCAGTCGGCCGGCAGCGAGTCCAGCACCCCGGCCAGCGCGTCCCGGTCGGCCACGTCGCACGCGACCACCCGGACCCAGCCGCCCAGCTCGGCCACCTCGGCGGCCAGCGCGGCCACCCCGGCGGCGCCCGGGCCGGAGCGGCTGAGCAGCACGGCACCGCCGGCCCGTCCGGTGGCCACCATGTGCTTGGCGACCACACCGCCGAGCGTTCCGGTGCCACCGGTGACGAGCACCGTCCGCGGGTCCTGGTCGGCCGGCCGCTCCGCCGCCGCCGTCCGGTCGGGGACCACCAGGTCGCCCGCCGGGCGGGTCAGGCGCCGGCCGTAGCCCTTCCGCTCGCGGACGGCCACCTCGGGCTCTCCGCTGCCCAGCACGGCCGGCAGCGCGGCCACCTCGCCGTCACCGCCGTCCGCGGGGAGGTCGGCCAGGACGAAGCGGCCGGGGTTCTCCAGCTGGGCCGAGCGCAGCAGGCCCCAGACCGCGCCCACGGCCGGGTCCGCCACCGCGTCGCCGGCCTGCACGGCCACGCCGCCACGGGTGACGACCACCAGCTGCGCGGGCTCCAGCTCGGCCGCGGCCAGCCAGTCCTGCGCCAGCTCCAGGGCCTCGCCGGCGACCTGACGGGCGGCCACGGCCGTCCCGTCGACGCCCTCGCCGCTCACGCAGGCGATCACCACGCGGGGCGCGACCTCCCCCTCGGCGGTGGCGGCGGCCAGTTCGGCGATGCCGGGGTAGCCGTGCACCGGGATCCCGGCGGCGGCCAGCTGCTCGGCCACGGCGAAGCGGTCGGCGCCGACCAGCGCCCACGGCCCCTCCTGCACCGCGCCCTGCGGCAGCGGCGCCCACTCCACGGTGAACAGCGCGTCGCGGATCCAGTCGTCGGCGCTCTGCAGCTGCTCCGGCGAGACCGGGCGGGTGATCAGCGAGTCCACCGTCACCACCGGCCGGCCCGTGGCGTCGGCCGCGGTCAGCGTCAGGCTGCCCTGGGCGTCCCGGCGCAGCCGGGCCCGCAGGACCGGCGCCCCGGCGGCGTGCAGCGCGACGCCCGTCCAGGCGAACGGCATCCGGATCTGGCCCTGCTGGGCGTCGCCGGACTCCTGTGCCTCGGCCGCCTCGGCCACCACGCCCGCGAGCAGCGCCGCGTCCAGCAGGACCGGGTGCAGCCCGTACGAGGCCGGGTCCCCGGCCTCCTCCGGCAGGGCCACCTCGGCGAAGATGTCCTCGCCGCGGCGCCAGACGGCCTGCAGGCCCTGGAACGCCGGTCCGTAGATGTCGGCCAGGTGCACGGTGTACAGGTCGCTGATGTCGAGCGCCTCGGCCCCGCGCGGCGGCCAGACCGTGAGGTCCTCCTCCGGTTCGGCGGCGGCCTGGGCGGGGGCGATCACCGCGGCGGCGTGCTTCACCCAGACCTGCTCCTCCTCGGGGCGGTCGGGGCGGGAGAACACGTCCACCTGGCGCCGGCCCTCGGCGTCGGCCGCGGTCACCACCACCTGGACCTGGACGCCGGCGCCGTCCGCGGGCAGCACCAGCGGCGACTGCAGGGTCAGCTCCTCCAGCAGCGAGCAGCCCACCTGGTGGCCGGCGCTCACCACCATCTCGACGAAGCCGGTGCCGGGCAGCAGCACCACGCCGCCGACCGCGTGGTCGGCGAGCCAGGCGTGCGTGCGCAGCGACAGCCGTCCGGTGCACACCAGTTCGGCGTCGCCGGCGAGTTCGACCACGGCGCGCAGCAGCGGGTGGGTGACGGTGCCCAGGCCCAGCGAGGCCGGGTCGCCGCTCCCGGCCCGGGCCGCGCCGGGCAGCGCGAGCATGCCCTTCGGCCAGTACCGCTCGTGGCGGAAGGCATAGGTGGGCAATTCCACCTGGTCGGCGGCGGGCAGCACCCGCGCCCAGTCGACGGGCACCCCGGCCACGAAGGCCTCGGCGAGCGAGGTGAGCAGGCGCAGCGCCCCGCCGTCGTCCCGGCGCAGGGTGCCGCAGACCCGCCCGGCCTGGACGGCCGGGCCGGCGTCGACGGCGGCCTCCTCCAGGGTGTCGGTGATCGGCGCGATCAGCACCGGGTGCGGGGAGACCTCGATGAACACCTGGTGGCCGAGGCCGGCCAGGGTCCGCACCGCCCGCTCGAAGCGGACGGTGGCCCGCAGGCTCGCGTACCAGTACCCGGCGCCCAGCTCCTCGCCGGTCAGCATCTCGCCGGTGACCGCCGAGATCATCGGGATCCGCCCGGCGCGCGGCGTCACCCCGGCCAGCAGGGAGGTGATCTCCTCCTCCAGCCGCTCCACCTGCGCGCAGTGCGAGGCGTAGTCGACGGCGACCATCCGCTCGCGCACGCCGTCGGCCTTCAGCTCCTCCTGGAGCTCCCGCAGGGCGGCCGCCTCGCCGGAGACCACCACCGCCGAGGGGCCGTTGACGCAGGCCAGCGAGAGCCGGCCCGCCCAGCGTCCGAGCCGCTCCTCCACCCGGGCGGCCGGCTCGGTCACCGACAGCATCCCGCCGATGCCGGTGATCGCCCGCAGGGCCCGGGACCGCAGCGCGACGACCTTGGCCGCGTCCTCCAGGCTCAGCATGCCCGCGACGGTGGCCGCGGCGATCTCGCCCTGCGAGTGGCCCACCACCGCTTCGGGGGTCACCCCGGCGGCCTCCCAGACCGCCGCCAGCGAGACCATGACCGCCCACAGCACGGGCTGCACGACGTCGGCCGCCTCCAGCGCGGGCGCGCCCTCGGCGCCGGCCAGCACGTCGGCGAGCGACCAGTCCACGTACGGCGCCAGCGCCGCCGCGCACTCGGCCAGCCGCGCGGCGAACACCGGGCTGCCGGCCGCCAGTTCGGTGGCCATGCCGAGCCACTGCGAGCCCTGGCCCGGGAAGACGAAGACCGCCCGCGCGCTCGCGTGCGCCACCCCCGCGACGACCGAGGCGGTCTGCTGACCGCCGGCCAACTGGCCCAGGCCGCCCATGAGTGCGGCCCGGTCGGTACCCAGCACCACGGCCCGGTGCTCGAAGGCCGCGCGCGTGGTCACCAGTGACCGTGCCACCGCGGCCGGCTCCAGGGCCGGCCGCGCGGCGATCCAGTCGCGCAGCCGGTCCGCCTGGGCGACCAGCCCGTCCGCCGAGCGGCCCGACACCAGCCACGCCTCGGCGCCCGACACCAGCGGTGCCACGACCTCCGCGACGACCGGCGCCCCGCCCTCCGGGGCGCCGGGTTCGGCCGGGGCGCCGGCGTCGACGGCCTCCGCCGGCTCGGCCTCCTCGGCCGGGGCCTCCTCGATGATGACGTGCGCGTTGGTGCCGCTGACGCCGAACGAGGAGACGCCACCGCGGCGCACCCGCTCACCGGCGGGCCAGGACTCGGCCTCGTTCAGCAGCCGGACGTCGCCCGCCGACCAGTCGATGTGCGGCGACGGCTCCTGCGCGTGCAGGGTCTGCGGCATGCGCTGGTTCTGCAGCGCCAGCACCATCTTGATGACGCCCGCGACGCCGGCCGCGGCCTGGGTGTGCCCGATGTTGGACTTCACCGAGCCGAGGAAGACCGGACGGTCCTCCGGGCGGCCCTGGCCGTAGGTGGCGATCACCGCCTGGGCCTCGATCGGGTCGCCCAGCGTGGTGCCCGTGCCGTGCGCCTCGACCACGTCCACGTCGGCGGCCGAGAGCCGGGAGTTGGCCAGCGCGGCGCGGATCACCCGCTGCTGCGAGGGGCCGTTCGGCGCGGCCAGGCCGTTGGACGCGCCGTCCTGGTTGATCGCCGAACCCCGGATCACCGCGAGCACCGGGTGCCCGTTGCGCCGGGCGTCGGACAGCTTCTCCAGGACGACCATGCCCGCGCCCTCGGCGATGCCCATGCCGTCGGCCTCCGCCGAGAACGCCTTGCAGCGTCCGTCGTGGGCCAGCCCGAGCTGCTTGGAGAACTGGGTGAACATGATCGGGATGGCGGTCACCGTGACGCCGCCGGCCAGGGCCAGCGTGCACTCGCCCGAGCGCACCGCCTGGGCGGCCAGGTGCAGCGCCACCAGGGACGACGAGCAGGCGGTGTCCACCGTCACCGCCGGGCCCTCCAGGCCCAGCGAGTACGACACCCGGCCGGAGATGACGCTGGTCGACGTCCCGGTCATCAGGTGGACGTCCAGGTCCTCGTCCGTGCCGAAGCCGTAGCCGGACAGCGCGGCGCCGGCGAACACACCGGTCAGCGAGCCGCGCAGCGAGGTCGGGTCGATGCCCGCCCGCTCCAGCGCCTCCCAGCAGACCTCCAGCAGCACGCGCTGCTGCGGGTCCATCGCCACCGCTTCCCGCGGGCTGACACCGAAGAACCCCGCGTCGAATCCGCTGGCGTCCGCGATGAACCCGGCCTCGCGCACCTGCGATATGCCGTCCGGGTCCTCCGCGTAGAGCTCCTCGATGTTCCAGCCGCGGTCGGTCGGAATTCCGGCGACCCCGTCCCGGCCGGTGGAGAGCAGATTCCAGAAGTCCTCCGGAGCCTGGATTCCACCGGGGTACCGGCAGCCGATTCCGACGATCGCTATCGGTTCGTGGCTGCGTTCCTCCACCTCACGCAGTCGCTGACGCGTGTTGTAGAGGTCGGTCGTCACCCATTTGAGGTAGTCGCGGAGAGTCTCTTCGTTCGCCATCGGATCTCACCATTCCAGTCTGTGAAACGCATGCCTGCCATCCGCGCACACGGACAACCACTTACCTGCCGAGTTCCTTGTGGATGAACTCGAATATCTCGTCGTCCGTCGCGGACCCGATCTTCTCCGCGACCGCCTGGGTTTCCGTGGGAGCACCAACCTCCATCCACTGGGAAAGGAGCTCCTGCAGGCGATCGGTGATCAATTGATGCGTCTTCTCGTCCGGCGCCGCCCCGGTCAGCACCGACCCGAGCCGGTCGACCTCCTCCACCAGGGACACCGGACCGGACCCGTCCCGGAACTCCTCGTTCCAGAGGTACTCGGCCACCGCCGCCGGGGTGGGGCAGTCGAACAGCAGCGTGGCCGGCAGCTGCAGGCCGGTGGCGGCGCCGAGCCGGTTGCGCAGCTCCACCGAGGTCAGCGAGTCGAAGCCCAGGTCGCTGAAGGCCCGGGTGGCCTCGACGGCCTCGGGGGACGCGTAGTCGAGCACCGCGGCCGCCTGCGCCTGGACCAGCTTGACCAGCGTCCGGTTCTGCTCGGCCCGGGTCAGGCCCGCCAGTTGCTCCCGCAGGGACGCGCCCGCGTCCGGGTCGGCGGCCGCACCGGCCCCCGTCCCGGCCAGCGCCGCGACGACCTCGGGCAGCCCCTCGATCAGCGGGCTGCGCCGGCGCAGCGTGAACGGCGGGGCGAACCGCGCCCAGTCCACGTCGGCGATCGTGACGGAGCCCTCGCGGCCGTCCAGGATCTGGGCCAGCGCCTGGACGGCGTGGTCCTGGTCCATGACCATCAGGCCGCCCCGGGCCATCCAGGCGCCGGTGTCGGCGTCGGTCATCCCGCCGCCGCCCCACGGCCCCCAGGCCACCGAGGTGGCGGGCAGACCCTGCGCCCGGCGGTGCTCGGCCAGGCCGTCCAGGAAGGTGTTGGCCGCGGCGTAGGCGGGCTGGACGCTGCTGCCCCAGGTCGCCGAGATCGACGAGAAGAGCACGAACGCGTCCAGGTCCAGGCCCCTGGTCAGCTCGTCCAGGTGCACGGCGCCCCCCGCCTTGGCGGCCAGCACGGCGGCCGTCTCGGCCAGGTCGGTGTCCTCGACCGTGGTGGCCTGTCCGAGGCCCGCGGTGTGCATCACCGCGGACAGCGCGGGGCCGGTCGCGGCGATCCGGTCGAGCAGCCCGGCCAGCCCGGACCGGTCGCTCACGTCGCACGCGACGACGTCCACCCGGCTGCCCCGGGCGGCCAGTTCGGCCGCCTGTGCGGCGACACCGGCGGCGCCGGCGCCGGACCGGCTGGTCAGCACGAGCCGCTTGGCGCCCCGGCCGGCCAGCCAGCGGGCCACGTGCCCGCCGATCGCGCCGGTGCCTCCGGTGACCAGGACGGTCCCGGTCGGCGTCCACGGCCGCTCCGCCGGGCGGGGGTGCGGGGCGCGGGTCAGCCGCCGGGCCAGGATCCCGGCCGGACGGATCGCGACCTGGTCCTCGCCGCAGCCGGCCAGCACCGCGGCCAGCCGTCCCGCGGCCTGCTCGTCGACCGTCCCGGGGAGGTCGATCGACCCGCCCCAGCGGTCCGGGTGTTCCAGGGCGACGACCCGCCCCAGACCCCACACCTGTGTCTGCACCGGGCTCGCCGGTCCGGTGCCCGGCCCACCGGCCACCGCGCCGGACGTGACCACCCAGAGCGGCGCGTCCACCTCGGCGGAGCCCAGCGCCTGCACCAGGCCCAGCGTCGCGGCGAGGCCCCGGGGCACCACCGGGTGCTCCGGCACGGGCGTCTCGTCCAGGCCCAGCAGCGACAGCACCCCGGCGAAGCCGGACTCCGGCCGCACCGCGCGGATCCGCTCGGCCAGCTGCTTCCGGTCGGTCTCGGCCGTGACCTCCAGGACGACGGGCTCGGCGCCGCGGGCGGTCAGCGCCGCCGTGCAGCCCCGGGCCACCCCGCCGTCGGTCTCCCCGGCGGGGAGCACCACCAGCCACGCCCCGGACAGCCGGGCGGGAGCGGGGTCGGCGACCGGCGCCCAGCTGACGCGGTAGCGCCAGTTCTCCGTGACCGAGCGGTCCTGCTCCCGGCGGCGCCAGGTTGCCAGGGCGGGCAGCACGGTACTGAGCTGCTGCTGGTCCTCGATCGCCAGGGTGTCCGCGAGCCGGGCCAGGTCGCCGCCCTCGACGGCGGCCCAGAACTGCGCTTCCGCCGCCGTGCTCGCACCGTCGCCACCGACGGGGGACGCGGTCGCGGCGGCCTGGAGCCAGTAGTGCTGGTGCTGGAAGGCGTAGGTCGGCAGCTCCAGCGCCTCGGCGGCGGGCAGCACGACCTTCCAGTCCACCGACAGGCCGCCGACGTAGGCCTGCGCGAACGCCGTGAGCAGACGGGAGGCGCCCGCGTTGTCACGCTCCAGCGTGCCCACCGTCAGGACGTCGGCGACACCGGCGTCCTCGGCCGTCTCCGCCACCGACGCCGTCAGCACCGGATGCGTGGAGACCTCGACGAACGAGCCGTAACCGCCACCCAGCAGCGTGCGGACGGCCTCCTCGAAGCGGACCATCCGCCGCAGGTTCGCGAACCAGTAGCCCGCGTCGACCTCGGTGCCGGACAGCCACTCGCCCGTCACCGTGGAGATCATCGGAACACGACCCGCCCGCGGGACGATCCCGGCCAACTCCGCCGCCAGCACCGCCTCCAACGGCTCCACCGCCGGCGAATGCGCCACGAAGTCCGTCGCCGGAATCCGCCACCGCAGCACCTTGCGCGAAGCCAACTCACGCTCGAACTCCGACAACGCCTCCGGCTCACCCGACACCACCACCGCAGCCGGGCCATTGATTGCGGCGACCGACAGGCGCTCGCCCCAGCCCTCGACGATCTCCCGCACCGCCTGCGACGGCATCACCACCGACACCATCGAACCCTGCACCGACAAACCCGTCAGCGCCCGAGCCCGCACCGCCACCACCCGCGCACCGTCCTCCAGGGACAACATCCCCGCCACCGTGGCCGCGGCGATCTCACCCTGGGAGTGACCCACCACCGCATCGGGCGTGACGCCCGCGGCCTCCCACACCGCCGCCAGCGACACCATCACCGCCCACAGCACCGGCTGCACCACATCAGCCGCGTCCAGACCGGGCGCACCCGGCGCACCCGCCAGAACCTCGCCCAGCGACCACGGCACGTACGGCGCCAGCGCCGCCTCACACTCCGCCAGACGCGCCGCGAACACCGGACTGCACAGGGCCAGTTCACGGCCCATGCCAACCCACTGCGCACCCTGACCCGCGAACACGAACGCCGTCCGACCACCCGAACGGGCAATACCGGACACCACCCCATCCGCACCCGACCCGGCCACCAGGCCCTGAAGACCCGACACCAGCTCCTCACGACCGCCACCGACCACGACCGCCCGGTGCTCGAACACCGACCGCGTCGCCGCCAACGACCACGCCACATCCACCGGATCCACCGACGGCCGCGCCGACACCCACTCCCGCAACCGGCCCGCCTGAGCCGTCAGCCCCTGCGCCGACCGACCCGACACCACCCACGCGGCAGCGCCACCGGGCACGACCACCGCAGGAGCGACCGGAGCCGGAGCCGCCTCGGTGGCGACCGGAGCCGGAGCCTCCTCCAGGATGACGTGCGCGTTGGTACCGCTCATCCCGAACGACGAGACACCGGCACGACGCACCCGGTTCTCGGCCGACCACGGCACCGCCTCGGTCAGCAGCTCCACCTCACCGGCCGACCAGTCGATGTGCGGCGAGCGCTCGGCGGCGTGCAGCGTCGCCGGCAGCTCCCGGTGCTGGAGGGCCAGCACCATCTTGATCACCCCGGCCACACCGGCCGCGGCCTGGGTGTGCCCGATGTTCGACTTCACCGAACCCAGCCGCAACGGCCCCTGGCCGCCCCGCTCCTGGCCGTAGGTGGCCAGCAGTGCCTGCGCCTCGATCGGGTCGCCCAGCGGGGTCCCCGTGCCGTGCGCCTCCACCACGTCGACCTCGTCAGCACGGACCCCGGCGTTCGCCAGCGCCGCGCGGATCACCCGCTGCTGCGAGGGACCGTTCGGCGCGGTCAGACCGTTGGACGCACCGTCCTGGTTGGTCGCGCTGCCGCGGATCACCGCGAGCACCCGGTGCCCGTTGCGCTGCGCGTCCGACAGCCGCTCCACGACCACCATGCCCGCGCCCTCGCCCAGGCCCATGCCGTCGGCCTCCGCCGAGAACGGCTTGCACCGGCCGTCCGGCGCCAGCCCCATCTGCCGGCTGAACTGGTCGAACAGCAGCGGGTTGGCCGCCACCATGACGCCGCCCGCCAGGGCCAGCGTGCACTCCCCGGAGCGGACCGCCTGCGCGGCCAGGTGCAGCGCCACCAGCGACGAGGAGCACGCGGTGTCGACCGTCACGGCCGGACCCTCCAGGCCCAGCACGTACGACACCCGGCCGGAGACCACGCTGGTCGAGATCCCCGTGACGAGGTGCCCGTCCAGTTCGCCCTCCAGCCCGGAGCTCCAGCCGTAGCCGGAGGCGGAGGCGCCCGCGAACACGCCGGTCGCCGAACCGCGCAGCGACGCCGGGTCCAGTCCGGCCCGCTCCAGCGCCTCCCAGGCCACTTCGAGCAGCAGCCGCTGCTGCGGGTCCATCGACACGGCCTCGCGCGGGCTGATCCCGAAGAACCCCGCGTCGAAGCCGGTCGCGTCGTAGACGAAGCCGCCCGCCCGGACGGGCCCGCCGTCGGCCGCGTCGGCGGTGTCCTCGATGACCCAGCCCCGGTCCTCCGGCAGTACGGAGATGGCGTCGGTCCGGGCGGTCACCAAGTCCCACAGCGCCTCCGGGCCGGTCACCCCGCCCGGGTAGCGGCACGCCATGCCGACGATCGCCAGCGGCTCGTCGCTCGCCGCCGCCACCACCACCGGAGCACTCTGCGCGCCGTCGGGGACGCCGGCCAGCTGCACCAGCAGGAACTCGGCGGCGGCCGTGGGGGTGGGCGCGTCGAACATCAGCGTGGCGGGCAGTTGCAGGCCGGTGGCGGCGCCGAGCCGGTTGCGCAGCTCCACCGAGGTCAGCGAGTCGAAGCCCAGGTCGCTGAAGGCCCGGGTGGCCTCGACGGCCTCGGGCGACGGGTAGTCCAGCACGGAGGCCGCCTGGGTCTGCACCAGGTTGACCAGCAGCCGGTTCTGCTCGATGCGCGACAGGCCGGCCAGCTGCCGCCGCCAGGACGCGCTCGCGTCCGAGCCCGCGGCCGGGTCGGCCCCGCCGGCCTCCGGCAGGTCACCGGCCAGGGCCTGCCGGACCTCGGGCAGGTTCTCGATCAGCGGGCTGGGCCGGCGCAGCGTGAACGGCGGGGCGAACCGCGCCCAGTCGATGTCGGCGACCGTCAGCTGGGGCTCGCCGCCGTCCAGGACCTGGGCCAGCGCCTGGACGGCGTGGTCCTTGTCCATGACGATCAGCCCGCGGCGGCTGCCCTGGGCGGCACCCGCCTCGTCGGTCATCCCGCCGCCGCCCCACGAACCCCACGCCACCGAGGTGGCGGTCAGGCCCTGGGACCGGCGGTGCTCGGCCAGGCCGTCCAGGAAGGTGTTGGCCGCGGCGTAGGCGGGCTGGAGACCACTGCCCCAGGTCGCCGCGATCGAGGAGAAGAGCACGAAGGCGTCCAGGTCCAGGCCCCTGGTCAGCTCGTCCAGGTGGACGGCGCCCGAGGCCTTGGCGGCCAGCACGGCGGCCGTCTCGGCCAGGTCGGTCTCGTGCACGGTGGTGTGCTGGACGACACCGGCGGCGTGCATCACCGCGGACAGCGCGGGGCCGGTCGCGGCGATCCGGTCGAGCAGCCCGGCCAGGTCGGACCGGTCGGCCGCGTCGCAGGCGACGACGTCCACGTGGCTGCCCCGGGCCGCCAGTCCGGCGACCTTCGCGGCCAGACCGGCGGCGCCGGCCCCGGACCTGCTGGTCAGCACGAGCCGCTGCGCACCGCGGTCGGCCAGCCAGCCGGCCACGTGTCCACCGATCGCGCCGGTGCCTCCGGTGACCAGGACGGTCCCGGTGGGCGTCCACTGCTCGGCGTGGGCGCGGGGCCGGTCGGCCCGGCCGAGCCGGCGGCCGAAGACCGCGGCCGGACGGATCGCGACCTGGTCCTCGCCGCACCCGGCCAGCACGGCGGCCAGCCGTCCTGCGGCCTGCTCGTCGAACGCGGCCGGAAGGTCGATCAACCCGCCCCAGCGGTCGGGGTGTTCCAGGCCGACGACCCGGCCGAAGCCCCAGATCTGGGTCTGCAGCGGGTTCGTCAGCGCCTCCTCCGGCGTCGCCGCGACGGCGCCGCGGGTGAGCACCCACAGCGGTGCGCCGACGCCCGCGTCGCCCAGCGCCTGCACCACGGCCAGCGTGGCGGCGAAACCCCGGGTGACCGCCGGATACTCGGGCACCGGTGTCTCGTCCAGGGCCAGCAGCGACACCACTCCGGCCGGCACCTCGTCGCCCGGCAGGGCCCCGCCGATGACGGCGGCCACGTCCTGCCGGTCCGTGACAGCGGCCGGTACCTCGGCGACCGTGACATCGGCGCCACGGGCGGTCAGGGTCCGGACGCAGTCCTGCGTCAGCTCGTCGTCGGCCCGGTCGGAGAGCACCAGCCAGCGGCCGGTGAGCGCGGTCGGAGCGGGGTCGGCGACCGGCGCCCAGCTGACGCGGTAGCGCCAGTTCTCCGTCGCCGACCGGTCGAGCTCGCGGCGGCGCCACGAGGTCAGCGCCTCCAGGACCTCGCCGAGCGAGCGGCGGTCGTCCAGCTCCAGCTCCTCGGCGAGGTGAGCCAGGTCGCCACCCTCGACGGCGGCCCAGAACCGGGCCTCGACGGCCGTGCTGGCACCGTCGCCACCGACCGGGACGACGGTCGCGGCCGAGGGCTCCAGCCAGTACCGCTGCTTCTGGAAGGCGTAGGTCGGCAGCTCCACCACCTCGGCGGCGGGCAGCACGACCTTCCAGTCCACCGCGAGACCGCCGACGTAGGCCTGCGCGAATGCCGTGAGCAGTCGGGAGGCGCCCGCGTTGTCACGCTCCAGCGTGCCCACCGTCAGGACGTCGGCGACACCGGCGTCCTCGGCCGTCTCCGCCACCGACGCCGTCAGCACCGGATGGGTCGACACCTCGACGAACGAGCCGTAACCGCCACCCAGCAGCGTGCGAACGGCCTCCTCGAAACGAACCATCCGCCGCAAGTTCGCGAACCAGTAGCCCGCGTCCACCTCCGTACCGGACAGCCACTCGCCCGTCACCGTCGAGATCATCGGAACACGACCCGCCCGCGGGACGATCCCGGCCAACTCCGCCGCCAGCACCGCCTCCAACGGCTCCACCGCCGGCGAATGCGCCACGAAGTCCGTCGCCGGGATCCGCCACCGCAGCACCTTGCGCGAAGCCAACTCACGCTCGAACTCCGACAACGCCTCCGGCTCACCCGACACCACCACCGCAGCCGGGCCATTGATTGCCGCGACCGAAAGGCGCTCGCCCCAGCCCTCGACGATCTCCCGCACCGCCTGCGACGGCATCACCACCGACACCATCGAACCCTGCACCGACAGACCCGTCAGCGCCCGAGCCCGCACGGCGACCACACGCGCGCCGTCCTCCAGGGACAGCATCCCGGCCACCGTGGCGGCAGCGATCTCGCCCTGGGAGTGGCCGACCACCGCGTCGGGCGTGACGCCCGCGGCCTCCCAGACCGCCGCCAGCGACACCATCACCGCCCACAGCACCGGCTGCACCACATCAGCGGACTCGATCTCCGGCGCACCCGGCACACCCGCCAGAACCTCACTCAACGACCACGGCACGTACGGCGCCAGCGCCGCCTCACACTCCGCCAGACGCGCCGCGAACACCGGACTGCACAGGGCCAGTTCACGGCCCATGCCAACCCACTGCGCACCCTGACCCGCGAACACGAACGCCGTCCGACCACCCGAACGGGCAATACCGGACACCACCCCATCCGCACCCGACCCGGCCACCAGGCCCTGAAGACCCGACACCAGCTCCTCACGACCGCCACCGACCACCACCGCCCGGTGCTCGAACACCGACCGCGTCACCGCCAACGACCACGCCACATCCACCGGATCCACCGACGGCCGCGCCGACACCCACTCCCGCAACCGGCCCGCCTGAGCCGTCAGCCCCTGCGCCGACCGACCCGACACCACCCACGCGGCAGCGCCACCGGGCACGACCACCGCAGGAGCGACCGGAGCCGCCGCCACCTCCGCGGCCGGCTCGTCCAGGGCGTCCGCCTCGTCGGCGTCCCCGGCCGGCGTCTCCACCGTCTCGGCGTCCCCGGTCGGGGCCTCCTCCAGGATGATGTGGACGTTGGTGCCGCTCATCCCGAAGGCCGACACACCGGCCCGGCGCACCCGCTCCCCGGCCGGCCACGGGACCGGCTCGGCCAGGAGCTCCACCTCACCGGCCGACCAGTCGACCTCCGGGGTCGGCTCCGCCACGTGGAGCGTCGCCGGCAGCCGCTCGTGCTGGAGCGCCAGCACCATCTTGATGATCCCGGCCATGCCGGCGGCCTGCTGGGTGTGCCCGATGTTGGACTTCACCGACCCCAGCCACAGCGGCCGCTCCTCCGGCCGGTTCTGACCGTAGGTGGCCAGCAGCGCCTGGGCCTCGATCGGGTCCCCGAGCGGGGTGCCCGTGCCGTGCGCCTCCACCACGTCGACGTCGGCCGTCGACAGCTTGGCGCTGGCCAGCGCCGCGCGGATCACCCGCTGCTGCGAGGGGCCGTTGGGAGCGGTCAGACCGTTGGACGCACCGTCCTGGTTGATCGCCGAACCGCGTACCACCGCGAGCACCCGGTGCCCGTTGCGGCGCGCGTCGGAGAGCTTCTCCACCACCACGACCCCGGCGCCCTCGGCGACGCCCATGCCGTCCGCCCCGGCCCCGAAGGTCTTGCAGCGCCCGTCCGGAGACAGTCCCAGCGAGCGGCTGAAGTCGGTGAACAGCACCGGGGTGGCCGCCACGAACGCGCCGCCGACCAGGGCCATCGAGCACTCGCCGGAGCGCAGCGCCTGCGCGGCCAGGTGCAGCGAGACCAGCGACGACGAGCACGCGGTGTCGATCGTCACCGCCGGGCCCTCCAGGCCCAGCGTGTAGGACACCCGGCCGGACAGGATGCTGGTGGCGTTGCCGGTCATGACGTGGCCGTCGAGCTCGCCCTGCTTGCCCGTGATCCAGCCGTAGCCGGAGGCGGAGGCGCCCGCGAACACGCCGGTCGCCGAACCGCGCAGCGACGCGGGGTCGATCCCGGCCCGCTCCAGCGCCTCCCAGGCCACTTCGAGCAGCAGCCGCTGCTGCGGGTCCATCGACAGCGCCTCGCGCGGGCTGATCCCGAAGAACCCGGCGTCGAACTGGGTGGCGTCGTAGACGAAGTTGCCCGCCTGCACCTCCGCGGCGCCGGATCCGGGGTCGTCGGCGTCGCCGAAGGCCCACCCCCGGTCCTGGGGCAGTCCGGCCACCGATTCCCGCTGGGCGTCCAGCAGTTCCCACAGGGCTTCGGGGTCGCGTACCCCGCCGGGGAAGCGGCAGCTCATGCCGACGATGGCGATGGGCTCACCACCGGCCGTTTCCAGTTCCTGCAAACGTTGCCGGGTCTCGTGCAGATTAGCGGTCACCCGCTTGAGGAAGTAGCGGAGCTTCTCTTCGCTCACTTACGTCACCTCGTCGAAGAAGTCGCGGCGTTGGCCGAGTCAGTGGATTCCGAGTTCTTTGCCGATGAAATCGAAGACTTCGTCGTCGGTTGACGATTCGAGCTTCTCCGCAACTCCGGTCTCGGCGGTCTGTGCCCGAGCCTCCTTCCACTTGGAAAGGACGACTTCGAGGCGGTTCGTGATCAGCGTGGATTCGTCGTCGCCGGCGAGTGCGGCGAGCATGCCCTCCAGCTTGTCCAGTTCGGCCAGCACGGGCTGGGCCGGACTGGTCTCCTCGGTCAGACCGGCCCGCAGGTGGTCGGCGAGCGCGGCCGAGGTGGGGTAGTCGAACAGCAGGGTGCTGGGCAGGCGCAGGCCGGTGGCCGCGCCCAGCCGGTCGCGCAGTTCGACGGCGGTCAGCGAGTCGGCTCCGAGGTCGTTGAAGGCCCGGTCGGCCTCGACGGACTCGATGCTCGGGTGTCCCAGGACGGCGGCGGCCTCGGTCCGGACCAGGTCGGTCAGCAACCGGTCCTGTTCCACCCGGGGCAGTTCCGCCAGCTGCTGTGCCAGCGCGTTCCCGGCCGGCGACTCGGCCGGACCGGTGTCGCCACCCTTCCCGGCCAGCACCTCGACGACCTCGGGCAGGCTCTCGATCAGCGGGCTGGGCCGGCGCAGCGTGAACGGCGGCGCGAAGCGCGCCCAGTCCACGTCCACGACGGTCATCATCGGGTCTCGGCCGTCGAGCACCTGGGCCAGCGCCCGGATCGCGTGGTCGGGATCGATCAGGCGCAGACCGCGGCGGGTCATCTGGGCCGCGCCCTCCGCGTCGGTCATTCCGCCGCCGCCCCACGGGCCCCAGGCCACCGAGGTGGCGGCCAGGCCCCGGGCCAGCCGGTTCTCCGCCAGTGCGTCCAGGTAGGAGTTGGCGGCGGCGTAGCCGGCCTGGAGACCGCTGCCCCAGGTGGCGGCGATGGAGGAGAACAGGACGAACGCGTCCAGCTCCAGACCGGCCGTCAGCCGGTCGAGGCTGGCGGCGCCCGCGGCCTTGGCGGCCAGGACCGTCGCCAGTTCCTCCACCGAGACGTCGTCCAGCGCGGTCGCCTGCGCCAGACCGGCGGCGTGCATGACCGCGGTCAGCGGCGGGCCGCCCGCACCGATCCTGGCGATCACCCCGGCCAGCGCGGCGTCCTCGGCCGCGTCGCAGGCGAAGACGTCGACCTGGGCGCCGATCGTCGCCAACTCGGCGGCCAGCGCGGCCGTCCCCGCCGCTCCGGCGCCGGACCGGCTGGTCAGGACGAGCCGCTTGGCGCCCCGGCCGGCCAGCCAGCGCCCGACGTGGCCGCCGATCGCGCCGGTCCCGCCGGTGATCAGGACGGTCCCGCGCGGCACGAACTGCGCCGCGCCGTCGCGGGGTCGCGGAGCCCGGGTGAGCCGGCGGCCGAAGATCCCGGCCGGCCGGATCGCGACCTGGTCCTCGCCGCACTCGGCGAGCACCGCGCAGAGCCGCGCCGCGGCCTGCTCGTCGAACTCGGCCGGGAGGTCGATCAACCCGCCGCCGTGGTCCGGGTGTTCCAGGGTGGCGACCCGGCCGAGGCCCCAGCTCTGGGCCTGCACCGGGCTGGTCGGCGCCTCGTCCGGCGTGGCACCGACCGCACCGCGGGTGAGCGCCCACATCGGGGCGTGGACGCCCTGGAGGATGAGGGCCTGGATCAGGGTCTGGGTCCCGGCGAGGCCGTTCGCCAGCACCGGGTGACCGGGCAGCGGCGTCTCGTCCAGGGCCAGCAGGGACACGACGCCGGCGACTCCGGCCTCGGGCAGGGTCGCGGCGATCCGCTCGGCCATCCGCTGCTGGTCGGTGGTCTCCGTGGTCACCATGGTGACCACCTCCGCGCCCCGGGCGGCGAGCGCCCGCGCACAGTCCCGCGTCAGCTCCTCCTCGGCCTGGTCGGGCGTGACCACCAGCAGCCAGTGCCCGGCCAGCTCCGCCGGGGCGGGGTCGGCCACCGGCGCCCAGCCGACCCGGTACCGCCAGTTCGCGGTCACCGAGCGGTCCTGCGCCCGGCGGCGCCAGGACGCCAGGGCGGGCAGCACCTCGGCGAGCTGCCGCTGGTCCTCGATCGCCAGGGTGTCCGCGAGCCGGCCCAGGTCCCCGCCGTCGACGGCGGACCAGAACTGCGCCTCGGCGGCCGTGCCGGTACCGTCCCCGCCGGCGTTCGGCGGGGTCTGCACGCCCTTGGGCCAGTACCGCTGGTGGCGGAACGCGTAGGTGGGCAGCTCGACCGGCGTACCGGTCGGCAGCACCGAACTCCACTCCACCGCAGCACCGTTGACGTACGCGCGGGCGAGCCCCGCCAGCAGGCTCGTGACGCTCTCGTCGGTCCGCCGCTGGAGCGGGACGAAGACCGCTCCCTCGCTCCCGCTACCGGCCGCGATGTCCGGGCCCAGCGAGGAGAGCGACCCGTCCGGGCCGACCTCGACGAACACCGAGACACCCTGGCGGGCCAGCGTCGCCACCGCGTCGGCGAAGCGCACCGCCTGGCGGGTCTGCGCCGGCCAGTAGCCCGCCTCGGGCTCGGTGACCAGCTCACCGGTGAGCGCGCCCGCCCACATCAGGTTCGGCCGGTGGTACTCCAACCCGGCCGCGACGGCGGTGAGTTCGTCGATCACCGGGTCCATCGCCGGGGAGTGGAAGGCGTGCGAGACCCGCAGTCGCCGCACCCGGCGACCCCGCTCCCGCCACAGCTCCGCCACGTGGTCCACCGCGTCGGCCTCACCCGAAACCACCACGGACTCCGGGCCGTTGACCGCCGCGATCACCACACCGGGCACCAGCTCGGCCAGCACCTCGGCCTCCGGCGCGTTCACCGCAGCCATCGCCCCGCCCGTCGGCAGCGCCTGCATCAAGCGTGCCCGCGCCGCCACCAGCCGCACCGCGTCCGGCAGCGACAGCACCCCGGCCACATACGCGGCCGCGACCTCGCCCACCGAATGACCGACCACCGCGTCCGGCGTCACGCCCGCGGCCTCCAGCACCGCCGCGACAGCGACCTCGAAGGCAAACAGACCGGCCTGCGCGTACAGGGTCTGGTTCGCCAGCGCCTCGTCCACACCCTCGGCGCCGAGCACGACGTCCCGGACCGAGACACCCAACTCCAGCTCCAGCAGCCCGGACACCCGGTCGAAGACCTCGGCGAAGACCGTGCTCGCCGTGTACAGACCCCGGCCCATCCCGACCCACTGCGAACCCTGACCCGCGAAGACCAGACCCACCCGGGCACCCGGCCGCGCCACACCCGACACCACCGAGGCCGAAGACGCCCCGGCGGCCAGGCTCCGCAGGCCACCCAGCAGTTCGGCCGGCCCGGTGCCCAGCACGACCGCCCGGTGCTCGAACGCCGACCGCGTCGCCGCCAGGGACCACGCGACATCCGCCAGGTCCACCGACGGCCGCGCCGCCACCCAGTCGTGCAGCCGCTCCGCCTGCGCCGTCAGCCCCTCGGCCGTCCGGCCGGAGACGAGCCACGCACCGGCGCCCGACACCACCGGCGCCGCGTCGAGGTCCTCGGGTGCCTCCTCCGCCTCGACGGCCGCCGGCGCCTCCTCGACGATGACGTGCGCGTTGGTGCCGCTGATCCCGAAGGCCGACACACCCGCACGACGCGGGCGGTCCCCGGCGGGCCACGGCACCGGCTCGGCCAGCAGCCGCACCTCACCCGCCGACCAGTCCACGTGCGGCGAGGGCTCGTCCACGTGCAGGGTCCTCGGCAGCTCCTCGTGCTGGAGCGCCAGCACCATCTTGATCACCCCGGCCATACCGGCGGCGGCCTGGGTGTGCCCGATGTTGGACTTCACCGACCCCAGCCACAGCGGCTGCTCCCCGGCGCGTTCCTGGCCGTAGGTGGCCAGCAGGGCCTGCGCCTCGATCGGGTCCCCGAGCGGGGTGCCCGTGCCGTGCGCCTCCACCACGTCCACGTCGGCGGCGGTCAGCCGCGCGTTCGCCAGCGCGGACCGGATCACCCGCTGCTGCGAGGGACCGTTCGGCGCCGTCAGACCGTTGGAGGCGCCGTCCTGGTTGATCGCCGAACCGCGCACCACCGCGAGCACCCGGTGCCCGTTGCGGCGGGCGTCGGAGAGCCGCTCCAGCACCACCATGCCGGCGCCCTCGCCCATGCCCATGCCGTCGGCCGCGGCCGAGAACGCCTTGGAGCGGCCGTCCGCCGCCAGTCCGCGCTGCCGGGCGAAGCCCACCATCTCCCACGGCGTCGCCATCACGGCGACCCCGCCGACCAGCGCCAGCGAGCACTCGCCCGACCGCACCGACCGGGCGGCCGTGTGCAGCGCCACCAGCGAGGACGAGCAGGCCGTGTCCACCGTGAGCGCCGGGCCCTCCAGGCCCAGGACGTAGGAGACCCGGCCGGAGATGATGCTGGTCGCGTTGCCGGTCACCAGGTGGCCCTCGACCTGCGCGGCGCCGTCCTGGCCGCCGAGCTGCATGCTGGCCAGCGCGTAGTTCGACGAGTAGCCGCCGATGAACACACCGGTGCGCGAGCCGCTCAGCGAGGCCGGGTCGAGTCCGGCGGACTCCAGGGCCTCCCAGGACAGTTCGAGCATCAGCCGCTGCTGCGGGTCCATCGCCAGCGCCTCGCGCGGGCTGATCCCGAAGAAGCCCGCGTCGAAGCTGCTCGCCTGGTGCAGGAAGCCGCCCTCCCGCGCGTAGCTGGTCCCGGCGTGCGACGGATCGGGGTCGAAGAGCGCCTCCGCGTCCCAGCCGCGGTCCTGCGGGAGGCCGGAGATGCCCTCGCCGCCCACCGCCAGCAGGTCCCAGAGCTGCTCCGGGGTGTCGAGCCCGCCGGGGAACCGGCAGCTCATCGCCACGATGGCGACCGGCTCGTCGTCGGAGGCGGCGGCCGTGGGCACGGCCAGCGCCGACGCTTGCCCGGCCAGGGCACCGAGCAGCTCCGTCCGCAGGTGCTCGGCGAGCACCGTCGGGGTGGGGTAGTCGAACATCAGCGTCGTCGGCAGCCGCAGCCCGGTCGCGGTGGCGATCCGGTTGCGCAGCTCGACCGAGGTCAGCGAGTCGAAGCCCAGCTCGCTGAAGGCGCGCCCGGCCTCGACGTCGTCGGAGCTCGCGTGCCCGAGCACGGCGGCCGCCTCGTCGCGGATCGTGTCCACCAGGATCCGGTCCTGCTCGGCCCGCGACAGGCCGCTCAGGCTCCGGGCCAGCTCGCCCTCGGCCTGCGGTCCGCCGGCGCTCTCGGTGCGCTGCGCCGCCTTCAGCCGCTGGGCGTCCGGCAGGGCGCGCAGGAACGGCACGTCCAGGATCTGGGCCTGGCCGGGCGCGGCCGCGAAGGCGGGCCAGTCCAGGTCCATGACGGTCAGCACGGTGTCCGGGCCGGCCAGCACGCCGCCCAGGGCCTTGACCGCGAGCTCGGGGTCCATCAGGACCTCCCAGCGGTTGCGGCGCAGCCGCTGCCGGGCCGCCTCGCTGCCGCCGGACACGCCCTCGCCGGCCCAAGGGCCCCAGGCCACCGAGCGGGCGGGCAGGCCGCGGGAGCGCCGGTGCTCCGCCAGCGCGTCCAGGAAGGCGTTGGCGGCCGAGTAGTTGGCCTGGCCCGCGCCGCCGAAGGTGGCGGCGGCCGAGGAGAACAGCACGAACGCGTCGAGGTCGAGGTCCGCGGTGAGCTCGTCGAGGTGGACGGCGCCGGCGGCCTTGGGCGCGAGGGCACTGGCCAGCCGGTCGTTGTCGAGGCCGTCGAGGACGCCGTCGTCGAGCACACCGGCGGTGTGCAGGACGGCGGTCAGCGGCGGGCCGCCCGCGGCGATCCGGTCGATCACCCCGGCGAGGTCGGCGCGCTCCGCGCTGTCGCAGCAGCTGATCTCGACGTCCGTCCCGGCGGCCGCCAGGTCCGCGGCCAGGGCCACGGCGCCCCGGGCGGCGGCTCCGGAGCGGCTGGCCAGCACGATCCGCTCGGCGCGGCCGGCCAGCCAGCGGGCCACGTGCCCGCCGACCGCGCCGGTCCCGCCGGTGATCAGCACGGTGCCGCGCGGCGTCCAGTCCGGGCCGGGCGCGGGCTGCGGGGCCCGGGTCAGGCGGCGGCCGAGGATCCCGGCGGGGCGGATCGCCACCTCGTCCTCACCGCAGCCGGCGAGGACGGTGCACAGGCGGCTCGCCGCCCGTTCGTCGAGCACGGCGGGCAGGTCGATCAGACCGCCCCAGCGGTCCGGCTGTTCCAGGAAGACGACCCGGCCGAGGCCCCAGACCTGCGCCTGGACGGGGTTGGTCAGCGGGTCGCCCGGGCCGGTGGCGACCGCCCCGGAGGTGAGCGTCCACAGCGGGGCGGTGATCGCGGCGTCGGCCAGTGCCTGCAGCATGGCCAGGCCGGCGGCCAGGCCGGCCGGCACCACGGGCCGCTCCGCGAGCGGTGTCTCGTCCAGGCCGAGCAGCGACACCACGCCGGTCACGCGCGGCGCGGCCTCGTCGGTGGCGTCGCGCAGCGCCCGGGCGAGGTCGGCGGCCAGCGGCTCGCGCCGGGCCGTCCCGGTCTCGACCTCGACGACCTCGACCCGGGCACCCCGCGCGGCCAGCGCGCGGACGCACGCCTCGACGAGGTCCGCGGTGCGGCCGGTGCGGTGCGCCGGGACGGCCACCAGCCAGGTGCCGGCCGGCTTGGCCGGGGCCGGGTCGGTGACGGGGGCCCAGGCGACCCGGTAGCGCCAGCCGCCGGTGACGTCCCGGTCCCGTTCGCGGCGCCGCCAGGACGCCAGCGACGGGAGCACCTCGCCGAAGGAGCGCTGTCCGTCCACGGCGAGCGTGTCGGCGAGCTGCTGGAGGTCGCCGCCCTCGACGGCGGCCCAGAACCGGGCCTCGGCCTCCGACGGCGCGCCGTCCCCGCCGGCCGCGACCGGCGCGGCCGCGCGGGAGCCGGTGAGCCAGTACCGCTGGTGCTGGAAGGCGTAGGTGGGCAGGTCGGTGCGGCGCCCGGCAGGCAGGACCCTGCGCCAGTCGACGGGCGTGCCGCCGACGTGCACCTGGGCGAACGCCGCGAGCAGTCGGCGCGGGCCGCTGTTCTCGCGGTCCAGCGTCCCGGTGATCACCGGGGCGCCGGCCGTGCCCAGGTCCTCGATCGTGTCGGCGATCCCGGTGGTCAGCACCGGCTGCGGGGAGACCTCGACGAAGGTCCGGTTCCCGGCCGCGGCCAGCTCCCGGACCGCCTCGTCGAAGCGGACCGTGCGGCGGACGTTGGCGAACCAGTAGCCGGCGTCCAGCTCCGGGCCGTTCATCCAGCGGCACTCGACCGTGGAGAACAGCGGGACCCGCCCGGCCCCCGGCCGGATCCCCGCCAGCCGCTCGGTCAGCACGCCTTCCAGTTCCTCGACCCCGGCCGAGTGCGCCACGAAGTCGGTCACCGGGATCGGCCAGCGCATCACCCGCCGGGCCGCCAGCTCGGCGCCGAACTCCGCCAGCGCCTCGGTCTCGCCGGAGACCACGGTGGCGGCGGGCCCGTTCACCGCGGCGACCGCCAGCCGGTCGCCCCACGGGGCCAGCACCTCGCGCACCGCCGCGACGGGCATGACGACCGACAGCATCCCGCCGCCCGTGCCGAGCCCGGACAGCGCCCGGCTGCGGACCGTCACCACCTCGGCCGCGTCCTCGAGCGACAGGATCCCGGCCACCGTCGCGGCCGCGATCTCGCCCTGGGAGTGACCGACCACCGCACCCGGGGTGACGCCCGCGGCCTCCCAGACGGCGGCCAGCGACACCATCACCGCCCACAGCGCCGGCTGGACGACATCGGCGCGGTCCAGCGCGGGCGCGCCGTCCGCACCGGCCAGCACCTCGGTCAGCGACCAGTCGACGTGCGGGGCCAGGGCCCGCTCGCACTCGGCGAGCCGGGCCGCGAACACCGGCGAGACCGCCAGCAGCTCCCGGCCCATGCCCTCCCACTGGGCGCCCTGCCCGGGGAAGACGAAGACCGCCTCGCTCGCCTCGGTGGCCGCGCTCGTGCCGGCGACCACCCCGGGGGCGCGCTCCCCGGCCGCCACCGCGGCCAGGCCCTCGGCCAGCTCGGCGCGGTCGGTGCCGGTCACCACGGCCCGGTACTCGTACACCGAGCGGGTCGCCGCCAGCGACCAGGCCACGTCCGCCGGGTCCAGCCCGGGCCGGGCCGCCAGGTACTCGCCCAGCCGGGCCGCCTGCCGGCGCAGACCGTCCGCCGTCCGCCCGGACACCACCCAGGCGCCGGCGCCGGGGGCGTCGAAGAGGGCCGGGGCCGGGTCGTCCCCGGCTGGCGCCTCGACGGCCGCCGGCTCGGGGGCCTCCTCCAGGATCAGGTGGGCGTTGGTGCCGCTGACCCCGAAGGAGGACACCCCGGCCCGGCGCGGCCGTCCGTCCGTCTCCCACGGCCGCGACTCCGTGAGCAGCCGGACGTCCCCGGCCGACCAGTCCACGTACGGCGAGGGCTCGTCCGCGTGCAGCGTGGCCGGCAGGTTCCTGTGCTGCAGCGCCAGCACCATCTTGATCAGGCCGCTGACACCGGCCGCGCCCTGGGTGTGACCGATGTTGGACTTCACCGACCCCAGCCACATCGGCCGGCCCTCCGGCCGGTCCTGGCCGTAGGTGGCGATCACCGCCTGGGCCTCGATCGGGTCGCCGAGCACCGTGCCGGACCCGTGCGCCTCGACCACGTCCACGTCGGCGGTGGTCAGCCCGGCGTCGGCCAGGGCCGCCCGGATCACCCGCTGCTGCGAGGGTCCGTTGGGCGCGGTCAGACCGTTCGACGCGCCGTCCTGGTTCACCGCGGAGCCGCGCACCACGGCCAGCACCGGGTGCCCGTTGCGGCGGGCGTCGGAGAGGCGCTCCAGCACCACCATGCCCGCGCCCTCGGCGATGCCCATGCCGTCCGCCCCGGCCGAGAACGACTTCGACCGGCCGTCGGGGGACAGCCCCCGCTGCTTGCTCACCCAGACGAAGAGGTCCGGCGTGGAGGCGATGAACGCGCCACCGGCGAGCGCCAGCGAGCACTCGCCCGAACGCAGCGCCTGGCTGGCCAGGTTGACCGCGACCAGGGCCGACGAGCAGGCCGTGTCGACGGTGACCGCGGGGCCCTCCAGGCCGAAGGTGTAGGCCACCCGGCCGGAGAGCACGCTGGTCGTGGTGCCCGTCAGCAGGTGCGCCTCCAGGCCCTCCGAGGCGTCCGGCCCGACCAGGCCGTACCCCGCGTAGCTCGCACCCGCGAACACGCCGGTGCGGCTGCCGCGCAGCGCCGCCTGGGAGATGCCGGCCCGCTCCAGGGCCTCCCAGGAGGTCTCCAACAGGAGCCGCTGCTGCGGGTCCATGGCCAGCGCCTCGCGGGGGCTGATGCCGAAGAAGCCGGCGTCGAACTCGGCCGCGTTGTAGACGAACCCGCCCTGGCGCACGTACGCCGTGCCGGGGTTCTCCGGGTCCGGGTCGTAGAGGCCGTCCAGGTCCCAGCCGCGGTCCTGCGGGAAGGCACCGATCGCGTCCGTGCCCGAGTCGAGGATCTCCCAGAGCTCCTCCGGGCTCCGCACCCCGCCGGGGAAGCGGCAGCCCATGCCGACGATGACCACCGGGTCGTCGTCCGCCGCCGCCCGGCCGGTGACGGCGACCGCACCGGCGCTCGCGGTCCGGTCGCCCAGCAGCTCGGTCCGCAGGTAGCCGGCCAGCACCACCGGGCTCGGGTAGTCGAAGAGCAGCGTGGCGGGCAGCTTGAGGCCGGTGGCGGCGCCCAGCCGGTTGCGGAGCTCGACGGCGGTCAGCGAGTCGAAGCCCAGCTCGCTGAAGGCCCGGCCGCTGCCGATGGCCTCCGGCGAGGAGTACTCCAGCACCGCGGCGGCCTCGGCCCGGACCAGGGTGACCAGCGTGCGGTCCTGCTCGGCGGCCGGCAGGTCGGCCAGCTGCCGGCGCAGGGGCGTGCCGGCCTCCCGGTCGACGGCCGGGTCGGGCCCGTCGCCGGCCAGCGCCCCGGCGACCTCGGGCAGGTGCTCGATCAGCGGGCTGCGCCGGCGCAGCGTGAACGGCGGGGCGAACCGCGCCCAGTCCACGTCGACGACCGTCGTCAGTGCCTCGCCGCCGTCCAGGATCCGGGACAGCGCGCGGGTGGCCGGGTCGGGGCCCAGCAGCCGCAGACCGCGCCGCTCCAGCTGGGCCGCGTCGTCCCCGGAGCCCATCACGCCGACGCTCCACGGGCCCCAGGCCACCGAGGTGGCGGCCAGGCCCCGGGCCAGCCGGCGCTCCGCCAGGGCGTCCAGGGAGGCGTTGGCGGCGGAGAAGCCGGGCTGCTGGCCACCGCCCCAGACGGCGGCGACCGAGGAGAACAGGACGAAGGCGTCGAGGTCCAGGTCGGCGGTCAGCTCGTCCAGCCACCGCGCGGCCTCCGCCTTGACCGCGAGCACGGCGGCGAGGTCCGCGAGGCCGAGGTTCTCGACCGGCTGGTTGTCGATGGCCTCCGCGAGGTGCAGGACGGAGGACAGCGCGGGGCCGGTCGTCGCGATCCGGTCGAGCAGGCCGGCCAGCTCGGACCGGTCGGCCGCGTCGCAGGCCAGCACGTCCACCCGGGAGCCCCGGGCGGCCAGTTCGGCCGCCAGCGCGGCGACACCGGGAGCGGCGGGGCCCGCGGCGCTGCTCAGCACCAGCCGGGACGCACCGCGGTCGGCCAGCCAGCGGGCGACGTGCCCGCCGATGGCGTCGGTGCCGCCGGTGACCAGGGCGGTGCCGCCCGGCGTCCAGTCCCGGCCCGCCGTGGGCTGCGGCGCGCGGGTCAGGCGACGGCCCAGCACACCGGTCTGCCGGATGGCGACCTGGTCCTCGCCGCAGCCGGCCAGCACGGCGGCCAGCTGGGTGCCCGCCCGGTCGTCCAGCACCTCGGGCAGGTCGATCAGACCGCCCCAGCGGTCGGGGTGTTCAAGTGCGACGACCCGGCCGAGGCCCCAGACCTGGGCCTGCGCCGGACCGGCCGGCACCTCGCCCGGCGTGGCCGCGACGGCGCCGCGGGTGGCGACCCAGAGCGGCGCGGCCACCCCGGCGTCGCCGAGGGCCTGGACGAGCGCGAGCGTCGTGCCGAGGCCGGTGGACACTGCCGGGTGGGCCGGCAGGGGGGTCTCGTCGGTCGCCAGCAGCGACAGCACGCCGGACAGCTCCCCGCCGTCCGGCAGCGCCTCGGCGAGCAGTGCGGCGAGGTCCGCCCGGTCGACCGTCCCGGCCGGGACGTCGAGGGACACCGCCTCGGCGCCGCGGGCGGTCAGGGCCGCCGTGCACTGCCGGGCCAAGGCCTCGTCGGCGGTGCCGCTCGGGGTGACGACCAGCCAGCGACCGGCGGGCGCACCGGCGGACTGCTCCGTCACCGGGGCCCAGGTCACCCGGTAGCGCCAGGCCTCCGTCACGGAGCGGTCCTGCTCCCGGCGGCGCCAGGACGCCAGTGCGGGCAGCACCTCGGCGAGGCGCTGCTGGTCCTCGATCGCCAGGGTGTCCGCGAGCCGGGCCAGGTCACCGCCCTCGACGGCGGCCCAGAACTCCGCTTCCGCCGCCGTGCCGGAGCCGTCCCCGCCGACGGTGACGGTCCGGGCCGGGGCCTGAAGCCAGTACCGCTGGCGCTGGAAGGCGTAGGTCGGCAGCTCCACCACCTCGGCGGCGGGCAGCACGACCTTCCAGTCGACCGACAGGCCGCCGACGTAGGCCTGGGCGAACGCCGTGAGCAGGCGGGAGGCGCCCGCGTTGTCACGCTCCAGCGTGCCCACCGTCAGGACGTCGGCGACACCGGCGTCCTCGGCCGTCTCCGCCACCGCCGCCGTCAGGACCGGGTGCGTGGACACCTCGACGAACGAGCCGTAACCGCCACCCAGCAGCGTGCGGACCGCCTCCTCGAAGCGGACCATCCGCCGCAGGTTCGCGAACCAGTAGGCGGCGTCCACCTCCGTACCGGACAGCCACTCGCCCGTCACCGTGGAGATCATCGGAACACGACCCGCCCGCGGGACGATCCCGGCCAACTCCGCCGCCAGCACCGCCTCCAACGGCTCCACCGCCGGCGAATGCGCCACGAAGTCCGTCGCCGGGATCCGCCACCGCAGCACCTTGCGCGAAGCCAACTCACGCTCGAACTCCGACAACGCCTCCGGCTCACCCGACACCACCACCGCAGCCGGGCCATTGATTGCCGCGACCGAAAGGCGCTCGCCCCAGCCCTCGACGATCTCCCGCACCGCCTGCGACGGCATCACCACCGACACCATCGAACCCTGCACCGACAGACCCGTCAGCGCCCGAGCCCGCACGGCGACCACACGCGCGCCGTCCTCCAGGGACAGCATCCCGGCCACCGTGGCGGCAGCGATCTCGCCCTGCGAATGACCGACCACCGCGTCCGGCGAAACACCGGCGGCCTCCCACACCGCCGCCAGCGACACCATCACCGCCCACAGCACCGGCTGCACCACATCAGCGGACTCGATCTCCGGCGCACCCGGCGCACCCGCCAGAACCTCGCTCAGCGACCACGGCACGTACGGCGCCAGCGCCGCCTCACACTCCGCCAGACGCGCCGCGAACACCGGACTGCACAGGGCCAGTTCACGGCCCATACCGACCCACTGCGCACCCTGACCCGCGAACACGAACGCCGTCCGACCACCCGAACGGGCAATACCGGACACCACCTCGGCCGCACGGGACCCGGCCACCAGGCTGCCCAGTCCGGACAGCAGCTCTTCGCGCCCGCCGCCGACCACGACTGCCCGGTGCTCGAACACCGACCGCGTCGCCGCCAACGACCACGCCACATCCACCGGTTCGAACGACGGCCGCGCCCCGATCCACTCCCGCAGCCGATCCGCCTGACCCGCCAACGCCTCCGACGACTGCGCCGACACCGGCCACGCCACCGACCCGGCCGGCTCCAGCACCGCCACCGCCGCAGCCTCACCGGCCGGCTCGTCCAGGGCCTCCGCCTCGTCCGCGTCCTCACCGGAGGGCTCGTCCGTCCCCGTGGACTCGCCGTCCGCGGTCGGGGCCTCCTCCAGGATGATGTGGACGTTGGTACCGCTCATCCCGAACGACGACACGCCGGCCCGGCGCACGTGCTCGCCGGTCGGCCAGGCCGCCGCCTCGTTGAGCAGCCGGACCTCCCCGGCCGCCCACTCCACGTGCGGCGTCGGCACGTCCGCGTGCAGCGTCGCGGGCAGCTGCTCGTGCTGGAGGGCCAGCACCATCTTGATCACACCGGCCACACCGGCCGCGGCCTGGGTGTGCCCGATGTTCGACTTCACCGAGCCCAGCCACAACGGCCGGCCCTCGGTCCGCTCCTGACCGTAGGTGGCGATCAGCGCCTCGGCCTCGATCGGGTCGCCCAGGGTGGTCGCCGAACCGTGCGCCTCCACCACGTCGACCTCGTCGGCACGGACCCCGGCGTTCGCCAGTGCGGCCCGGATCACCCGCTGCTGCGCCGGGCCGTTCGGCGCGGTCAGGCCGTTCGACGCACCGTCCTGGTTGGCCGCCGAACCACGCATCACGGCCAGCACCTTGTGCCCGTTGCGCCGGGCGTCCGACAGCCGCTCCACGACGAGCACGCCGACGCCCTCCGCCCAGCCGGAGCCGTCCGCCGACTCGGCGAAGGACTTGCAGCGCCCGTCCACCGACGTGCCGCGCTGGCGGGAGAAGCCCACGAAGACGGACGGGCTGGAGATCACCGTCGCGCCGCCGACCAGCGCCAGCGAGCACTCACCGGAGCGCAGCGACTGGGCGGCCAGGTGCAGCGAGACCAGCGACGAGGAGCAGGCGGTGTCGACCGTGACGGCCGGGCCCTCCAGGCCGAGGGTGAACGCCACGCGCCCCGAGGTGACGCTGGTCGCGATGCCGGTGAGGAGGTGGCCCTCCGAGCCGCCGGTCTGCACCGCCGGGTCCGTGCCGTAACCCTGGGTGTAGGCGCCGGCGAACACGCCGGTCCGGCTGCCGCGCAGCGAGGCGGCGTCGATGCCCGCCTGTTCGAGCGCCTCCCAGGACACCTCCAGCAGCAGGCGCTGCTGCGGATCCATCGCGACCGCCTCGCGCGGCGAGATGCCGAAGAAGCCCGCGTCGAACTCGGTGGCGTCGTACATGAACCCGCCGTGGCGCGCGTACGAGGTGCCGGGGTGGTCCGGGTCGGGGTCGTAGAGGTTCTCCAGGTCCCACCCGCGGTCCTGCGGGAACGGGCCGATCGCGTCGGTCCCCTCGGCCAGGAGCCTCCACAGCTCCTCGGGGCCCTGCACCCCGCCGGGGAAGCGGCAGCCCATGCCGACGATCGCGATCGGCTCCTGGTTCCGCTCCTCGACCTCAGCCAGGCGACGGCGGACCTGGCGCAGATTAGCCGTCACGAGCTTGAGATAATCGCGGAGCTTTTCTTCGTTCGCCATGTGAATTCCGCCATCCCTGCTTGCCGAGGATATGCCAGTTCTGATCTGCACAGCCGCGGTGCGGGATTACCGCGGAAATTAGGCAAAATCGAGAGTTCTCAATACCTGCAAATGATCGAGCCCACCATCAACAGGAACGTATCCAGCCCCTGTTGGGCGGCGCAACGTGGCAGTTGAACACTTGAACCACGCCCGGGAATCGAGGAATCCAGCACTCGTTCCACCGGTGCGCGCGGGTACCGGACACCATTGAATACCATCGCCCGGCTATTCGGGTCCAGGGCGATGCGTGCGCGCTCGCACACCTTCCTCGCACAACGCAAGGGGCGGTGGCCGGCTCCTCCGAGCCGACCACCGCCCTCACCGGGGCCACCGCCCCTCGCCGGACCGCGGTCCGACCGCTACCTCAGAGCGCGCTCTCCCCGCGCATCCACTGCCCGAGCGTCCGCCGCGGGTACCGCACCACCACGTCGCCGCCGCGCACCCGCCCGGTCACGTTCACCCGGAGCTCCGTCGGCTCGTTCCAGGCCGCCTTGGGCACGCGGACCTTGAGGTCGCCCACCCCGACGGCCAGGTCGTGGGTCGCCACCACGATGCCGGGCCTGACCACGATGACCAGGTCACCGCCGATGCTCAGGTAGACGTCGAGGTCGAGCGTGTCGTGAGTGATCACCGCCTGGGTGAAGTCGAGCTTGACGTCGCCCCCGTGCATGCGGACGTCCAGCCGGCGCGGGACCTCCCAGGGCCCGGACCGGCGCAGGGTGCCGAAGCGCTGGTTGATCTCCACGATGTCCTTGCCCGGCGGGCCCGTCCGCACCGGGGGCGCGGGGACGGGCGCGGGCGCGGGGACGACCGGAGCGAGGGGGGCGACCGGCAGATCGCGGGTCAGCCCGGCCAGTTCACCGAAGGTGCGGGCGTTCAGCGCCACCGTGAGGCGCTCGTCGAGTTCCTCGGCCGTGAGCCGGCCGTCCGCCGCGGCGTCGCGGAGGATCTCGACGACCTCGTCCCGGTCGGCGTGCGAAGCCCTGATGTCCTCCGCGGACACGTCCCCGGCCTTGCGACCGTTCGACGCCGTGTCATCCGTCATGTCTCCGGCCTGATCCTTCTCTGGGGAGTCACCTCGAATCGACGGTACATGACACCGGTTTGTCCCTTCGACCGCAAGCGGAACATTCGGCCGTGTTCAACTGGTGGCCCCCGCGCGCCGGACCGGATCCCCGGGCGCCGCCCGGCCCCGAACTCCCGTCTCACGGCGGGGCAGTTGAACGACGCGACGCACGGCGCCTCCCCGCATTACCGTCGGCCGAACGAACCGTCATGCGCAACCTGCCGTCTAAGCCTAGGAAGTGAACGGGGCCATGGAAACGTCGCTGGTGAGTCTTGTCATGGGATCCTTGACGTCCGCGACGGTCGGCGCCGCGGCTCGGCTGGGTGTGGCCGACGCCCTCGCGGACGGACCGGCCACGGCCGCCGAGCTGGCCAAGGCCGTCGACGCGGACCGCGACGCGCTGGTCTCCCTGATGACGGCCCTGACGGCACTGGGGATCTTCGCCCGGGACGAGGACGGCCGCTACACCAACTCGCCCCAGTCCGAGCTGCTCCGCACCGACCACCCCGACTCGATGCGGCACCTGACCGCGCTGCTCTGCGGCCTCTACGCCCAGGCCGCCGCCGGCGGCCTGGCCGAGGCGGTCCGGACCGGCACCTCGGTCATGCCCCACGCCTTCGGCGTGTCGCTCTACGAGTACCTGGAGAAGGACCCCGAGACCGCGCGGATCTTCGACCTCGCGATGCAGGACTGGGCCCGGCCGATCGGCAAGATCCTGGCGGAGCACGTCCCGTTCGAGGACGTCCGCACGGTGATCGACGTCGGCGGCGGCAACGGCACGCTCCTCAAGGCGATCCTCACCGCCCACCCGCACCTCAAGGGCGTCTGCGTGGACCGTCCGGACACCTGTCGGCGGGCCGAGGCCGACCTCCGCGCCTCGGGCGACGCGGACCTCGCCGGGCGACTCACCTACCGCCCCGCCGACATCCTCCGCGAGGTGCCCGAGGGCGGCGACCTCTACATCCTCAAGAACGTCCTCCACGACTGGAGTTCCGAGAGCGGCATCCAGATCCTCGGCAACATCCGCCGCGCCATGAGCGCCGGCGCCGACGGCTCCCCGACCCTCCTGGTCATCGACCCCCTCGCGGAGCACGACTCCGGCGCCGCCTTCCGCAACGTCATCAAGATGATCGTCGGCGAGCCCAACACCCGCGAGCGGACCGAGGCCGACATGCGCCGCGAAGCCGCCGCCGCCGGCCTCCAGGTCGTCTCCCTCACCCCCTGCCCCGCCGACCTCACCGTCACCACCTGCACCCTCGCCTGACCGTCCCCCGGCCTCATCCCCGGCGACACGACGACCACGGCGCGAGCGGAGTGACGGACTCCGGACGCGCTCCGGCAGGAGGCTCCTCGCCGGGCCGGTGCCCCGCGTGGGGGAGCAACTAGACTGGGGGCTCGGTTGGCGAGAGGTCGATCCGCGCACGGACGACGCGTGCGCCCGGGGTGAGGGAAGAGGTGTGCCGTGCCCGATGCGGACTCCGGTGCGTCCACGCTCGCGGCGAAGCTGGACCGGCTGTTCGACGTGGTCCGCCGTCCCGACCGTGAGCCGTACAGCCACGAGGAGGTCGCCCGGGCCTGTCGGGAGGCGACCGGCGAGAGCTTCTCGGCGACGTACCTCTGGCAGCTCCGGACCGGCCGCCGGAACAACCCGACGAAGCGTCACCTCGAAGCGCTGGCGCAGTTCTTCCAGGTGCCGCCGACGTACTTCTTCGACGACCGGCAGAGTGCCAGGATCGCCGAGGAGCTGGCGCTGCTCGGTGCGCTGCGCAACGCGGGCGTACGGGACGTGGCGCTGCGCGCGGTGACGCTCTCCCCCGAAGGGCTCGGCACGATCAGCGACATGATCGAGGCGATCGCCCGCCGCGAGGCCGGCGGCCGGTAGCTGCCGCGACGGCTCCGAGATGGTGAAGCGGATTCCCTCGGCCTTGCCGCGTCCGTAGTATCACCTCCCGGTCGACCGCCAGGGGGGCGAATCGTGGGGTATCCGGGTGGGGTTGAGCAGGGGCTCTGGCAGCGATGTCGGGGGGTCGCGGAGTCGATACCGATTCCGGAACCGTTCGGCATACCGGCGCTGACCGAGGCGCTCGCCGTGCGGCGCGGCAGACCCATCGAACTGATGCCGCTCTCCGGTCCGGAGCACTCGCCGTGCGGCGTGCTGATCACCACCGACCGGGCGGACTACATCGGTTACCCGGCCGACACCACGGCGCTGCACCAGCAGCACATCGTGCTGCACGAGATCGGCCACCTCCTCTGCGGGCACACCGGCGGCCCCGGGGCCGCCCCGGCCGTGTCGCCCGCGCTGACCACGCTGCTGCCGGAGGACCTGGTGCGCCGGGTGCTCGGCCGGTCCGGCTACACGCAGCGGATGGAGCAGGAGGCGGAGCTCGTCGCCTCCCTCGCGTTACAACGCGCGCTGCACCGGCCGCGCTCCACCGCCGTCGGCCAACTCGCCGACCAGGTCGTCCGGTTACGGTACGTGTTCGGCCGGCCGCTGCGGCCCGGCGCGGCCCGCCGTGGGTGACCAGCTGGCCAACGCCGCCGGGTACTTCGCCGGTGCGGTCGCGCTGCTGGGCACGGTCTGGAAGATCCTGATGGACCGGGGACGCCGGTCCGATCCGGCGCTCCACCACGGCTACGCCTGCGGGGCGCTGATCGGCGCGGGGATGGCGGTGAGTGCCCCCGCCACCGGTCCGGCGCTGGCCGCCCTGCTCCCCGATCCGAGCCACCTCACCCTGCTGGCTGACCAGTTGAAGGTCGCGGCCTCCGGCGCGCTGGCCATGATGGCGTACTCCACCCGGCCGGCCGCGGCGGCGCGGCGCGCGGTGCGGCGGCAGGCCGCCCTCACGGCCGGCACCGTCCTGCTGGGCGTCGCCCTCTTCCTCGCCGCCTCGCCCGTCCGACAGGGCGCCGAGGTCGGCGTCGACGCCGCGGGCCGGCCCGTCCTGGCGGCCTACGTCACGTTGTTCGCCCTCCACACCGCGTGGTGCCTGGCGGTCTTCGGCTTCCTGATCGGGCGCTGCGCGCGGTGCCTGCCGCGCGGAGTCCTCCGGCTGGGCCTGCGCCTGATGGCACTGAGCGCGCTCGCGGGCCTGCTGTGGACCGCGGACACCCTGCACGACCTGGCGAACATCCTCGCCACGGGCCACGAGAACGGCGCGGAGAGCAGGGTGTCCGCGCTGGCGGGCGCCGTCTGCGTGACGCTCGGCTTCGCCGGTGCGACCGCGTCCGGCTGGGCGGACTGGGCCGGACGCGTCCGGGCCTGGCACGATCACCGCAGGCTCGGTCCGCTCTGGTCGGCGATGCGGACGGCGCTACCGGAGATCGAACTCGCTGCCCAGACCGGGCTCTTCGGCGGCGCCGGCGGGCCGCGTCGCCGCGACATCCAGTTCGCGCTGTACCGGCGGATCATCGAGATCCGCGACGGCCAGCTCGCCCTCCGTCCCCATCTGCACCCCGAGGTGCGGCACTGGGTGGCGGAGGCCGTCGGCCCCGCCGAAGCGGAGGCGCTGGCGGCCGTGGTGGAGGCAGCCGCCATCGCGGCCGCCCTGGAGGCGGCCCGGGCCGGGCACCGGTTCGCCGGGCACCCCGGCGAGGGGTGCGTGCCCCACCCGGTGGCGGCGGGCATCCACGAGGAGGCGGCCTGGCTGGTCCGGGTGGCCGCCGCCTACACCGGCTCGCCCGCCGTGGCGCACGTCCGCGCCCGGGTGCGCGACGAGCTGGGCCGCGCCGCGCTCCGGCACTGACGGCATGGGGCCGCCCCGCCGCCCGGCGTCTGCGGCGGGGCGGCGGGGCGACATCGGTGGGCGGGGCGACATCGGCGGCCGGGGCGGCATCGGCGGGCCCGCTCAGGAACGGGCCGGATCAGGAACGGGCCTGCTCAGGAACTGGCCCGCTCAGGAACGGCCCCGGCGCAGACCCGGCCCCGCTCAGACCCGGCCCCGCTCAGACCCGGGCCAGCTCAGACCCGGGCCAGGTCGGGCATCAGCTCGTACACCTGCTCCGCGGACCCGGGGTCGGCCTCCAGGCAGGCGAGCAGGTCGGCCCTGGCGGTGTCCGCCCGGTCGAGCCCGATCAGGCAACGGGCCCGCTGCAAGCGGGCGTCCACGTCCTCGGTCGCGCCGAGCACCTCGTCGAGCAGCCCGAGGGCCTCGCCGTAGCGTCCGGCGTCGTGGTGGACCACGGCCAGGTTGAACCGCATGCCCGGGTCCGCCGAGAGCTCGACCGCACGGGCCAGGTCGGCACTCGCGCCGTCCAGGTCGCCCTCCTCGTAGCGGAGTTCGCCGAGCAGGGCCCACGCCTGGGCGTACTCGGGGTCGGCGGCGAGCGCGGCCCGCCAGGCCTCGGACGCCGCCGCGGGGTCGCCCTCGGCCGCCAGCAGCTGACCCTTCAGGCACAGGAGTTGCGGGCTGTCCGGAGTCGCCGCCAATCCGGTCCCGACCTCGCCCAGGGCGCGTTCGTGCTCGCCCGCCTCGAACAGCAGGGCGGCCCGGTTGAGCCGGGCGTCGGCGAACGCCGGGTCGAGCTCCAGTACGTAGCCGAAGTCCGCCGCGGCCGCCTCGGTCTCGCCGAGCTCGGCCAGCACGTCGGCCCGGTTGAAGTACGCCTCCGGGAAGGGCGGCGACAGCCGGATGGCGCGGTCGTAGTCGGCCAGCGCCTGCTCCGGACTGCCGAGGTCGCGCCAGAGCATGCCCCGGTCGAAGTAGTACTCGGCGTAGTTGGGGTCGCACTCGATCACCGCCGTGTAGTCGGCGACGGCGTCGGTGTGGCGGCCGAGGCCCGCGTACACCTGCGCGCGGTTGTAGCGCAGCACGGAGCGGTGCAGCGCGTGCTCGTGCTCCTCCAGGGTCTCGTCGAGCCGGGCGATGCAGGCGTCGAGCAGCTCCAACGCGGCGTCCAGGCGGCCCTGGTGGACCTCGATCAGCGCGAGGCCGTTGCGGTTGAACACGACCCGCGCCTCCCGCTCCTTGGGTTCGGGGTGCCACTTCGCGAAGGCGATCGCCTGGTTGACCCAGCTCCGGGCCAGCTGGTGGTCGCGCCGGTCGGCGCCGAAGTGCCGGGTGTGGAGCATGGCCGTGGCGTACGCGGCCTGCATGTGGACCTCGGGCGAGGAGCTGAGCGCCCGGGCCTCGTCGTACAGCGGCAGCGCCTGCTCGGCAAGGCCGAGCGCGGCGAAGGAGGTGGTCATCTTGGTGGTGAAGGCCCACCAGTGGGTGGGGTGGCTCTCGTGGGTGACCAGCCGCCGGCCGCGCTCGCCGAGGTCCAGGACGGCGTGGTAGTAGCCGAGGTCCATGCAGTGGTCGAGCGCGTGGCGCAGCGTGTCCGCCCCGACGCCGGACGGGTCGCTGCCGTGCTCCGCGTGCCAGGCGATGGCGCCGAGCCGCAGCGAGGACTCCCCGGCCGTCTCCAGCTCGGCCCGTCGCAGGTCGTGCAGCCGGGCGCGCTCGGTGGGCGGCAGGGCCAGGTAGGCGGCGAGCTCGTCCGGGTCGTCGCCCACGCCGTCCCCGGCGATGTGCCGGCGGCCGAGCGCGGCGGCCGACGGCGTCCCGGCCGGGCCTCCTTCGCTCACCGCACCCGCCGGCCGCCCCTCGCCCGGCGCGCCGCCCTCCCCCGCCGGGGCGACCACCGAGGCCACCACCGGGCCGACCACCGTGCAGTACGCGGCCAGCGCGGTCGGCAGGTCCTCGCTGCCGAGGCCGGCCGGGCTCGCGGGCGGCTCGGCGCCGGTGGTGACCACCACGGTGAGCAGCGCGGGATCGACGCGCCGCAGCAGGACGGCGAGGAACTCGGCGTCCGTGGGATCGGCCGCGTGGGCGTCGTCGACGATCAGCGTGCGCGGGGCGGAACCGGCCGCGCGCAGGTACGCCTCCAGGAACTCGACCAGGCCGTGGGCGATCCGCAGGGTGCGCAGCGCCGAGTAGAAGCGGGTGCGCTCCTTGGGCACCGCGAGCGAGGTCAGCGTCTCCCGGGTGGCCGGCACCAGGTCGCGCAGCTCCGGGGTGGTGGAGAGGATCTCGATGTCGTGCCCGGTGACGGCCTCGGGGCAGCGGGCGAGCGCGTCCGGGACGATCGCCCGCAGGATCGAGCCGACGGCCGTGTAGGGCCCCCGGAGCCGGCGGTTGGCGTTCACCAGGGCGAGCACGGGCGGCAGGTCGAGCCGCTCGCGGGCGTCGGCGCGGGCGGGACGCCCGGCGGCGCGGACCCAGTAGTGGCGGTGCTCGGCCATGACACAGCTGCCTTTCGTGCGGTGGCGCAGGAGAGAGGGGTCGGTTCGGGCGTCGGGCCGGGGCGGCGAGCCGCGCACGGGCGGGGGCGGGCGTCAGGCCGAGGCGGCGGCCCGCCGCTCGCGGGCGGCGAGCACGAGGACGGCCACCGTCTGCGCGGCGCTGAGCAGCATCAGGGCGAGCGAGTCGAGCCGGCCGGCGAGCGAGGCCTGGCCGGTCAGCCGCAGCCACATGTCGTGCAGCAGCCGGTAGGCCGTCGGCACGACGACCCCGGCGAACATCGTGAGCGTGAACACGTAGCCCACCAGCATCAGCCAGGCGTACCAGCGCGCGACCCGGCGGTCCACCGGGTGGTGGACGGACAGGTCCAGCGGCGGCCGTCCGGTGCCGCGCCGAACGGCGTTGCGCAGCACGTCGGCCGCGGCGGCGTGCAGGTTCACGCAGCCCAGGATGGTGCTGAGCAGGACGTAGAGGTCGGTCCGCAGGTAGAAGAACCCCTGCCAGGCGAGGCGCAGTACGGTGGCGTAGGCCATCGCGAGGCAGATCGACGCGACGACGGCGTTCGCGTCACGGGTCAGGTCCGCGACGAGGGTGAGCACGGCGATCGCCAGGGTGTCGGCCAGCATGCCGGCCATGATGGGCAGGTAGCGCTTCCGGCGCTCCACGCCGACCAGCCCGTCGAGGGAGGTCTCCAGGACCAGGTAGACGAGCCGGCGTCCGACCGAGAGCCGCGAGCGCAGGCCGAGCCGGCGTCCGGCCAGCGCGTGGAAGGCCTCGTGCAGGGCGAGCAGCGGCACCTGGCCGACGAACAGCATCAGCACGACGAGGGTGTAGGACGAGCTGAAGAAGATGTGGTCGACGCGCGGGACCAGCCGGGGCACCCGGATCATCTCGGCGACGGCGAGGGCCGTCACGAGTGCGTAGCCGACGAAGGCCGGTCGGCTGAACACCAGCCGGCCCAGCCGCTGCCAGCGCACCGGGGTACCACCGCCCGCCGGTCCGTCCGGTCCCGCCGGTTCCCCGGCGGAGCGGACGAGGTCGAGCTCGACGAGGGCCTCGACCAGGTCGGCGATGTCGACGCTCTCGCCGTGCGCGGCCTCGTAGCGTTCGGCGGCCTCGCGGGGCGTGCGGCCGTCGGCCAGCATCCGGACCAGTTCGGCGCCGTCGGGCGGGAAGACGGCGTAGGTGTCGGTCTCCGGGCTGCCGATGGTGACTTCGTCGGCCTCCTGCAGATAGACGAGGCGACGCAGTGGCACCGCACGGTCCAGGTCGACGCCCGGGGCGGCGGAGCCGCTGTCCGTGGAGGAGTGCACGGATCCTCCTGCGGGAGGTAGGCGGAGGGGCGAGGCGGAGCGGTGCCGGCCGGCACGTGGGTCCGGCCGGCACCGTGTGCCCCGTGCCCGGGGGGATGGATCAGTTCTGCACGGCGCAGGACCACGGCAGGTACAGCGCACGGGCCGCGCTGGTGAGGCGAACCGGGCCGGCCTTGCGGACGACGATCTTCTTCATGGCACACACCTCCTTCGATGACTGGCTGGCAACAACGCCATCAGCTGAAATGAATGACTATGGGTCAGTCGTCCACACCAGCTCGGCGATGGGCCAAGAGTGGTGAAGTTGTGCCGATCGTGTCAAGGGACCGGACTCGACTGGCCGGAACGGTGGAGAAGGCCGTCGGACGGCCCGCCCACCCGGCCCCGCAGGCCACCTCCGACCCGCCCGCCGCCGCTGGCCACCCGGCGTGACCGGGACCGCCCGGCCGGTTCGCCGGACGCCCCCCGGGGCGCAGTGCGCGGGGGCGCACGACGGCGCATCGAGCGTGTACACCGCACTGTTGCCAAGAGATGTCTGAATCGTGTCCCAAACCGCGCCGCTCTTCCCGCGATCACCTTGCCGACCTGCCCGTTCGCCGTACGGCCCGGGCACCGCCGACTCCTCGCGGAGATGTCACACCAGCCTCGTGAATCCCTCCAGCACCACATCGCTCCCGTCGCGAGAAATTCGGCCAAATTCCTCCTCCGGCAGGTCTACGATCTCCCAACGTCGGAGCGGATCAAGACGGTTGGTGAGGACCAGGAGGTGACATGGGTCTGCTCGGCGGCGACCAGCCCTTCGCCCGAACACTCACCGCCCACGATCTCGAAGCCCTGGTCTCGCTCGGGGCCGAGCGGACGTTCCGGCCGGAGCAGCACCTGCTCTCCGAGGGCGACCGGTCCACGCACGTCCTGCTGGTGCTGGCCGGCTGGTCCATGGTCTTCACGGCCATCGACCGGGGGGCGACCCGGCTCGTGCTCGGCCTGCGCGGACCGGGTGAACTCATCGGCGAGCTGGCCGCGTTGGACCAGCGACCGCGCAGTGCGACGGTCCAGGCGCTCGGGCCCGTCAAGACCCTGGTGATCCCCGGCGACAGCTTCCGCCGGTTCCTGGCCGAAAGCCCCCGGGTCGGCAGCCAGGTGATGACCCAACTGGCCTCCCGGCTGAGGGACTCGGACCGCGAACGGTCCGCGCTCGCCTCGCTCACCGTGGTCCAGCGACTCGCCCGCCGCCTGGTGGAGCTCTCCGGCACCGACGCCACCTCCCGGCCGGGCCGGGACGGCGCCGCCGCGGTCGTCCACCTCGCCCAGGAGGACCTCGCCGCGACCGTCGGCGCCACCCGCGAGGCGGTGGCCAAGGCGCTCAGACTCCTGCGCGACCAGGGCCTGGTGCGCACCGGCACCCGGCAGGTCGAGATCCTCGCCCCCGCCCCGCTGCTGCTGCTCGCGCGGGGACCGGCCGAGCAGCGGCCGGAGGCGCGACGGCGCACATGAGGCGCGGCCGGGCGTCACCGCACGGCGCATGTAAACGGTCACAGACAACCCGGCGCGCGGCAGGCAATCCTGACGGTGTGGCAGAGACAACCATGGGGGTGGACGTGGACGACCAGGCAGTCGACGCGGTGTACGAGCTGGTCGTGGGCGTGGACGTCCGGCGGTCCGGGTCCTACGACGACCAGGGCAAGACCCGGATGCGCCGGCAGCTCTACGCCGTCCTCGACCGGGCGTTCGCCCGGGCCGGGGTGCCGGCCCGGCTCGTCCACCGCGAGGACCGCGGCGACGGCATCCTGGCGGCCATCGCCTCGACCGTCCCGCCGGCCCGGATCATCGGCGTCTGGGTGGCCGAGGTGCACGAGCAGCTGCGCCAGGACAACCGCGACCTGCGGATGCCGCTCGGGCTCCGGATCGGCCTGCACGTCGGCCCCGTCACGCACGACGCCCAGGGGATCAGCGGCCACGCCGTCGACCTCGCCTGCCGGCTCACCGACTCGGACGCCGCACGCCGGCTGCTCGAACGCGACCGGGCCGACCTGGTGGTGGTCGTCTCCGACTCCCTGTACCGGGAGGTCGTCTGCCACGGCGGCCGCTTCGTCGACCCCGAGCACTACGCTCCGGCGCGACTGCGGCTCAAGGACGGCGGGGTGCACGCCTGGCTCCGGCTGCCGGGCAGGCCACGGCCCGTCCCGGTACCCGAGGGCGGCGGCACGTCCGCCGAGGGGCCGCCCGCCGACGAGCCGACCACAGGGGAGCCGGCTCGCGGCGGGACGGCCGACGGCGGCACGACGGGCGCACCGGACCACGCGGCCGGGAGCGCCCCGCACCGGACCGAGCCCCGCCCCGGGCCCGCCGCGGACCCGGTCGCCACCGGTCTGCCCCACGGCACCACCGTCGCCGGGGACCTCTCGGTGCACCACGACAACACGTACCAGGCGCCGGTCCACATCGGCCGCACCACCGAGGGAGACCGCCGTGGCTGAGCCCGCCGGCACCACCGAGGCACCCGCCGAGCGCAGGGCGGAGGAGCCGCGCGAGCGCGCCGCCCGGCGGCCGGAGCCCCGCCCGGAGCCCCGGGCCGGCGGGCCCGAGAACCGCGGGCACCACGACCGCGGCCGCGAGCCGGGCGACCGGGACCGCCGCGGTGAGCACCGCCCCGGGCGCGACCGCGCCGACCGGGAGCGCCCCGGGCCGGACCGCCCCGAGCGGGACCGCGGGCCGCAGCCGCCGGCCGGCGACGAGCCGGTGCGCACCGGGGACGAGCCACCGCGCGCCGAGGCCGACCGGGAGGAGCCGGGGCGCGCCGAACAGGACGGCGAGGAGCAGGAGCGCTCCGAACGCGAGCGCGCCGCCGGCCGCTTCCGCGAACGCAGCCGCGACCGCCTCCTGGACGAGCAGGAGGACGAGGGCGGCGCCGCCACCGGGATGGCCGCCACCTCCCGCGCCCACCGCTCGGCCCGGTCCTCCTACCAGGTCGGCGGCGACCACAACCTCTTCGACCGCTCGGTGTTCCACCGCGCCCACATCGGCGACGTCCACCTCAGCCTGGACGGCCGGCAGGCGGTCGGCGCGGTCAGCGGCCCGGTGCCGGAGGCGGAACTGCGCCGGGTCCGCCGGATCTACCGCGAGCCGGAGGGGTACGTGGGCCTCCAGCGGGCGCTGCGCCGCCAGCGCGTGCTGGTGCTCGCCGCCGCCCCGGGCACCGGCCGGACGTGCACCGCGCTGGCGCTGCTCGACGAACTGACCCAGGCGGGCCCCGCGCAGCCCGCGGCCGGGGCGGAGCCCGGCGGGGCGGCCGGCGAGAAGCCGCCCGCCCGGGTCTCCCGGATCGCGCCGGACACCCGGGTGCCCCGGCTGACCACCGTGGTCGCCGAGGGCGAGGACCGCGACCGCGGCTACCTGCTCGAACTCCCGTCCGGCGGGGGACGCACGGTACTGCCGCCCGACGAGTTCGAACTCGACGCGCTCGCCGCTGCCCTCGTCGCCCGGGACTCCTTCGCGGTCCTGGTGGTCGCCGCCGGCCCCGCCGCCGCCCCGCTGCTCGCCGGGCGGTACGGCCTGATCTGCCCGCCGGCGCCCACCGAGGAACTGCTCCGGGCCCGGCTGGCCGAGCGCCTCGCGGCGGAGCCCGCCGGGGCGGGCGGCGAGCACCCGGACGCGGAGTCCGACGCCGGGTCCGCGGCAGGGTCCACCGGGTACACCGGGTCCACCGGGTCCACCGGGTCCGCAGCAGGGTCCACCGGGGAGCCGTTCCGGACCGACCCCGACGCGTTCGGGCGTGCCGAGGAACTGGTCGACGACCCGGAGGTGCGCGCCGCCGTCGGCCTGGAGGACCTCCGCCCCGCCGAGGCCGAGCTGCTCGCCGACCTGGTCTCCGCCCACGTGCTCGGCCGGCTCACCCGCCAGGACCTGCTGGACGGCTGCGCCAGCCTCGCCCCGCAGCAGGCCCAGCAGTGGTTCGCGGGCGCCGACCGCGAGATCGCCGACACCGCCGGGGACCACGGACGCTCGGCCGCCACCGTGCTGCACCCCACCGCGTCCCGGATCGCCCTCGCCGTCCTGAACGGCTCGGCGCACAGCACCGTCGCGGAGGCCGCGCACCTGCTCACCTGGGAGTTCGCGGTCGCCCGCGATCCCGCCAACGCGCCCGCCCGGCCGCTGTTCTGCGACGACCCGGCCTCCGACCTCGCCTTCCTGCGGGCCGAGTTGACCGACGGCGAGGTCGAGACGGCCGGTGTCGGCGCACCCGCCCGGGTCGTCCGCTACCGGGGTGCCGCCCTGCCCGCCGCCGTCCTCGCCGAGGTCTGGGACCGCCACCACCCGGCCCGCGAACCGGTGATCCGCTGGATGCGGCTGCTCGCCGACGACCCGCGCCCCGAGGTCTGGGTCCGGGCCGCGCTGGCCTCGGGCGAGCTGTGCTCCCGGGACTTCGCCACCGGCTACGAGAAGCTGGTCCGCCCGATGGCCACCGCCCCCGCCACCCAGCGCCGCGCCTTCGCGGCGACCGTGCTCGACCAGACCGCCCGGCACGAGAGCCACCGGCCCGCCGTCCGGGCCCTGGTCCGGGACTGGACGAGGTCCGACTCGGTGCGGCTGCGCTGGACCGCCGCGATGGCCCTCGGCTTCGGCCACATCGCCCCGGTGGAGGAGGCGCTGGACCGGCTGGCCCGGATCGGCACCGACGAGCACGACGACCAGGCGCCGCTCGTCTCGCACAGCGCCGTCCGGCTGCTGTCCGGCCCCGACGACCGCGCGGTCCTGCGCCGGATCGCCGACTGGACGGCCGACCGCCGCGTGCCGCACCAGGACCTGGGGCTGCTCACCATCGTCCGGCTGGCGGTGACCACGGTCGGCGAGGTCTGGGACGGCGAGGCCTCGCCGGACCTCGCGGACCACCTGGACTGGCCGCTGCCGCTGGCCCTCGCCGTGACCCGGCCGGACCGGGTCCGGGCCCTGGCCGACCTGATGTGGACGGCGCTGCGCACCCCGCGCTCCCACGAGGCCGCCACGGACTGCCTGGAGTACTGGTTGCGCGGGGCCGTCCCCGAGGAGGACGGCGGCCTGGAGGGCGGGCCGGACACCCGGCGGGGCCTGGCCGCGCTGCTGCCGTCACTGCTCGGCGGGGACCGCGAACGGCAACTCCTGGACTGGTTGTTGCGCCGGATGATGAAGGATCCCGACGCCCCGCTGGACAAGGCGGCGGCCCGCCGCCTCTGGCACCTCGCCACCGAGGGCCGCCCCGCCCCCGAGGCCCGGCCCGCCCCCGTCGGCCGTCCGGACCGGAGCCGCCCCGCCCCCGACCCGAACCGCACGGACCGGCGGCACACGGACGAACAGCGCACGGACCGGCAGCGCAGGGACACCGAGGAGGACGAACGATGACGGACGACCCGAAGGCGGGCCGGAAGTCCCCCGGCCGGGGCGGCGCCTCCTCGGTGCACCCGGCAGGCCCGCTGCTCAAGGAGTACCCGCGCCCGGAGGGCGGCCTCCCGCAGCCCGGTGCCGGCGTCGCCCAGGTGCTCTTCTACCGCAACGGCGGCCACAGCATCATCACCGCCCGGGGCAGCGAGCACGTCGGCCGCCCGTTCATGGCCCGCCCGGTGACGGTCTGCGAGGTGGCGCGGGGCACCCATATGACCCGGGTGTCGCTGCAGGTCCCGGCCGCGGGCGGCACCACCTTCTTCGAGGTCGAGGCCGACATCCAGTGGACGGTCACCGACTACCTCAAGGTGGTGGACGAGCAGGTCACCAACGTCGCCGTCCGGCTGCGGGCCCCGCTCACCGAGCGCCTGCGCGGGGTCTGCGCGGGCTACCCGATCACCGCCGCGACCGAGGCCGACCGCGCCGTCAAGTCCGCCTGCCGCAACGGCCAGTGGGACGACCTGGGCTACGACCTCGGCCTGCGGGCCGAGTTGTACATCCGCTTCACGGTGGACCGCAAGGCGATCGCGCAGGCCGAGCAGGTCCGGGACGACGACCACCGGGGGACGATGGCCGAGCGGGAGCACGCGCACGACCTGGCCGGCGAACACCACAGCGGCGAACTGCTCCAGCTGCGGATGCAGAAGTTCCGGGTGATGCTCGAAGGCGGCGAGTGGAGCCAGATCTGCTTCATGCTCGCCGACAACCCGGCGGAGGCCCGGGCCTTCATGGAGCTGCTGCGCCAGGAGGCCCGCCAGGACCGGCGCGAACTCCTCGACCACACCCTGGACCTGGTCGAGAAGGGGGTGATCCAGTCCGCCGAACTGGAGAGCCAGGTCCGGGAGCTGCTGGGCACCGGGGCGTACCGGGTGGAGGGCAGCTTCGGCCGACCGCCGGTGCGGCCCGCACCGCCGCGCCGCGAGCTGCCGCCCGGCCGGCAGCACGACGACGGCCCGGACGACCGCTGGGACGAGCACCGGGACGACCGGTCGGACCGGTCGAACCGCCGGCACGATCGCGACGGCAGCCGAAACGACGACCGGAACGACGACCGTAAGGACGACCGGAACAGCGACCGGAACGACGGCTGGAACGACAGCTGGAACGACAGCCGGTGGGACGAGCGCCGCAGCAGCTGGGACGACCGGTCGGACCGCCACGACGACAACCGCCGCGACGGCCACCGGAGCGACGGCCACCGGAGCGACACCAACCGGAGCGAGCGCCACCGGAACGACCGCCGGGACGATCGGATCACCAGGGCGGACGGCCCCGGCGACACCCGGCACGAAGGGGCCGCGCACCGGAACGACCGCCGTACGGAGCAGCGCGAGAACCGGTGGTCCGAGCCGGACGACCGCCGAACCGACCGGACGGACCGTCCGGGCGGCCAACGCCCCTACACGCCCTCCTGGTTGGAGGCCGACCCGGCTCCGCCGCAGCGGCCCGCCGCCGACACCCGGCTTCGACGCCGGCCCAGCGAGGCCTTCGACGACTGGGAACCCGCCCCGGCCCGCGACGCCCCCGGGCCCCGGACCGGCTCCCCGCGCACCGACGATCACGGCCCGGACCGCGACCGCGACCGCGACCGCGACTGGGGCCGGCGCCGCGATCACGCCCCCGACCACGCCCCCGACGACGCCCGCGACGACGACCGGCCCTGGTCGCCGAACGGCGGGTGGTGAGCCGTGCCCGACCCCCGCACCACCACCGTGCCCCCGATACCGCCCCCCGCCGCCACCTCGACCACGTCCCCGACCCCGACCGCATCCCCGATCCCGTCCCCGCAGGCACCCGCCCCCGACGAGGCCCGCTTCGTCGCGGACCGCCTGCTGGCCGCCGTCCGCGAGGACATCGGCCGGGCCGACACCAAGGCCTCGATCCTGCTCACCGCCGCCCTCGGCCTGCCGGCCCTGCTGCTCGGCCGCAGCTGGCCGGACGGCCGGCCCACCGGCCTCGCCGCCGTCCTGCTCGCCCTCGGCGGCGCGCTCTGGGCGGCCGGAGCCGTGGCGCTGGTGCGGGCGATCCTGCCCCGCACCGGCACCCAGCGCGATCACGAGGGCGTCACCTACTTCGGTGACCTGCTGCCGGCCGTGGGCCGGGCGGCGCTGGCCGACCGGGTCCACTGGCGGCGTGCGTACGCCATCCTCTTCGACGACGAGGAGGACGATCCGCCGCCCGACCCCGCTGCCGAAACC